>NZ_NUQC01000020.1:0-170219 GCF_002585125.1 Bacillus sp. AFS029533 | reverse complement strand
CATAAGCGGTTCATGAGGAACTAGATAGCCTAAAACTGGAGTTCTACCCTCCATAAATAGAGAAGATCAAAATATGTTTATTATAATAGAAGCAACTTCACATTAAATGCATATTTCTTTAATAATATAAACAAAGGGATTTATTTTACATAAAGTAGGTGGCTAGAATGGAAAGAACATACTTTATTACTGGATTTCCCGGATTCATTTCGAAGCAGTTACTCCTCAAAATTCTAGATAATGAAATGTCTTTTCAAAAAATTTATCTACTCATTCTTCCTAATACTGAAAAACAATGCCGAGACTTTTTATTAACATTAGATCAAAAGTATCCGGATTATTCTCTTTTAAAGATAGAACTTTTATGTGGAGATATTACCAAGAAAAACTTTGGGCTCAGCCTAAAAAATCTTAATGTCCTTATTAATGATCTAACTGACTTATTTCATTTGGCTGCCATTTATGACCTTGCAGTCCCTAAAAAAATTGCATATGAAGTAAATGTGAAAGGAACAATAAACGTAAATGAATTTGCACTTAAACTAAAATCTTTGAAGCGTTACACCTATTTTAGTACTAGCTATGTCTCAGGAACTCGTGAAGGAAGAATTTATGAACATGAATTAGAAATGGCACAAACATTTAAAAACTTTTATGAAGAAACGAAGTATTATGCTGAAATAGAAGTTGAGAAACTAAAAACACAACTTCCAATCACCATTATAAGACCTGGAATTGTAGTTGGTCATTCAGAAACTGGTGAGACAAGTAAATTTGATGGACCATATTTCATTTTAAATTTCTTTACAAAACTTCGCTATTTACCTATCCCTCAAATAGGTAAGAACAATGCTTATTGCAATTTCATTCCCATTGATTATTTAATTAATGCTGTTTACTTTTTAAGTCATGCAGAAATCGGAGTTAACAAAACTTATCAAATTACAGATCCCTCTCCTTACCCTGTACAAGATGTTTATAAAGATTTTCTTTCCTATTATTTAAACAAAACTACCGTAGGCATAATTCCAATTAAATTTATTAGTCCTCTCCTTTCAATCCCATTCATTAGACGTTTACTAAAAGTAGAAAAAGAAGTTTTATCTTATTTTAATTGTAAATCGGAGTATGATTGTATTAATACTTTAACTGATCTACAAAATACAAATATTAAATGTCCGGACTTTAAAGATATACTTCCTGTTATTACAAATTATTATAAAGTGCATAAGTCATTGATCGAGAAGCATGTATTAATTAGGTAAACCGGATTATGTAATTTCGCTTCTATATATATAGGAAAAGTTTAAAGGACACTAATTTTAATTAGCGTCCTTTCACGTTGTTGAAAAACAACCTTGTCAATTAACTTACCAAATTTTCATAAAGGAGTAGAGTGATGTTGATTTCCANNGGAGTCGAGCACCCCTTTCGTTCCAATCAACTTATTCATCAATAAGAAGTCTGCAATAAAAACTAATCAAATAGCCTTTATTAAGCGTATCCTATCAGTTGTTTATTAATTTGTAGGTCAATTAAGATCGAACATTAATTAATAAGCTAATCAACTGAATTTATTTTTCAAAAAATTAGCATATAATATTTCTTACCTTATAAAAAAACTTACTAGTGTTATTGGTATCATAAAATTGCTCAATCATATTAAAATTTAAAACCATTAATAGATAGCTCAACCAAAAATTATCATTTCATCATTAATAAATGTTCATTTAATGTCCGTTTTCTCTATTGACCATTTTATATTTCAACACTCTGAAAGGACACTAATTTAATTAGGTCCCCTTTTATTCATAAATAGCTCTATGTAATTTTAGTGTTTTGTATTTTCTCTTCTATTATTAATGATTTTTTTCATATCCCATTTAAAAAACGCTAAGTATGTACAATAATTCGCTTTATATGGTCTTTTCAATTTTCTTTTCTAAATCCTAGCTTATAATTTAGGGATATTTGTTGAAATTGTTGATGTATACATTCTTTTAATCATTCCTCAAAGGACTTTCCAATATAAAACTGTATAGAACTGGACTAGTATCATCAATAAATAATTTCAAATTATTCACCCTCAATACGTTCTTTACAGAATGATTACAATCGTAACTGAATAACAACAAAACTGGATTTTTCTTCCTGTATTATAACGTGAGAATAGGACGTTTTCTTAACTTCAAACTTTTTTAATGGAAATTTTAAGCAAAAATTTATGATACTTATTTAATATTATTCTAGTAAAATAGTTGTCATAACAACGATTTTTTTTATTTCTGTACTAAAACAGTACTACCAAAAAAATCCTCAAATTTGCCTCCCCATTATTTCCCATAATTATGTCATGCGTTTTCATGCTAAAGTATTACTTGTACAGCGAGACAATAACCAAACAAATGGAGGAAGAAGAACATGAAAAAAATCGTAACTTTATCAACTGTGGCTGCTACTCTACTAGTGGGTGCTCCTGTAGGTGCCGTAAACGCAGCGACTATTACAAAGGATACTACTAAATCATATACACAACATATCAACTTAAATAATTTAAACTCTTTATATAATTATTTTAATCTACCAAACTTAGAAACTTCAAATGGTACTATTAAAATCGATTTAAGTAAATTATTAAACAGCAATGGTATTGATATGACTAAACTACAAGATGCTATTAAGCAACAATTAGGACAAGCATCTAAGCCAGCTAACTCAGGAACTACACAACCATCAGCTCCAACAACGCCGGCTAAACCTGAAACACCAACAACAAAACCGACGGTACCAACTACACCATCTAAACCAACAACGCCGTCAACATCAACACCATCAACACCATCAAAACCAGCAACTTCAACACCATCAACACCATCAACACCATCAAACACAGCATCATTATCAGCTTATGAATCTAAAGTAGTTGATTTAACAAATGCTGAGCGTACAAAAGCTGGTTTAAAACCGTTTACTGTTAATGCAACATTATCTAAAACAGCACGTTTAAAATCACAAGATATGACTGACAAAAATTACTTTGATCACACTTCACCGACTTATGGATCACCATTTGATATGATGAAACAATTCGGAATCACTTATAGCTATGCAGCAGAAAACATTGCTAAAGGTCAAAAAACACCTGAAGAAGTAGTTACTGCTTGGATGAATAGTGCTGGTCACCGTGCAAATATCTTAAATCCTAACTTAACTCAAATTGGTGTTGGTTATGATTCAAGATCAAATGCTTGGACTCAACAATTTATCGGTAAATAATAAATAACATTTGAATAAAGCTGTATTCTAAGTAGTCCGTTTTTGCGGACTACTTTTTTATTATGTGAAAATAATTTTGATCTATTCAAAGATTATTTGATTGATCCTCGTACTAACCTACTTCGCAAACTTTCCATTAAAGAAGAATCAATTTCTTCAATTGCAGCGTTATTTTTCCGAACCCCAGAACCGAAATGTATTTCTTCTACATTCGTAAATTCAATGAAATCTGATACATTTTCAATAGATAATCCGCTTCCTGCTAAAATTTTTATATTCGATTTATTTGTCAGTTCGATCATACTTTTTATTGTTTCTTTCCCATCAATAGCACTAGCAACACCGCCTGATGTTAATACATGTGTAATCTCAGGGTATTGTTTCAATGTATCAATAGCTGATAACAGATCATTTGATTCATCTATTGCTCTATGAAATGTAAAGTTCATATTTTTTACACGAGCTGTTACTTTTTTTAAAAGCTCTTCATCAATTGTATTCTCTTTTGTCAAGGCTCCAAAAACAATACCAGCTGCTCCGATCTCATTACATACATCAATATCACTTAAGATTACTTCTTGATCATATTTATCATATAAAAATGAACGACTATGTGGTCGAATCATTACATGTACTGGAATTGAGACACTTTGAACAACTTGTTTAATTGTCGCATAGCTTGGTGTCAATCCTCCCTCTTTTATTCCAGTAACTAATTCGATGCGATTTGCCCCAAACCTTTCTGCATCTAATGCATCTTTTACGGTTGTGGCAATGACTTCTAATAACATTTCATTCATCTCACTTTTCGTTAAGTATTTGTTTTATGTCGGCTGGGTATGAGATATCAATCGATAAATTTTCTTTTGTAAAAGGATGCGTAAATTGTACATTACTAGCGTGTAATCCTTGACGATTCAATAATTTTTGTTTCCCACCATACAATAGATCTCCAATTAATGGATGACCTAAAAAACTTAAATGGACTCGGATTTGATGTGTTCTGCCAGTATCTAACTGACATTCTAATATCGTTATGTTCAACTTTGAGATATATCTTATTTTTTTATAATGTGTAATTGCTTTATCGCCTTTTGGAGATACCCTTCTTCTGGTAGGATGATGTCGATCCCTTCCAATCGCTTCATTTATTGTACCTTTAGGTGATTTAACATTCCCTTCAACTATAGCTGTATAGGTACGTTTTATTTTACGATGACTTAACATCGAATCTAGAATTGAACTACTTAATGCATGTTTAGCAAATACCACTCCACCTGTTGTGTCTTTATCGAGGCGGTGTATATGGCGTACTTTTGTTTTTAATCCATTTTCTTGAAAATGAAATGCTACCCCATTTGCTAATGTATTTAACTGTCCTTTTTCATTCGGATGTGTGTCGACTCCAAACGGTTTATTAGCAATAAGTAAATGTTCATCTTCGTAGCAAATCTCAATAGATTGTTCTTGTGGAATTACACCATAATCTTCTTCTATGTACAACTGCATTTCAACTTGGTCACCACTTAAAAGGATTGTATTCCAAGGTTTAATTTCTCCGTTAATCTTACAACCTTTTGCCATCCTTAATTCATGTAATAACTTCTTTGGAAACTGCCACACATTTTTTAAATATGACTCTACTGTTTGATTTTTATGTTCAATACCTATTATTACCTTAAACCATGGATTTTGTTGCTTTAACTCCATCATTAATCACCACTTTCAATATGACTATTATATCAAAATATAATTCGTCAAAAAAGAAGCACCTATATAGGTGCTCCTTAATGTAAAATTTATTATCATCCTTTGAATGCATTCAAATAAACTTCTTCTAATTCTTTTACTAGAGGTAGTTTTGGATTTGCAGTAGTACATTGATCTTCGAAAGCACGATCAGCTAAATATGAAACTTTTTCTAAAAATTCTTTTTCGGTAACTCCTTGTGCTTCGATACTCATATTTATATTTAATTCCTTAGATAACTTAATAACTGCTGTAATTAAATTTTCAACCCCTTCTTCAGTATTTGCAGCTGGAAGGCCTAGGAAACGAGCTATTTCAGCATATCGTTCATCTGCAATGAAATGCTTATATTTAGGAAATGCTGTAAACTTCGTTGGTTTTTTGGCATTATATCTTATGACATGCGGCATTAAAATTGCATTTGCTCTGCCATGTGGGATATGGAATTCCGCTCCAATTTTATGCGCTAAACTGTGATTAATTCCTAAGAACGCATTTGCAAATGCCATACCTGCTATTGCTGAAGCATTATGCATTTTTTCGCGCGCTTCAAAATCGTTTCCATCTTTGTATGCTCTAGGTAAATATTTAAACACTAATTTTATAGCTTGTAATGCTAATCCGTCTGTATAATCATTCGCTAGGACACTTACATAAGCCTCGATTGCATGAGTTAATACATCCATCCCAGTATCTGCTGTAATGCTTTTAGGAACAGTTGATACGAACTGAGGGTCAATAATTGCAACATCAGGCGTTAATTCATAATCAGCTAAAGGATATTTAATATTGTTAGCTTTATCAGTAATTACAGCAAATGGTGTAACCTCTGAACCAGTACCAGAAGTAGTTGGTATTGCGACAAACTGAGCTTTACGTCCTAATTTAGGGTATTTATAAGCTCTTTTTCGAATATCTAAGAATTTTTGTTTAGGCCCGTCTAAAGTGGTTTCTGGGTATTCAAAAAACATCCACATACCCTTGGCTGCATCCATTGCTGATCCACCGCCAAAAGCGATAATCGTATCCGGCTCAAATGATTTCATTCTATCTGCACCCTTTATTACAGTAACATCTGAAGGATCTGGTTCTACATCTGAAAAAATTTCAATTTGTATATTTTCTTGTCTTTTCTCTAGATAATATTTAATTATGTCAACATAACCTAATTTAACCATTGCTTCGTCTGTTACAATAAATGCTTTTTTAATATTAGGCATTTTTTCTAAATACTGAGTTGAATATTTTTCAAAATAAATTTTTGGTGGCAGTTTGACCCATTGCATATTCATATTTCTTCTTCCTAATTTTTTAATATTTAATAAGTGTACAGTTGTTACATTAGACGATACAGAGTTTTTACCATGTGATCCACAGCCTAATGTAAGAGAAGGAATAAATGCGTTATATAAATCCCCAATTCCTCCATGTGCTGAAGGAGCATTTGCAATAACACGACATGCTTTCATTCTTAGTCCAAATTCTTTTTGAATTTCTTCATTATTACTATGAATAACTGCAGAATGGCCTAATCCTCCTAGCTCTAACATTTCTTCACAACGTTTAAACCCTTCTTCTTTTCCATTTACTTTAATAGCAGCTAAAACTGGACTTAATTTTTCTCTTGTTAAAGGTTCATTTGCACCAACGCTTTGACATTCAACGATAAGAATTTTTGTATCTACTGGTACATTTACACCGGCTAACGCTGCAATTTCATATGCTGATTTACCAACAATATCACCATTTACAGCACATGTAGCTTCATTTATGACAAGCTTTTCTAATTTCTTTTTATCTTCTTTTGTAGCATAATAACAATTATTTGCTTTTAACTCTGCTTTTACTACTTCATAAACTTCTTTATCTACAATAACTGCTTGTTCAGAAGCACAAATCATTCCATTATCGAATGTTTTTGAAAGAATAAGATCATTCACTGCACACTTAATTTCAGCAGATTTCTCGATATAACATGGTACATTTCCAGGTCCAACCCCTAAAGCAGGTTTACCTGTACTATAGGCCGATTTAACCATTCCAGCACCACCTGTAGCTAAAACAAGTGCTACTCCCTCATGATTCATTAAACACTTTGTTGCTTCTATTGAAGGGACTTCAATCCATTGTACACAGTTTTCAGGTGCTCCAGCTTTTATTGCCGCATCACGAACGATTCTGGCTGCTTCTCTACTACATTTTTGTGCGGAAGGATGAAAAGCGAAAATTATTGGATTTCTTGTTTTAATCGCAATGATTGCTTTAAATAATGTTGTTGATGTAGGATTAGTTGTTGGAGTGACACCTGCAATTACCCCAACAGGTTCAGCAATTTCTGTTATTCCAGTTTGTATATCTTCACTAATAATCCCAACCGTTTTATTATCTTTGATTGAATTCCATATATATTCTGTAGCAAATATATTTTTAATAATTTTATCCTCATAGATCCCACGACCTGTTTCCTCAACTGCCATTTTTGCGAGTGGCATATGTTGTTCTAAACCTGCTAGAACCATCGAATGTACAATTTTATTGATTTGATCTTGATTAAAATTTTCAAAATCTTTTAATGCTTTTTGTCCTTTTACGACTAAGTCATTTACCATTTTAGAAGCGTTACTAGTTTCATTTACAATTTTTTCTTGAACAGCCATTTGGCTCTCCTCCTCTAATGTTGGAAATTAATCATCCTATTTAAGGTTTCATTAAGTCCCATTTAATCATTTATTCTTGTGAAATACTTCACAATATTACTTACAAATATAATATATATCCTTTTTATTGAAATTGCTATGTCTAATTTGTGAAATATTTCACATTTTTTTCAACAAAACATGTTCCTCTTCTACTGATTCCTTTTCTTACTTCTAACTTTTTGTAGATTTTTGTTAATTCTTTTCTTTTTTCAAATATTTTCGCATATGATAAAATTAAGAATAAGTTCTAAAGTGAACTTATTTTTCACCTGTTAGATTTTTCTAACAAAACTGGTAAAAAGGACGTGTAACCATGATTGCTCGAAGGAGCATTTGGCAACGTAAAGACTTATCCTACACTTAGCAGTTTTAATTTAGAGAACCAAAAGAACTCTAAAATAAAACTGAAGGTAGGCGAAACTATGGTTGACAGGCGATTATGTTATTTCTTCAATGATATATAGCTATGTAGTTAGAAAGCAAAAAAACTAACTACGAGCTCTATATGTACGTAGTTAGTTTATAAGCTGTATTTTTAACTACTAACTACGAAAAGAGGAAATAACAATGAGTAACAATCGTTTGGGTGAGACCTTAATGATTTTAATTGGTTCATTTATTTTAGCCACTACACTGTATCATTTTCATTATCAAAATAATTTAGCTGAAGGTGGATTTATTGGGATTGCTTTATTAGTAAAGAACGCAATAAATATATCACCTTCAATTACAACTTTGCTTCTCGATATTCCTATTATCTTGATCGCTGGTTTGTATTTAGGTAGAAAATTATTAATCAATACTACGATCGGAGCCATCTCGTTTTCTGTTTTTTATTCTATAATAGAAAAAACATCTTCTAATTTTACTTTTAACTTTGGAAATCATCTTTGGATACCCGCTATCTTAGGAGGAATTTTCGCTGGACTTGGTTTAGGGTTAATTCTAAGAAGTGGTGGTGCAACTGGTGGAGATGATTTAATAACGATTATAATGAGCAAAAAATCAAAAATATCGATCGGTAAAGTATATTTTATTTTTGATGCTGTAATTCTTCTTTGTTCACTATCCTACCTGTCATGGAATGAAGTAGGATATACAATTCTTTCTGTGGCAATCTGTGCGAAAGTAACAGAATTGGTCTATGAAAGTAAATTTCAAAAAAAATCTGTTACAATTAAAACTAATGAAAAAAGATTACATGCTTAATGCATGTAATCTTTTTTTGATTCAGAAAAATCGGTGAGCTCATTTAGAACATTTTCTGCAGCTAAATCGTAAAGACAATCTTTGAAAAGTATTGCCAGTCTTCGATAATCATTATATTTATCTAATAGCTCGTCCACAGATGAAGCTTCACCCGTAAATGATTTCTTTACTTCTTCTTGCTTTTTAGCAAACTTAATTGTAAATGTACCTAGTTTTTCAAACATAGAACCGTAGAATTCATCAAAGTTCGATACGCTTACTAATTCTTCTTCTTCAGCATCAACTTGAAGACCATCAAATTCTCGTAAGAGTTCGTATATAATGCTACTGTACTCATCATTTAAATAAATACTTTTTTCGATCCTGTACCCGATCACTCGATAGAAATGACCATCGTTCTTTACAAATTGAACAGTATCATTTATTTTAAACTTAAAATACTTAAACATTGAACTTCACCCCTACCAATGTCTCTTTTATCATACTATTTACAAAACACTATAGATACTATACAGCCAAAACTTGTCAAATTTAAAAATCTTGCCTAAATTCCTTGCATTCTTGAAAATGACATAGAAAATTGGTAACCTATACGTACAATACCCACTTTATCTCAACTTCAAAATATAATTTAGGAGGTGGATCTTGCCTTGTTAACCGAAAACGACAAACTTCTTCTAGATGATTTAACAAGTTTAATGATTCGAGTTCGAAAAAACTGGCAAAAAACTGATGAAGAAGTAAAAAACTCCTTAACTCCACCAAAATATTTGCTTTTATATTTAATATATAAAAATCAAAAAATTACTGCTTCTGAACTTGGAAGACAGATTGGTTTATCTTCAGGCTCTATTACAACCGCTGTCAATAAATTAGTTAATAATCAATTAATTTCTCGAAAAAGGGATA
The DNA here is from genome assembly GCF_002585125.1 of Bacillus sp. AFS029533. Lineage (NCBI taxonomy): Bacteria > Bacillati > Bacillota > Bacilli > Caryophanales > Bacillaceae > Bacillus > Bacillus sp. AFS029533. Next base: position 160,377 of record NZ_NUQC01000020.1, on the reverse strand, counting down.
GCCGTGATCGCAGAGTTACATGGCTTGAATTAACTGATGAAGGAAAACAGTTGATTGAAGAAAACTTCAATTTCCGTCAAGAATTGTGGTTAACATTATTCGAAAATCTTTCACATAGTGAAAGAGATCAATTTCGATTTTTATTAAACAAATTAATCTCAAACTAAAAAGGTTATCTCGTAGGAGACAACCTTTTTAGTTTTGATTATTATTTGCCAGTTTTCAATTCTGTCCAATACTTATCATATAATTCTGTTTGGTCCCCAACGTCTTTAATCCAGTTGGTTGCATCAGTTTGTTGTTTTGTTACATTTATATACGGATTTTGTTTATACTCCGCCGAATGATACGGTCCTGATTTACTATTTGGATCAGCATAGCCAATCGCCTCATAATTTTGTGCACTTACTTTTGGGTCATATAGATAGTTAATAAACTTTTCAGCAAGATCTTTTTGTTTTGCATCTTTTGGTATCGCTAAAGTATCTGCCCATCTTGATGATCCTTCTTTTGGTACAACCCATTTAATATCTTTAAGTTCTTTTTGAATATAAGCAGCATCTCCAGACCATACTTGACCAATCCATGCATCTTCGGTAATAAACTTTTGTTTTACCGTATCTGTGTCGAATGCTAATAAGTTAGGTGTTAATGTTTTTAAATTACTATAAGCTTTTAACAATTCGTCTTCATTTGTTGAACTATTTGAATAGCCATTTTTGATTAATCCCATTCCAAATACTTCTCTATTGTCGTCAAGTAATGTTACATGACCTTTGTATTTTGGATTCCACAGATCATTCCAGCTATCTATATTTTCTTTTACATATTTTGGATTATATGCAATCCCCGTTAATCCCCCAGTATAGACTACTGAATAGTCACCTTTTGGATCAAACTCTTGATTTGTATATTCTGGAGAAATATTATTTAAATTTGGCATCTTACTTTTATCCAATTTAGCCAACATATTTTGATGAATCATAAGTTTAACCATATAATCTGATGGCTGGATTACATCATAATTCGAACCGCCAGCTTTTAGTTTTGCATACAACTCTTCATTACTTGCAAAAACTTGATAATTAATTTTAACATCATATTTCTTTTCAAATGACTCTAAAACTTTCTCGTCAAAATTATCTGCCCAGCTATAAATATTTAATTCTTTTTTTCCAACTGAACAGGCAGATAAAAGTAAACTTACTAAGCCTAAAGAAACCATTATTGCAGCAGTTTTTCTAAATATACTCATAATGCCTACTGACTACCTCCTTAAATTTGGCACATAAAACCAATATGCCTTAATTGAATTATAATCCAGAAGATTCGTTTTTAAGTGAAACTAAACTATTATAAGGTCACTAAAAGCACTTTAAACGATATAGGATTTTTTCTCTGATTCTTCTTGATTGTTAATACCTTTTGTACGATAAACTTCAGAAATTACCATTAAGAAAATAATTGTAACAATTAAAATCGTCGAAATTGCATTTATTTCAGGAGTTACACCTTTTTTTACCATTCCATATATATAAATTGGCAATGTTGTTGAACCTGGTCCTGAAACAAAAAAGCTTATGACAAAATCATCAATACTTAATGTAAAACATAATAGTGCTGAAGCAATAATTCCAGGCATAAGCGCTGGTAAAGTTACAAATCTAAATGTCTGCCATGGTGTAGCGCCTAGATCACTTGCAGCATCTTCTAAATCAGATGACATTCCTGAAAGTCGAGCTGCTAAAAGTATAATGACATATGAAATACAAAAAGTGACATGGGCAATAATAATTGTAAAACTACCTAATTCAATATGAAAATTAGTAAATAATATTAGTAATGAAAGTCCCATTAAAATATCTGGAACGACAATGGGTAAGTAAACTAGCCCACTTATAAGATTTGAAAATTTATATTTATGCTTATGTAAGGCTAGTGCACAAATAGTACCAAGAATTGTTGAAAGGATTGTCGTTACAATTGCAATAAATAAACTATTCATAAAGGCATCAATAACTTGCGGGTTATGAAATAAATTTAAATACCAATCGAACGTAAATCCAGTCCAGTGTGCATTAATCTTTGATTTATTAAATGAAAATAGTATTAATATCAAGATTGGTAAATATAAACAAATCAAGACAATTGTTGAAAATCCAATAAGTATAGGTTTTTTCATTTATTTTTCACCTCTACTTTTATCAGCACCAATATTTTTTGTAGCTAAATAGTAAAGTCCTATTAAACCGATTGAAGTAATGACTAAGAATATTGAAAGTGCGGAACCAAATGGCCAGTTTCTTGCTGCTAAAAATTGATTTTGAATGACATTTCCGATTAAAGCAACTTTTGAACCGCCCATAACATCAGAAACGACAAACATTCCAAATGAAGCAACAAAAACCAAAATACTACCTGCAAAGATCCCCTTCATCGTTAATGGAAGAGTTACATATAGAAAGGTTTGAAATGGAGTAGCTCCTAAATCGTTAGCAGCGTCCAATTTTCGATTATCTAATTGTTCAATGGCAACAAAGATCGGTAACACCATGAATGGTAATAATGTATAGACCATTCCCATTATGACCGATGGAGTATTATAAAGTAGTTGTAATGGTTCTTTTATAATCTCTAGTTGGATTAATAATGTGTTAATAATTCCTTTTGAACGAAGAATAACAATTAATGCATATGATCTGACTAAGAAATTTATCCAAAAAGGGATTGTGATTAGTAAAAGTAAAATCCTCTGCCATTTTTCATTTACAACTGTAGCTGTATATGCATAAGGATATCCAATCAAAAGAGTAATTATTGTAGTTACTAATGCAATCCAAAAAGTTGTCCATAAAACTTTCAAATAAAGTGGGTCAAAAACTTTTACAATATTTTCTAATGTAAACGTTTTTTCAATTTCTCCGTACATTCCGTTTTTCATAAATGCAAAACCAAAAATTAATAATAAAGGTACTAGAAAAAAAACTAATAGCCAGATAATCGTAGGTGCAATTATGTACTTTTCATTTCTCAATACATAATCACCTCATCTTCTGACTTCCAACTAATCTCAACTTTATCATTTCTATTAAAGCTTGTTTGGTCTGGCATTTGATAGACAATAATCTTTTGTTCATGTTTATGTAAATCTATAAAAATCTTATTTAGAGTACCAACAAATTCAACATCTCTTATGATGCCTGAATAAGGATTACTTTCATTTGTAGAATGAGAAACTTTTATATTTTCTGGTCTAACTGCAATTTCTTTTACACCTTTATCAAAGAAATTATTTTCACCAATAAATGTAGCAACAAATTTGCTTGCCGGATTTTGATAGATTTCTTTCGGTGTTCCGATTTGTTCGATTTTCCCATTATTCATCACGACGATTCGATCACTCATGCTCATCGCTTCTTCTTGATCATGGGTTACATAAATAAATGTAATGCCTAATTCGCGTTGAAGATTTTTAAGTTCTCTTTGTAAATCTTTACGTAGCTTAAAATCAAGTGCTCCTAATGGTTCATCTAATAATAAGACTTTTGGATTGTTCACTATTGCACGAGCGATTGCAACCCTTTGCTGTTGACCACCAGATAATTGACTAGGTTTACGATTTCTAAATTCAGTTAATTGGGTTAATCTCATTGCTTCGTCAGCACGAACCTTTTGCTCTTCTAACGAAATACCTTTCATTTTCAATCCAAACTGTATATTTCTTTCAACATTCATATGAGGAAATAATGCATAGTGTTGGAACACTAAGTTCATATCCCTTTTATATGGCGGCAAACTATTAATTGCCTCTCCATTTAGTTTGATTACACCTGAAGATGGTTCTTCAAAACCAGCAATCATTCTTAAAAGTGTCGTTTTCCCACAACCACTTGGTCCTAAAATTGTTAGGAATTCTCCAGAATAAATTTCTAATGAAAGTGGAGAGATCACATTATTTTCACTAAAATTTTTCTCGACTTGTTCAATTTCAATTATATTTTTCATTTTCCCGTCCCATCTATATTAATATTTTTATTATTATGTAAAAATGAATAATTTATTTTCAACATATAAAAAGCCCCTTTTGTCAAGGAGCTAAGAAACTAAGTTACAATTAACCTTTATTTTAACAATTTACGAATAAACCGTAAAGCGTTTTTTGTAGTATGATATCTAATTTTCAAGTCAATTTTAGTAGTTTGTAAAAGGACACTTTTTTCATGTGTAAAAGCAGCAAAACTGTACTCCCCATGATAATTTCCTGAACCACTTTCTCCTACCCCACCGAAAGGTAAATGTGGATTTGCCATATGATAAAGCGTATCGTTTACACATCCACCACCAAATGGAACTCTCTCAATTACCTTATTAGCTAACTGTTTACTTTCTGTAAAAACGTATAGTGCTAATGGCTTAGGGTGTTGATTAATTTCATTTATTACTTCATCTATATTTTCATAGGTAAGAATTGGTAAAATTGGACCGAATATTTCTTCAGACATAATTGGTGAATCCCAAGATAGATTAGAAATTAAAGTTGGTTCGATTTTATAAGAAGATTGATCGAACTCCCCTCCATGTAGGATTTCACCATTATTCAAAAAGCCCACCAAACGATTAAAATGGCGTTCACTTATAATCTTTGTATAATCATTATTTAGTAAAGGTTTATTACTATAAAATTGAACAATTTCATTCTTTAATGCATCAATAAAAACCTTTTTTACTGATTTATGGACATATATATAATCTGGAGCAATACAAGTCTGTCCTGCATTCGTAAATTTCCCCCAAACAATTCTTTTCGCGGCTAGTTGTATATTCGAATCGCTATGTACAATTGTTGGGCTTTTCCCACCTAATTCAAGTATTAATGGCGTTAAATTTTTACTTGCTGCTTCCATCACAATTTTTCCAACTTGAACACTGCCAGTAAAAAAGATAAAATCAAATTTTTGTTGTAATAATATTGTGCTTTCTTCAATTCCACCATCAACTACAGCGATATATTCTTTATCAAAATTTTCTTTAATTATTTTATTAATAATGATCGATGTATTTGGTGTTAATTCCGATGGTTTAATAATAGCAGTATTTCCCCCAATTATTGCACCAATTAATGGAGCCATCGTTAATTGAAAAGGATAATTCCAAGGGGAGATAATTAATGTTACTCCATACGGTTCTCTGTAAATATATCCTTTTGTACCAATATGCGTAATCGGAGTTTTTACTTTTTTAGGCTTCATCCATTTTTTAATCTGTTTAATTGCTTCCGATATTTCTTTTAATGTAAATCCTATTTCAGTCATATAGGCTTCAAAATCTGACTTATTTAAATCCTTTTTTAAGGCTATTTTTATTTCATCCTCATTTTCTACTATTGATTTATATAATTTTTTTAATTGTTCAATTCGAAAATTTGAAGTTTTAGTTGAACCAGTCTGAAAAAATGCTTTTTGCATAGCTACTAATTGTGTAATTTCAGATGCTTTATATGTACTTTCCAGAATCATCACACCCTTTTTAGTCCAATAGTTTAAACGTATAATCTAATGCTAAATTAAAATCTCACATAAAGTCAACAATTCTGTGAATACTATCAATAATATTAACTAGTGTAGAAATCGAAATATTAACTTTGTTAAGGGAATGTAAAGATATTGTAAATTTGTAAATTAATTATATGTTTTTAATTGATTAATTTCAAAAACCAATTATTATTATTAACGTGGCCTTTACTTTTTTCGACATTTTTACATAGTTTCTGACATATTAAAATTAACTGACAAATGTGAAGGTGATAATAAATTATATGTTTTAGTTGGAGGAATCATAATGTTTTTTGGACAAAAAAAGGATGTATTCTTTGAAAAGCTTTTAGGTATCGCTGAGAACTTGCACGTATCATCAAATTATTACGTTGATTTTAAAATAAAGAATGCAAGCGACTTAAAGAAGTTTCAAGAAGAAATGAAAGAATATGAAACAAAAGGTGATAAGTTTATTCACTCTTTAATCGTTGAATTAAACAAAACTTTTATTACTCCAATTGAGCGAGAAGATATTTTACAACTTGCAATGAAAATGGATGATGTATTAGATGGATTTGAACATTGTTCAGCACGATTTGAAATGTATTCAATTACATCTGCTGATGAATATATGGTTAAATTCGTTGATATTCTTCAAAAAGCTGTTGAAGAAATTTTACTTGCAGTTAAATTACTTTCAAATAAAAAATTATTAGAGATCCGTGTTCATGCAATTAAAATTAAGGATTATGAGTCTCAGTGTGATGAGCTTTTACGTACATCAATTAAGCAATTATTTATGAATGAGAAAGATCCAATTAAAATTATTCAGTATAAAGAAATCTACGAAAATCTAGAATCTGTAGCTGATAGTGCGCAGGATGTAGCAAACACACTTGAGCAAATTATCATGCGAAATGCGTAAGGAGTCATAAAATGGAGCATTTATTTTTACTTACGATTTTAATCGTGATTTTTGCATTTTTGTTTGATTTTATTAATGGATTTCATGATACTGCAAATGCAATTGCAACGTCAGTTTCAACAAAAGCATTGAAACCACGTACAGCTATTTTAATAGCAGCTCTAATGAATTTCATTGGTGCGATTACATTTACAGGTGTTGCAAAAACGATTACAACTGGTATCGTTGATCCGATTACGATTGAAGGTTCAAATGGACTAGTTGTCGTAATTGCAGCTTTATTAGGCGGTATATTTTGGAACTTATTAACTTGGTATTTTGGAATTCCAAGTAGTTCTTCACATGCAATCATTGGTGCAATAGCTGGTGCTGCTGTCTCTGCAAAAGGATTTGACGTTTTAGAGGCGGAAGGTTTTATTAAAATTATCGAAGCTTTATTAATTTCCCCTGTTATTGCAATTACACTTGGTTTTATAGTTATGACAATTTTAGCAACTATTTTCCGACGTTCTAACCTTTCTAAAACTAATAAAGGCTTTAGATTAGTCCAAATTTTCACTGCTTCTTTACAGTCATTTACTCACGGTACAAATGATGCACAAAAAGCAATGGGAATTATCATGATCGCTTTAATTGCCGCTAAAATTGAACCAGCTGGTGCAGATGTTCCTTTATGGGTACGTATCGGTTGTGCTATGGCAATGGCTATTGGTACATCAGTTGGTGGTTGGAAAATTATTAAAACTGTTGGTGGAAAAATCATGAAAATTCGCCCGATTAATGGTGCAGCAGCTGACTTATCATCAGCAGCGATTATTTTCACATTTACTGCTTTACACTTACCAGTAAGTACAACTCACGTAATTTCTTCTTCTATTATGGGGGTAGGTTCTGCCCAACGTGTTAAAGATGTAAACTGGGGTACTGCTCAACGTATGGTAATAACATGGATTATTACAATCCCAATTTCAGCAACAGTAGCTGCAATTTTCTATCAAATTTTAAAACTAATCTTACTTTAATGAATAAAAGGCGAAACGTAAACAATACGATTCGCCTTTTTAATTTACATATATTCTCTTTTCCTTTTTGGTTTTGTAATAAAAAATATTAACAGCAAAAGTAAAATTACCGATCCTGCAATGATAAATGTACTCATAGAAAGGATGGTCGGTCGGTCATATGATTTAGCAGCTAATAACTCAGTACTGAAAAGTTCCTCGTTTTTGGTCCATACTTCAACTCTACCAAGTTTTTGATTTTTAGAAATTCCATTTTCCTTGTATGACTTATCTATTGCACTTAAAGGTTTTATTTTTATATCGTAATTTGTATTCGTGCCTAGTGCAGTTAAAAAAGATAAATCATTTGGTATTTTTGTTTGAATTAGATCATTTCTAATTTTTAATTCTCTCTGCCAATCACTTTGTTTTATAAGAGTTTTTTTATGGATTCTTGAAAATGCATAGGAATCTAATAACTTAATATCTTGTAGATACTGTGGTTTTGATGAGCGTAATAAAATATTAATAATCATTTGGCCGTCTTTTTTATCTATTTCAATTAAAGTATTCCTAGCAGAATCAGTATATCCGGTTTTCCCCGCATAAAAGTAAGGATTTTTAAACATTTTTCCACGATTAAAAATATATACATTCTTTTGCTTAGATGTACTAATACGAGCATCTTTTGTACCCATTGCTTTAATAATTAATGGGTATTTTAAAGCTTCCTTTGTAATTAAAGCTAAGTCATGTGCAGTTGTATAATGATTTACATTGTGAAGACCATTTGGATTCATGAAATTTGTATGATTTGCACCAATCATTTTAGCTTTTTCATTCATCATTTTTACAAAGTTGTCCATATTTCCGCCAACTCTTTCACCAATAGCATATGCTAAATCATTGGCACTTAAAATCATCATTGTTTTTAATGCTGTATTTCGATCTAAAACCTCTCCTTCAGAAAAAAGAATTTGGGAATTACTTTTTTCTTCTTGGATACTTCTTTTTGTCATTTGAATTTTATCATTCTCTTTTAAATAATCCATCATCACCATTGCGGTCATTATTTTCGTTGTGCTAGCTGGGAAATCAACTTTATTTGCGTTCTTACTATAAATTACTTCGCCACTATCAGCCAATATTGAAATTGCCTTATCACTAAATAGGTTTATTTCGTCTGCGTGTACAGTTTTTTGAATAAAGAAGCTACTAATTAAGCTAAAACAAAGACAAAATTTTATAATATTATTAAAAGTAGATTTCATAAACACTAAATCTCCTTTGAACTTTTTTCATTTAGTTATTTCGTACAAGTCACATCACTCAAATTTAAATATAATTCGACTAGATAAAAGAGGAGTGTTTTAAAGCAACAATACAGTGTGTAAACAAATAATAAAAAATTTGATTCCAGACTGATTGCAAGCGTTTGGTGGGCAGTCTGGATGGTTTAAAAAAACAATAATGCACCTATTATAACCTTTTCATACTAATGTCTCAACTTACTTAAATTAGTAAAATATATCGGTTATTTCCCGGAAAATCGACATATTTAACACTTCAATTTATCAATATATTTTAATCCCTCCCTTTTGCTTAAAGGTGACAAATTAGTTTGATTGATAAATAATTCAACCTCTTTAGGATTGATATAGGAATACTCTCTCAACGCCCAGCCTATTGCTTTTTGAATGAAAAATTCTTTGCTTTCTTTGAGTAGACGGCAATAATGAAATAAACGCTCCTGATCGGTTTTTTCCTTAAATTTCATTTGAAATAATAACGCGACTCTATTCAGCCACATATTATCCGAAGAGATCCACTTATTAGCATACTCATCAATTAATGCAGGATAGATTAAAAAGTGATAACTAATTAATCGCCCAGCAATTGTATCAACAGTATCCCACCAAGGCTTTTCGACTACTAGTTGTTCATATAATTTGATTCGTTCGGGCTCTGCTTTTTTATACTGCCGATCTAAACATGTTAATGCAATATATTGAAATTCTCTTTCCTCTAAGCTCCAAATATCAATTATTGATTCTAAATTCGGTGGTTCACCATTACTCTTTTGATACTGTCTCAAAAGTGCATTTCGTTCTGGTGCTTTAATTCCTAAAAATGTAAATCTATTTTTCATATAAGCTTCCATTGCAGGTCGATTATTATTATTTTTATGTTCTTTAAAAAATCTCATTAACTCAGTTGAATACTTGTCCATTCTACACTCCCTACTGAATAATCCATTATCATTTTAAAAAATTCATAGCTACTTATTAAATGCAATTTTAACCATTTCTTATATTATAAATGAGCATAAAGTTTATTGAAATGTGTATGAAGCAAAATTGTGTAAATTTTCCGAAGATTGGTTTATGATAGATAAGTCAATTAGAAAGGAGGCTATTATGCAACCAGCAGTTAATTCAAAGGTTATTAATCAGTCAACAATGTATCAAATTTTATTTGCAATCAGTTTAGGCCATTTATTAAATGATTCTATGCAAGCAGTTGTACCAGCCATATTTCCAATTTTAGAAAAGACGATGAATTTAACTTATACAGAAATTGGATTCATAGCCTTTGCGCTAAATATGACTTCCTCTGTAATGCAACCCGTTTTTGGGATTTTTTCTGATAAAAAGCCTTCACCATTTCTCCTACCGATTGGTATGGCGTCCAGTCTACTCGGAATGCTTTGCTTAGCATTTGCACCTAATTTAATTATTGTATTATTATCAGTTCTATTAATTGGTATAGGTTCTGCCATCTTCCACCCAGAGGGCTCAAAAGTAGCCTTTTTAGCGTCAGGTTCAAAAAGAGGACTCTCGCAAGCGATTTACCAGGTAGGCGGAAATACAGGGAACTCACTGGCGCCAATCTTTACAGCACTAATTTTCGTACCATTAGGACAAAAAGGTGCTGCATGGTTTACGATTCTAGCTGCCATTGGGATTTGTGTCTTAATTTACGTATCCACATGGTATCGAAATAAACTGAAAGAAAACCCTTTTAAATTAAAAAGTAAAGCTCAGTCTTCAAGTGAAAATATCAAAATTACATCAGCTGTAAAATTCTCTATTATACTACTAGTATTTATTACATTTGCACGTTCGTGGTACTCAGCAGGCATAGGTAATTATTATCAGTTTTACTTAATTAAAAGTTATGGCTTATCAATTAAAAGCACACAATTATATTTATTTATCTTTATGATTGCAGGCGTAATAGGTACTTTCATAGGTGGAACGTTAGCTGATCGTTTCGGTAAACGGAATATGATTTTATTTTCATTAGTTGGTACATTCCCATTAGCCTTACTTTTACCTCATATCTCTTTGCTAGCAGTTATTCCAATATTATTTTTAATTGGGATCATTAGTTCAAGTTCTTTTAGTGTAATTGTTGTTTACGCTCAAGAACTCGTCCCTGGAAAAGTTGGTTTAGTAAGTGGATTAATAGTTGGTTTAGCATTTGGAATGGGTGCTTTAGGAGCAGTATTATTAGGTGTAATTGCCGATGCAACTAGCTTAAATTTTGTAATGAATTTATGTAGCTTCTTACCACTATTAGGTTTAGTAGCTTTTATGCTGCCAAATGATCGAAAAAAATCAGCTTAAGTAGGAGAGTATTTTCCAAAAAGCTCCTTTAAACTGATTTTAATTTACACTCCAAAAGGCTGTCTATATGACCGCCTTTTGTTTGTAGACAATATACAAAAACTTAAGTTTAGATTGATCCATACAATCTGCTTGGGCATACCGAAAAAATCCTCCCTGATTGATCAGGAAGGATTTTTATTTACCTCATACTATTTCATATAGATTGTATATTTCCTCAACCGAGGTCGTAGCGGTCTGCATTCATGACCTTAACCCATGCAGCTATAAAGTCACGTACAAACTTCTCTTTGTTATCATCTTGAGCATACACTTCTACTATTGCTCGCAACACTGAGTTTGAACCAAACACTAAATCAACACTAGTAGCTGTACGTACTTTCTCACCCGTCTTGCGATCACGTCCTTCAAATACGTCTCCTTCTACTGGTGTCCACGCAATTCCCATGTCTAGCAAGTTTACAAAGAAATCATTAGTAAGTGTACCGACTTGTTCAGTAAATACTCCATGTTGAGTGCCATCATAGTTTGTACCTAGTACACGCATACCGCCTATAAGTGCAGTCATTTCTGGAGCAGTTAAGCCTAACAATTGTGCCTTATCTACTAATAGCTCTGCTGAATTTACACTATATTGTTTCTTTTGATAGTTACGGAATCCATCAGCAATCGGCTCTAGCACTGCAAAGCTTTCTAAATCCGTTTGCTCTTGGGTTGCATCGCCACGTCCTGGAGTAAAAGGAACTTTTACATCAAAACCTGCATTTTGTGCAGCTTTTTCTACTGCAGCACTACCACCAAGTACAATTAAGTCGGCCATGCTGACTTTCTTATGCAGATGGTTTTGAACGCTCTCTAATACATTAAGTACTTTTGAAAGTTGTTCAGGCTGATTTACTTCCCAATCCTTCTGTGGAAATAGTCGAATTCGAGCTCCATTCGCACCGCCACGCATATCTGAGCCACGGAATGTACTTGCTGAGGCCCAAGCAGTATTTACCAACTCGCTAATTGTAAGTTCTGTATCTAGAATCATTAATTTGATTTTTTCAACTTCTGCATCAGTTATTTCATATTCTGAGGCAGGTATAGGATCTTGCCAAATTAAAATTTCTTCTGGGACTTCTGGACCTAAATATCTTGAACGAGGCCCCATATCTCTGTGCGTTAGTTTAAACCACGCACGTGCAAAAGCATCAGCAAAATCTTCTGGATTTTCATGGAAACGACGCGATATCTTTTCGTATTCAGGATCAAAACGCAAAGCCATATCAGCTGTGGTCATCATTGTTGGAACACGAACGCTTGGATCTTCAGCATCAGGAGCAAGATCCTTCTCCTCAGGATTTACAGCTAGCCACTGAAACGCACCAGCTGGGCTCTTTGTAAGCCACCATTGATATTTAAACAATAGATCAAAGTAACCATTGTCCCACTTTGTTGGGTTTGCAGTCCAGGCACCTTCAATACCACTAGTAATTGTGTCACGACCTTTACCAGAGCCATGAGTGCTTAGCCATCCTAGCCCTTGGGAATGAACCGGAGCTGCTTCTGGTTCTGGACCAACATGAGCAGCATCGCCTGCGCCGTGAGCTTTACCAAAAGTATGTCCCCCAGCGATTAGTGCAACTGTTTCTTCATCATTCATTCCCATTCGGGCAAATGTTTCACGAATGTCACGACCACTAGCAATAGGATCCGGTTTACCATTTGGTCCTTCTGGGTTAACATAGATCAGACCCATCTGAACAGCAGCTAGTGGATTCTCTAGATCACGGTCACCCGTGTATCGTTTATCCCCTAGCCATTCGGTCTCAGTACCCCAGTATACGTCTTCCTCAGGATGCCAAACGTCTTCGCGTCCTCCACCAAATCCAAATGTTTTTCCGCCCATTGATTCAATAGCAACATTGCCTGTTAGTATAAATAAATCAGCCCAAGAAATCTTGTTACCATACTTTTGCTTAATCGGCCAAAGCAGTCGACGGGCTTTATCGAGATTCCCGTTGTCAGGCCAACTATTAAGTGGAGCAAAACGCTGTGTACCAGTTCCTGCCCCACCACGGCCATCCCCTGTACGATATGTACCTGCTGAGTGCCAAGCCATACGTATAAAGAATGGACCATAATGTCCATAATCAGCAGGCCACCAATCTTGACTGTTTGTCATTAGATTATGAAGATCCTGTTTAAGCGCTTGATAGTCTAACTTTTTAAATGCTTCTGCATAATTAAATTCTTCATCCATAGGGTTAGATTTTCTGTCATTCTGATGTAGAATGTTCAAATTTAACTGGTTTGGCCACCAGTCTTTATTTACTGTACCAGCCGATTTCGGAGTAGTAGTGCTACCATGATTAAACGGGCACTTTGCAATGTTAGAATTGTCATTCATTTCCATACTTTTTTCCTCCTTAAAAGTAAATAAATACCCAAATAATTATGTATCTTGTATTACCTATCAAACAAGATATGATTAATTATTATGCAATTATTATATTAAACTATTACATATAATAATAGAAATAACGCTTACAAATAAGATATTATTCACAACATTGTGAACAATTGATGACATTAACTTTTCTTGCGGAATACTTTGTCCTGTTCAAACCTTATCCCCATTGTTTTAATGTAATTGTTCATAAGTATAAACTCGAATATTTTTTATTACTTACTTCTACATTTAATACAAGACGACCTGCTATTAAATTTATTTACCTCTTTTTTATTTTTATATTAAACAATTTTGCTTTAAGTTTTGTAAGAAAATCAAAATTTACCTTTAAAAAAACGAAAAAAAAGCTCTTCGAATGTCGAAGAGCTTTTCAGTGTTGTTCAGATACAAAACGGTCTATAGGGAAATCAAAATTTAGTGAAATATTATTTATATTCGATTTCAATTTTTTAACATTTAAAATGTTAAAGTATTTAACTATTTTAATTAACCAACAAACTATGGTTATTGCTTTTTCGGAAATTTAAAATGTTTAGAGCAAAGTTTAGATATATGTTTTAAATGATTAGTTTATAAGTTGATTTTCAATCATTATTAACTTACAAACTGATAAAAATTCTGTTAGATTACACTATGTAAAGGCTATTTGATTAGGTTTATATCGTAAACTTTTTTTGATGAATTAGTTGATTGGAATGGAGGGATGCTCGACTCCTATGNNGCCCCATGGAAAGCGAGCATCCTGTAATGGAAATCAACAACTCTACTCCTTTACAAAAGTTTGATAATTAATTGACAAGATTGTTTTTTAACAGCTAAAAAGCTCTTCGAATGTCGAAGAGCTTTTAACTATTACATACCCCAAATTAATGTCCAAAGAGTACCGAAAACAATTGCTACTGCAATAAATACTGCGTAGCCTAAATTGATATATAATACTCCTTTATTTTCATTTTCATTCATATGCATGAAAACAATTAACTGAAGACCACCTTGTAATAATGCAGTTACAATTAAAATAATAAATGATACATTAAACGGTAAATTTAAATAGTAAACACTTAAAGCTATGATTGTTAGAACAAGTGATTGGATGAAGCCAACCACTTGATGCTTAGGGAATAATGCGCTCATCCAATCAGTCCTTTCACGTAAACAAAACTAAAGATAAAGATCCATACTACGTCTAAGAAGTGCCAGTATAATGAATAAATAAATGTTTTGTTTGCTGTAGTTTCTGTAATTCCCTCACGAGAAACTTGAATTAAGATTGCAATACCCCATAACATACCGAATGATACGTGGGCACCGTGAGTACCTAATAATACGAATAATGCTGATAATGCACCACTACTTTGGATTGTTGCGCCTTCATGAACGTAAGTAAAGAACTCTGTAATCTCTACTCCTAAGAAGACTGCTCCTAAAGCTAGTGTTAAAACAAGGAAGCTTATAAAAGCTTTTTTGTGATTTAATTTTATTGCGTTCACAACTAAACCAATCGTAAAACTACTTGTTAATAGGGCAAATGTTTCTATCATTACACCTTTCATCTCAAATAATTCTTTTTGAGTAGGTGCTGAACCAGTGTTATTCGCTAAAGTGAAGTAAACTGCGAACAATGTTCCGAATAAGGCAATCTCAGCTCCTAAAAATATCCAGAAGCCAAGAATCTTATTAGAACTTTCTTCACCTAGACTATACAGAGGCCTGCTGCTCATAATGATCACCTCGTAATTTTTTCTCTGTTTCAATAATCTCTTCTTTATGAATATGGAAGCCATGATCGCGTTGGAAAGAACGTGCAATTAAGCAAAGTGCGATTGGCACTGCAAATACAATCATTGGAACCCACCATTCAAATATTAAGAAGAAACCAAATGCCATAAATGCTGCACCTAAAATGAATGGTATACCGCTATTACTTGGCATATGAATATCTGTAATTTCACCTTCAAGTAATGATTTACCTTCTTTTTTAGCTTTCCAGAATGGATCTAAAGAATCAACTTTTGGAATTACTGCGAAATTATAAGGAGCAATTGGACTGCTTGTAGCCCACTCTAATGTTCTTGCATTCCATGGATCACCAGTTGTTTCTCTTGGTGCGTAACGTACACTGTAATAAATATTGTAAACAAGTAAACAGAATCCGATTGCTAACCCTACAGCACCAATTGTAGCAATCATATTTAATGGTCCAAAACCTGACTCAGCACTATAAGTATAAGTACGACGAGTCATACCTTTTAATCCTAATAAGAATAATGGGAAGAATGTTACGTTAAAGCTAACGATAATTGTCCAGAACGTAATCTTACCAATTTTTTCATCTAATTTGAAACCAAATACTTTAGGGAACCAGTAGTAAAATCCTGCGATTACCGCAAATACAGTACCTGGGATTAATACATAATGGAAGTGAGCAACTAAGAACATCGTATTATGATATTGGTAGTCAGCACTTGCCATTGCTAGCATTACACCTGTAACCCCACCGATTGTAAAAATCGGAATAAACGCTAGTGAGTACAGCATTGGAACGGTAAATTCGATCTTACCTTTTCTTAATGTAAACAACCAGTTAAATATTTTAACACCGGTTGGTATACTAATTGCCATTGTTGTAATACTAAAGAAGCCATTTACAACAGAACCTTGACCCATCGTATAGAAATGGTGAACCCACACAAGGAAACTTAAAGCAGAGATGGCAATCATACTGACAACCATGCTCTTATATCCGTATAAATTCTTCCTTGAGAAAGTAGCGATAATTTCACTATATATACCGAATGCCGGAAGAATAACGATGTAAACTTCAGGATGTCCCCAAATCCAGAATAAGTTCGCCCAAAGCATGTCATTACCATGTGCCATCGTAAAGAATTGAGTACCAAACTCACGATCAAACATCATTAATGCTAAAGCTACAGTTAATACTGGGAATGCGAATACGATAATAACGTTTGTAATTAAAATACTCCAAGTAAACATTGGTAATTTCATTAATTTCAAGCCTGGAGCACGCATTTTTAAAATTGTAACGATAAAGTTAATACCAGTCATTAAAGTACCTAGACCAGCAATTTGAAGCGAAATTGCGTAATAGTTATTCCCAACTCCTGGGCTGAATTCCTTACTAGCTAGTGGGAAGTAAGCTGTCCAACCAGCATCAGGTGATCCACCGATAACAAAGCTTAAGTTTAAAAGCATTGCACCAGCAAAGAATAACCAGAAACTTACTGCATTTAAGTAAGGGAAAGCTACGTCACGAGCTCCGATTTGTAAAGGAATAACGATGTTCATTAACCCAATAATGAAAGGCATCGCCATGAACAGAATCATAATTAAGCCGTGTGTTGTAAAAATTTCATTATAATGTTGTGCATCTAATATTTTTAAATCTGGTCCTGCTAACTGTGCTCTCATTAATAACGCATCTACTCCACCACGGAATAGCATTAATAATGCACACAGAATATACATTACACCGATACGTTTATGGTCAACAGTAGTTAACCATTCTTTCCATAAATAACCCCATTTTTTAAATTTGGTTAAACCAATTACAATAGCAAGAGATACAACAACGATACTCACCATTGCGCCATAGATCATTGGTTCACCTGTTACAAAAAAGTGATCCCATTTATAACCCATTATTTCATCCCCTCCATATTATCCATGTCATGGTGATCAGATGAATCCTTCATAGAACCATGTTGATGCCCTGCATTTTTACCTTCTGGAGCTGGTCTAAATTCTAAATGAGTCGAAGAATATGTCTTTCTACCTAAATGCTCAATTTTTAGTAATTTATTGAACTCTTTTTCTGTTAAAGCAGGAGCTGTTTCTTTAACGTCCTTAACCCAGCCGTTAAAATCCTTATTATTCATTGCTAGTACTTCAAATTCCATTCCAGCAAAGCCTTTACCATTGAAGTTACTGTTCTTACCTATATAAGAACCTTCATTTGAAGCAACAAAGTTTAATTTAGTTACCATGTCACTCATTGCATATTTTTGTCCACCTAATTGAGGAATCCAAAAACTTGTAATCGGACCAAATGAATAAAGTCGGAATTCAACATTTCTATTCGTTGGAATATTTACATAGTTAACTGTTTCAATTCCTTGTTCAGGATAAGAGAAATGCCATTTCCAGTTTGAAGAACTTGCATAAATAACAAGTGGCTTATCATTTTCATGTCCTTTTGGTACACTTTCAACTGCATTTGTTGTTTTAACAGTTACAACTGATAAAACTGCAACAATAATGATTGGGATGACAGTCCAAATAATTTCAAGTGTTTTACTTCCCTCTTCATGAGGAGGTTCGTAATCTTTTGGAAGTTTACTAGCACGATATTTATATAGAATAACAATATAAAGAATGTAAACTACTAGTAAAACTCCTAACATCATCAACATCGAGAAGATAATCGTATCTGCTTGCGTTTTAGCGACAGGACCCTTTGGATTAAGAACTGCAATCTTATCACAAGCACCCATTACTAATGCAACCAGCATGATCATCATGCCCATTAGAAATTTTTTCATTTCGCTCTTCCTTCCTATAACGTAAGTAAAAGTTCAAAATAGTTTTTTTGAATTATTTCTTAGATAAGTATTTTTATAAATTGTCACCAAAATGACAAACAATGTCCACAGTTATAGTAAGATACTTTAATTAAAAAAACAAACAATTAATTACCATTTTGAAAGGAAAAAAAGAGTGTTCACATTTTAGACATATTTGAAAATATGCTTTTTTCTAAAAAACCTATATATATCAATGGTTCAATCCAATTGCTCACTTATTCACAACGTTCACATTTTAGACAAATATTAGATTTTGATTAACTTTTTGTTCACATTTCCAAACTTACATATTAGTAAATTAGTATAATAATTTTTATAGAATTTTACGAAATAATCTGTATTTTCACACAAAAAAAATAACGCAGAATAATCTGCGTCAAAAAACAGGGTTATTAATTTGGTGAAGAGAAAAACTATTGTCCTAGCGCGTTCTTCTCTTCTTTAGGGTTTTTGGGGGTTCTAGGGTCGCAATTCACATTTTAATGTGTATACAAACGAAGAACTAAGAAAAACAATGGCTTGTTTCTTAAACTTCTTTTATTAATCTTAGATTACCACAACTGAAAATGATTATCAATACCAATTATTGGTTTTTTACCATCCACAGAATTACGCTGAATACCAAATGATCAAGATAATATGTTCATTAAGAACTGTGCAATCAAGGTATGATTCACGAAGCCAAATAAATATATTCCATGTAAATATCGTAAAACCCAATTTAGAAAATTAAACTAATTTAATTTTTGAGTTATAATGGGAGAAAAAAAGGTGGGACATTTATGCCTCAATTATTAATTAAAGGGATTTCAACTGATGATATTTGCAAAATTAGTAAGTCTTTAATCGAAGAACTTGCAGTGGTTTGTGAATGTGGAACTGATAATTTTACGATTGATTGTATCCATCCAACTTCAATTTTTAATGGTGAAATTGTAGAAAGCTTTCCATTCATTGAAGTAAAGTGGTTTGAACGTGGAGGTGAAACTAGAGATCGTTTCGCAGCTACAATCGAGAAACATATTAACACATTGAAAATTCCTGAATTTGAAATTGCTTTTATTACATATCAAGAAGATTGTTATTATATAAATGGAAAGAAATTTTCATAATGATATTTCAAAATAATTTAGGTCAGCGTAGCAGCTGACCTTTTTCTTTTGGAAAATTGAGTTTTTTCGGGGCATGTGTACCTATAGGACGATGTCATTTCGGGACATTTCAACTATGTGGACAAATATACAAACTAAAAAAAATGGTCAATTGACTAAGTACATGATTAGTAAAATTGAATATTAGTATATTAATCGGACAAGTAGGACTCAAAAAAATACTACCGATTAGAGAAAGGTGAATGAAAATGAATTTTGAAATTGCAATGACAGCATTTGTTTTCATTATGACAATGGCTGTCATATTCTGGAGACCAAAAGGAATTCATGAAGCATGGCCTGCTTCAATTGGGGCTATAATCATTCTAGTAACTGGAATTGTTAGCCGACACGATTTATATGACATTATAACGAAAATCGGTGGAGCTTCAATTACAATTATAGCAACAATTGTTATGGCTGTTATTTTAGAGAGCTTTGGCTTCTTTCATTGGTCAGCAGCTCGACTAGTTACATTGGCCAAAGGTTCTAGTTATCGATTATATTGGTACATTCAATTACTATGTTTTTTAATGACGTTACTTTTTAATAATGATGGTAGCATCCTCATTACAACACCTATACTAATAATTCTTTTAAAAAATCTACGCTTAAAACCACATCAACAAATACCCTACCTATTATCAGGTGCATTAATTGCAACTGCTTCAAGTGCTCCAATTGGCGTAAGTAATATCGTGAATTTAATAGGTTTAAAAATCGTACACATGCCACTTTATATGCAACCCTTAATGATGTTTGTACCTACAATGTTAGGCTTATTATTTATGTCGATTATGATGTATTTCGTATTAAAAAGTAAATTTCCAGAAGTGTTACCCGCTTCAACAAATGATATTGAAGAATCCTTTTTTATTAAAAATTTTCATCCGTTAAAAAGTAAAATTTCTGTTGAAACAAAAAGAAAAAGAACAAAGTTTATGCTTAAAATTTTAACTTTTGTATTTGTTATGAGATGTTTACTTTTTGTTGCATCCTTTATTTCAATACCAATTGAAATTGTTGCTGTACTAGGTTCCCTTATTTTACTTATATGGAGATGGTACCATTTAAGAACAAATCCTGTAGATATCTTAAAAAAGACACCATGGCAAATTCTTTTATTTGCATTCTCAATGTATGTAATTATTTACGGACTCCATAATGTTGGTCTAACTGATTTTATTGTAAAAGAAATTGAACCAATCGTTAACCAGGGACTTTTTAATTCTACTTTGGCAATGGGTGGATTAGTAAGCGTTTTGTCAAATCTTTTTAACAATCACCCTGCCCTTATGATTGGCACAATCAGCCTAACTGAAATGGGACTAGATCCAGTGACACTAAAAGCAATCTATCTTGCTAATATAGTTGGTAGTGATATAGGGTCGCTACTGTTACCAATTGGAACATTAGCATCATTAATTTGGATGCACATTTTAAAGGAAAATAAAATTAAAGTAAAATGGAAGGATTATTTAAGCGTCACTATAATTGTGATTCCATTAACAACAATTATTTCATTAATATTATTATTTTATTGGATACAATTATTTTTTGCCCATTAATTTAATTACCCTTTAGGAGGAGATCTACGTGAGTGATGTATCTACATTGCTTGGAGAACAAGTCTCTGTAAGATTATCTGGAGATGTCATATTCGAAGGAATTCTTACTGATTTAGGACAAGATATTTTAGTGCTTTTTAACGGCATAAAATATTATTATATCCCTTGGATGCATATCCATATGGTATATCAAAACAATGAATTAAAAGAAAAAATAGATAACCCTAATGAACCATCCATTACACAAGAAATGGAGACAATTTCATATCGTAAAATTTTACTAAATGCTAAAGGAATATTTTCAGAAATTTATGTAACTGGTAATATAACTTTTCATGGTTATATTATGAACGTATTAAATGATTATCTTGTATTTTACTCACCTGTATTTCATACAATGTATATTTCTTTATCACATTTAAAATGGATCACTCCATATAACCATAGAGTGGTGCCATATAATTTAACAAATGAGACACTAGGGGTACATCCATCTACTACACCTTTACACAGGTCTTTAGAAATTCAGCTTAGAAAAGAAATTGGAAAGCTTGTTATTTTTGATGGTGGAACAGATCCAATGAAAATTGGGCTTTTAAATAAAGTAGATAATAATCAAATAGAACTTTCCGTTGCGAGTGGACAAAATGTTTATCTAAAACTGGGACATATTAAATCTGTACACTTACCTTAGCTGGATATAACCTTTGATACAAAATGTATTTAAAGGTTTTTTTTGTAAAAAAGCAAATACTAATACGTCTTTAGTAAAAAAAGCCCCATACAATATATGGGGCTTTTACTCTTCTAATCTTTATTTACATAAATTGATCCATTTCTCGTTTTTAAATTAAGTTGATGTTCGCCACTTCCAACCATCGCCTTATTGGTATGATTTTCATCTTTATTTTTCATTTTCCATCCAATATTTCCACTAAAACTTCCATCATTTGTTTCCGCATTGATCGTTAGATTGTTATCCTTTAGCAAATCGATTTGAATTTCGCCATCATCAGAAGAAATTTTACTTTCACCATTTAATAATGCATTCTCAACATTAATTGCACCATTATTTGTTTTTGCGTTTACATTACCTTTATAATCTCGTAAGTTAATCTCTCCGTCATATGTCGTAATTTCACTTGTTCCTTCTATATTTGCATGTTCAATCGAAATGCTTCCATCTCTTGTAGTGGAATTTAAATAACCAGACATATTTTTGATTGTAATTTCACCATCTCTCGTTGCAATTTCACTATCACCTTTTAAATTTGCATTCGTTAAGCTGATCGAACCGTTTCTAGTTTTTGCAACTAAGTTACCAGTAACATTCTCAATATTAATTTGCCCGTCATTTGAATTAATGACTGTTTCATTGTCTTTATTTGATAAATTGATAGAGCCATTTTTTACATTTATATTCGTTAAAATGCTTTTAGGCAAATCAATATTTAGATGGGAGCTGTCATCCTTAAAGTGGAAAATCTGATGGTCATCATTACGAATCTCGATAATCAGTTTATCACCAAGTGTTTTTACTGAATAATAATCAGATACTTTTTCACTATCTTCTTTATCACGATCCGGAACTCTTATATTACCATTTACGTTTACTGAACTAGTATCAGTTCCATTTACACTGATTTCACTATTATTAGCGTTAATAATAACTTCATTAATTGATGAAGTGATCGTTTTCGAATCATTTATTTCAATATCTTTAGATTTGAATGTATAACCAATTTCTTTGACAAACAAATGACCAATACTAAATAGTAATGAAACAACCATCATTATTATAAGTAAAAAAATACTAAATCCATGAAAACGGAGTGTTTCTTCTTTTCTTACTAAATTGAATAGTAGTATTTCAATTCCTAATAAAATACAAGCAACTGGCCATGCATTAATAAGAAGCTTCGAATAAGGAATTGAAATAAAATTTTGTAAAAACCATAGTAAACCAATTGCGATTAAAATGATTCCCGCTGTTATAGTGCCAACCTTCCAATTCCTCATACTTCTTTTTTCGACTTTCCAGTTAATAATTTAATACCAAGACCGACAAAAACAATACTGATTAGTAAATTTTGTACTAAATTATAGTCGATAAAGATATTGTAATGTCTAGAAATATAATCAGAAGTGTTCTCTAATAAAGATAAACAACCAAAACCAATTAATACCCAACCAATTAAATACTTATTAAATTTAAATTGATGATGTAAGATAGGCTCATCTACTAATTCAATATCCTCACGATATTTACTATGATATTGAAGTGCATCAAAGTAGCTATAAAATACGATGACTGGTATAAAAAATCCAAAGCTTGAAATTAGATGGGTTAAAAATACTGTGCCGAAAAATAACAGCATAAACTGCAATCCTCGACTCATTAATCCTAAATAAAAATGGCCAAGACCAGGTAAGATTGATAATAAATAAACTAATTTTTTACGTTTTTTCAATGTTTGTACCTCCATTATTTTTTATTTCCTTTCAAAATTTTTGGAATTGGAATTGATAATTTAATTTCTTCACTTTTTTCAATTAACGAAGACGTCTGATCAATCGTTTGTACAACGTGACGATTGGAATTTGTAATCCGTTCAGTTAATTGAAATTGGAAGAATAAAAATGTTGCTGCAGCAGCCAACACTAAATGGATTAAGCGAACTTTTTTTGAATTCGTTTTAGATTTATTTTCATTTGTTTTTTCCGTAATTTGTATTGATTCAGTTTGTTTCATTATTTCGTTCACTAGATCATCTGAAAAATGAAATTCAGGTGGATTCATCCATTCCTTGTCTAATTCATTTAAAAGTTCAAGCTCCGCCTGGCATGAGATACATTCATTTAAGTGCTGTTCAAGCAAAAGAGATTCTTTATTTGAAAGCTTCTTTTGTTGATACGATAATAATTGGTCAGAAGTTAAATGTTTCAAATGATCCCTCCTTTATGCTTGTCTTTAATTAATCGTTTAGCTCGATATAAACGTGATTCTACAGTATTAACGGCTACATTTAATTTCAAAGCTATTTCCCCATAAGTAAGTTCTTCAAAATAATATAATTTCAATACATCGCTATATGCCTGTGGCAATTCAATTAAATATGAATGAATAAGTTCTTTATCAATCGTTTTTAGTAAAGCTTCTTCAGGTGATAATAAATTCTCTTCTGGTAAAGTAGAAAGTAATTCACTAGTTTCATTTTCCTGTTGTTTTACTTGTTTTCTTTTAAAATCAATTGCTTTATTCATTGTAATTCGATAAATCCATGTGGCAAAACTAGATTCTCCGTTAAAGTTTTCGAGAGAACGATACAATTGGAGAAAGACTTCTTGCGAAATATCTTCAGCATCCTTTTGGTTATTTGAAACTTTCAATGCTACTGCAAATACCTTTGATTGGTATCTTACGATTAATTCTTTAAATAGTTGATGATTCCCCTTTACTATATTCCTTACTAATTGTTCATCCGACTCCATTGCATCACCTCTTTTCCTCTTCCATAACTTTAGACGAAGACAAATTTAAAAACCCTGCAAAAAAATAAACAATTTTTTAAAAAAGTTTTTCAAAAGATTTTTTCCTAGTTGAAATGTACGCTAAAAATCATTAAAACAATTATTAAGTAGTTTGTGAGAAAATACTTATTTAATGAATAGAAAAAAAGCTTATATTGTGGCATATAAGCTTTCCGGATTGTTTCGTCAGTAGTGAAGATTATTAGATGTAAAATTTTAATGTAAAAATTTATGTAATCAAACATTTTTTTGTAATTTTTTTGTGCTTGAACTGATTTTATTTTGTTTTGGTCAATTCTTCATCTACTTTAATTGTGAATTGCCTTGTTTATTTGCGATTCTCTGATTTTAATTGCGATTTGTATTTTTTATTTGCGATTCTCTGATTTTAATTGCGATTTGCCTTTTTTATTTGTGATTCTCAGATTTTAATTGCGATTCGCCTTTTTTATTTGCGATTCTCTGATTTTAATTGCGATTTGCCTTTTTTATTTGCGATTCCTAGATTTTAATTGCGATTTGTATTTTTATTTGCGATTCTCAGATTTTAATTGCGATTTACCTTTTTTATTTGCGATTCTAAGATTTTAATTGCGATTTGCCTTTTTTATTTGCGATTCTCAGATTTTAATTGCGATCAGACTTTTTATTTGCGATTCTAAGATTTTAATTGCGATTTACCCATTTTACCGTTTTAATTTTGAACCTCAGGAATACTTTTTAAATCCTTAATATTTGTTCGCATATGGTTCATTATTTCGTTGTATCTCATTTTGCCATTTTTTAGATTAACTTCATTAATATTTTCCAAAGACATAATTTTAAAATTGCGATTATCACGATAGTAATTATAAGTAGGAAAAAAACTTGGATTTTCTAGTTCAATTTTTACATTTTGATCAGTTCGAGTTTTAACCACATCAATTGTACCCATTCCACCAATTAACTCATAAATTTCATCTTGAGCTGATAAGTAATTTCCTAATGAATAAAAAACAATTGATTTATTCCCCATTTTTCCAGTGATCCATGCCGGCGGTTGCAGGACGTGTGGATGATTTCCAATAATAATTTGAACTCCCATATCAGCCAATTGTTTTGCAAGATTCTTTTGGGTATTGTTTGGCATTCTTTCATATTCAATCCCCCAATGCATAGCAACTACTACTACATCTGATACTTTCTTTGCCCTTGCAACATCACTACGTATTTTGGCAAGGTCGATCAAATTTACTAAATAATCTTTTCCTTTAGGAACGGGAATCCCATTTGTACCAAATGTGTAAGCAAGAAATGAAAATCGAATATTATTTTTATTTATCACTCTAATTTGGTCATGATCTGCTTGTGATTTAAAAGCCCCTGTATATGGCATATGAATAGCGTCCCAATGGGAAATTGCACTTCGTATAATTTTTTCACCTCGATCAAGCGAATGATTATTGGCCAGTGTTACAAAATCAACCCCAGCCCCTTTGAGTGCATCTCCAACCTCATATGGACTGTTAAACGCTGGATAAGTAGATAATCCGAATTGCTTTCCCCCAATCATCGTTTCTTGATTTGCTACTAAAATATCTGGCTTTTCCATCGTTTTTCTAACTTCATCAAACATTTTATTAAAGTTATATACACCATTAGGAAGCCTAGCATCTTCATATACTTCATTATGAATTAACAAGTCACCCACGGCACCAACAGTCACCTTTGTAACTTCCTGATTTATTTTTTTTATAGGCTCTTTTGGCTCTTTAACTTGTTCTGTATTTTGTTTATCTTCTTTTACTTTTTGTTCATCTTGATTATTTTTTGTACACCCGCAAACTAAAGCAAAAAAGCAGGTAGCTAATACTATCATTATTTTTTTCATCTTTTTCTCTCCTGTTAAAGCGAGGTTCAATGGAATGCATGGTATAGGAAAAGACAAAACAATCCGGAACCTTTAATTAATCATATTTTTATCATCATCATCATTTAATACTCTTTATGATTCTTAAAAACTTTAGTCTGTCACTGGCGTTTCAGAATTTCCGTCTTTTAAGCAATTTCCATTTTTTAGCAAACAAACATTATATTCTACAGTGTTTTTTTTTAAATATCAACTAATATTTATTGTTCTCTTTAATAGATTTTAAAAATTGAGAATTATTGGACTTTACTATTGTTTAACTATTAAAATAATAGCATATTCTACAATTTTTTCGATTTTTAAATAGAATTAATAATGCTTAAAACGTTTTAAAAGATAAGGAGAGAACTATGAATAGATCAGTAAAGTTATTGGAATTAAAGAAAGAGATTAGTCACGTGATAATTGGTAAAGAAGATGTCGTTGAAATGATTTTCATTGCTCTTATTAATAATGGGCATATTCTATTGGAAAGTGTCCCTGGTACTGGAAAAACACAGTTAGCTAAAAGTTTTGCCAAAACGATTAACGGTTCATTTAAAAGAATTCAATTTACTCCAGATTTATTACCTAGTGATGTAACAGGTATTCAATTTTTTCATCCAAAAGAACAAGACTTTCAACTTCGAATCGGTCCTGTTATGACGAATATTTTATTAGCAGATGAGATTAATCGTGCTACACCTAGAACCCAGGCTAGTTTATTAGAAGTAATGGAAGAACGCCAGGTAACAATCGATGGAGAAACGATTCCTCTCCCAAATCCGTTTATCGTGATAGCAACCCAAAATCCTATTGAATCACAACAAGGTACATTTCCATTACCTGAAGCACAAATGGATCGATTTTTCATGCAAATTAGTTTGAAATACCCTACATTTGAAGAGGAAAAAAGTATTATGAAGTCTTATCGTTCAAATACTCCATTTTCGAATTTAAAAAATGTACTAACTTTAGAAGAAATTGATGAAATGAAAGAACAGGTGAAGACTGTTACAATTTCGGAAGAAGTAGAGGATTATATTTTAAACATTATTCATAGTACAAGAAATCATGAAGATATTCAACTCGGCATTAGTCCTCGTGGTACATTGGCACTAATGAGAGCTTCACAAGGTAAAGCATATATAAACAATAGATCATTCGTCACTCCACAAGATGTGAAGGATGTTGCGATTTATCTCCTTTCACACAGATTAGTCTTGACCCTTGAGGCATCCATAAAGAAAAATGCTACACAAGTTATAGAATCAGTTTTAAATCAAGTTGAAGTTCCTGTAGAAGCTGGAGCTGGTCAATAAATGACTTGGAATAAAGAAATACATGGCAAAAATTCACTTGATATCTTAATTATTTTCGGGGTCATATTTCTAATCATTAATGTCTATCAATCTTCTTATTTATTAATGTTTTTAGGAGGATTTTTAATCATTATTAGTTTGATGAGTCGATACTATTTAAAACATATTGCTGATCACCTTGTCATCGAAAACGACAAGGAACCCATTCGAGTTTCCGTCGGAGAGCAATTTAATTTACCTATTAAGATAACCCAGAATCATTGGTTACCAATTATTAACGCAACAGTTCGAATAAAATTAGAACCTATAGTAGAAAGTATAAATTTTAAAGCAGTTAGTAGCGATTCAAATTTAGAACTAATGATCCCAATTCAACTAAAAGGTAATGAAACGATTCAGATTACATTACCGCTTTCAGCTACTAAACGTGGAGTTACTAGAATTAAACAAGTAGAATTAAAAATTTCAAATTTCTTTAGTTTAGGCTATCTATATTTGACCTATAAACCATTTTTACATAAAGAAATTATTATTTATCCTACTTTAATTCCTGTACCTCAAATTGATCAAATAATTTCAACTAACTCATATGGTAGTTTTGTAACAAATACTAGTATGTTTGAAGATTTTCTAGCTCCGATTGGAACAAGAGACTATGTCTATTCGGACTCATTTCATCGAATTCACTGGAAAGCTAGTGCTAAAACTCAAGTTCTTCAAACGAAAATTTATGAAAAAACTGCTGACTATTCAATTACATTTATTATCAATTTACGAGATACTCATCATGATAATTTTAGATTAAGTATCATTGAAAACATCGAATCAATTGCTAGTAATATTGCCTTTATAGTCCAATACGCTGCATTAAAAAATATTAATTATGAAATATTCCTAAATTTGAACATGGAAAGTGGCGTTCCTGTTTATCATTTACCAATTGGTGGAGGTAAAGCTCAACTAGGTAAAACTTACGATATTCTTGCTCGAGTTAATGGTGCAAGAATGACTCAGCCGATTGATCGATTACTACATTACGTAGAAAAGCAACAACGAAAATCTCCTGTAATTATTTTATGTGGCCCGTTCGGCAAACATGGAGATCGATATTTCACTCAAATGCGAAAACGTGGCCAAAGCATCTATTATCTACAAGATGATTTAGAAAGTCCAAAGCTTGTTCCATTTGGACAACATTAAGTCGAAAGGATAATGAAATGATTTTACGTTTACTTTCTACATACTTTTTTTCATTAGAATATCTATTACTCTATTTAATCGTTCTATTTATATATGAATCAAAAAATCAACTGCCACCTACTTTGGCAATCATTTGTATTTTTATGATTGGAAATCTATTCTTACATTACTCATTACGAAAGGCTCAAGTATCACGAGTTATTCCGTTTCTAGCAGCCATTATTTCTGGAGGAATCAGTTATACTCTTGGCTTAAATTCAGTGACATCTATTTTATGTGCTAGCTTTATCTATTTTCGACTTGAAGCTTTTCTTAAAGACACTTCGTTATGGATCGAAGAACGAAATAAATTACAAATCACTTTTTATTTAACGAGTTTGATCGTCCTCTTTTTTGGCTGGACTTCACATTACTCTCATATGAGTTTGATATTATGGATCATAATCATTTTTACAATTCTATTTAGTTTAGGTAGATATTTTCAACAAGCTGTCACTACCCAAACTATTAA
This sequence comes from Bacillus sp. AFS029533, assembly GCF_002585125.1. Taxonomy (NCBI): domain Bacteria; kingdom Bacillati; phylum Bacillota; class Bacilli; order Caryophanales; family Bacillaceae; genus Bacillus; species Bacillus sp. AFS029533. The sequence continues at coordinate 131,055 of NZ_NUQC01000020.1, read as the reverse complement.
TAACTATCGAGGAATCATAGGATCAATTAGTATAGCAGTACTGCTTACTGGTACCATAATGTTAATATTACCGATCTTAAAGTGGGCGATTTTTAAATTACTGGACGGTTTATTTAGTGCAGTTGGATTTTTAGGAACTCCTTTCTTTAACTATGTAGATCACATCACTATAAAAGAGAAAAAAATTAAGCTAGGTCAAAATTCAAGTGCTGAAGATAAAATCCCACAAAATATACGTAATCACCATTACATTTTAGAGTCGACTCCTACTTGGTTATGGTTATTATTACTGATGATCGTTTTAATCGTAATTTGGCTAGTTATAAGAAAGCTTACTTATATACGTAATGAAAAACATACTGCCAAACAAGAAATCAGCATCGAATATAATGCAATACCAGAACACAAGAGGAAAAAAAGACGATTTTTCAAACACTCTGCTCCAACAGAGCAAATCAGAAAACTAATCTTCCAACTTCAAAAATACGCCTCTAAATACAAGATGGGGCGAAACCAAAATGAAACATTAAAAGAGTGGTTGGAGCGAATACAAATTCCGAATGAAGATGAACTAATTAATGCATATAACTCGGTTCGCTATGGTAAAGGTGAAATAAAGGATATTGAGAAGTACGAAGAACAAGTGAAAAGAATCAAGGAAAAGATTAAAAGCAAGATTAAGGAAGAAGATTAAGAACAATTAAACCCAAACCTTTTATTTAGGTTTGGGTTTTCAAGCTTTTGAAAATGTTGTGACTACGAATAAATCTGTGTAGTGCAATTAAATATGCTATTACTGCAATTAAATCTGTTCAAGTGCAATTAAAGTAGCCATAACTGCAATTAAATTTGGCAAATCCGCAATTAAAAAAGTTAAATCTGCAATTAAAACTTTAAAAACTGCAAATTAAGCTTGGTATCATGAGAAAATAGTTTATCAGATTCGATAAAATAGAAGAAATAACTATAATTTGAATAAGAATCATTCAAAACTAAACATTATCCAGTAAAAGTAAGGTTGATTTGAAGTTTATATCAAAATTATTATCACGAAAAAAACACAAACCATAAATTTAGGTTTGTGTCCCCTCCATCCCCCTTGTATTTAATTCTTATTGTAAACTTTCGTACTGATTGTATATTTTTCAATATTTTGAATGTGTGGGTCGTACCCGATACCTGGTTTTGTTGGTACGGTGATCATTCCATTTTCTACAGTTACTTCTGGTTCGATTATGTCTTCTGCCCAGTATAATGCAGATGCCGCAGTGTCTCCAGGTAGAATGAAGTTCGGTAATGATGTGATTGCAATATTATGGGCTCTTCCAATTCCTGATTCTAGCATTCCACCGCACCATAATGGAATTCCATTTTCCTGGCATAGATCATGTATTTTTCTTGATTGAGTTAGTCCCCCAACTCGACCAATTTTAATATTAATAATTTTACAGCTTACTAGCTTTATTGCTTTTCTAGCATCTTCTAGTGAGTGAATACTCTCGTCTAAACAGATTGGCGTTTTCATTCTTTCTTGTAAATCTGCGTGATCGATAATATCGTTGTATGCAAGTGGTTGTTCAATCATCATTAAATTATAATCATCTAATGCAATTAATTGATCCATATCAGATAATGTGTATGCTGAATTAGCATCCGCCATTAAAGGAATAGTTGGATAAACTTTTCGTACTTTATCAATCAGTTCAAGATCCCAGCCTGGTTTAATTTTTAATTTAAATCTCTTATAGCCTTCTGCAAGTCGGTTTTCGATAATGTTAATTGTTGAATCGATTGAATCTTGAATTCCAATGCTTACTCCTACTTCGATTTCCTTTTTAGTTCCACCTAACGCAGTTGAAAGTGAGATATTTTCTTGCTTAGCATAAAGATCCCAAATTGCGCCTTCTATGGCAGCTTTGGCCATATAGTTCCCACGAATATGTGAGAAATACTTTTCGGAAATTTCGTCTGGATGGTTAATTTCATTATTTAACACGATTGGAATTAAATAATCTTCTAGAATATGCCAATTTGTTTTTAAAGTTTCTTCATTATAAAGCGGATCAAGCATAGCAACTGATTCAGCCCAACCTGATATTCCGTCTTCGCTTATCGCTTCTAATAGAATAAATTCACGGTCATATTCAGTACCAAAGCTCGTTGTAAATGGATGCAATAAATCTAGCTTCATATGGCGTAATATTATTTTTTTAATTTTCATTTCCGAACTCTCCCTTATTTTCCTTTTTATTTTTTTAGTACATAAAAATGAACTGGCATTTCCGAGTCTGAATTCTTATAAAATCCACTGACTTTCCATCCGCTTTGAAATAATTTTTTAAAGGACTCTCTAGTAAGCATTCGCCACTGGGTTGCAATTTTACTATTCGTTTCTCTAATTGTTCGGAAATCCTTTGGTACTGCAACAAAGGCTAGATCGTTATTATCTAGGGAATCATTTTTAATCGGCACTGGTAATCCGTCATTATTTTCTTCCCATTTAATAAGCGAATTTTTAACTGCTTCATCTAGTTCAAATGGTCTCAAATTCTCCTTTTCCTCTTTTGCAATATACCATTCAACTAAAAAACGATCAGATGGAATTCCACTATTCAATAAGTCTTCCATTTCTCCATAGCAGTTTTCAATATACGTACTACAAACTCCACCTAACTTAGAAATATTTAAATAGCCATTTGCGGTTTCTAATGGATCATAAGTCCAAGTAATCAATTTATAGCCGAGTTTAAGCGCTTCTTCTCGCTGGGCAATTTTAAGTAGTTTTCCAATCCCTTTATTACGAAATTCTTGATCAATTCCAAGCATATGAGAACAAAGATAAACATTTTGTCCATCATAACCAGGAAAACTATATTGAAATCCAATTAGTTTATCGTCAAAATATGCACCTAAAACTAAGCCACCATTTTTTGCAGCTGTAATTGTTTGATGCGTGGGAATTGAATCTTCAAAACCCCAAATTTTAGATTCTAGTTCTCGTACCTGCCCCATTTCTTCGATGGAATGTAGAGCACGGATCTTAATTCCTGTATTAACTTCAGAATGATTCAGTTTGTTTAGCATTTGCCTCACCTCTTAATTGTTCTTGTTCTGATGCTAATAAAACCGTTTGAGTTAAAATTTTCGCTCCATAATGAAGTGCTTCTAAATTAAAACTCATATGAGGATGATGTAACCCCGGAGTTAATCCACATCCTAAACCGACCATTGTAGCCGCAATTTGAGGATATTTATTTGTATAGAAATGGAAATCCTCACCACCATTTGAAATGCATTCAGGCACTAAGTTTTCATGTCCGATCACTTCAGCAATGGCTCTTTCGGTAATTTTTATTGCCTGCTCGTTTTGTACGGCCGCTGGAACAAACTCTTCCATAGACCACGAAATTTTAGCTTTTGTTTCAATCATCGTTTCCTCAAAAACCTCTACAGTGCGGGCGTTTAATTGATTCATAATGTCATTTGTTTGCGCTCTAACATCAAGTGAAAACTTTACCGTTTCTGGTATCGTATTTGATGCTTCATTTTCAGTTTGAATTTGGGTCATTTTAATCGAATGAGGGATATCCGTATTTATATTTATTCGTTTTAATTTATTGACTATTTCAGCAGCTACTTCAATCGCATTAATACCATCTTGTGGTCTAGATGCGTGAGCCTGAATCCCTCGAATTGTGCCTTTAATCGTTTCAGCAGATCCATGTATGATTACTGGAGATGCCTTTTGAAAAGGTACTTCTCTTTCTGGTCTTAAGTGTACGCCAAACAATGAAATGACATTGTCTAATGCACCATCTTCCATCATTTGAAGAGCTCCTTCACCTTTTTCTTCGGCTGGCTGGAAGATAAATCGAATCGTATGTTTTGGCTTTATACCACTTGCAGATATCGCCAACGCTGCATATAAAACCATCGTACTATGAGCATCATGACCACATGAGTGGTTTGCCATCACAACACCATCAACTTCTTGTACTAGTGCATCCATATCAGCTCTTAGCGCAACAACTGTATCGTTTTGCCCCTTAATTTCAGCAATAAATCCAAAATGATTTTTAAACGTTTTAATCTCAACTTCTGCATAATTTAGTCGTTCTCTTAAATACTTTGCTGTTTTTTCTTCGTGCCAACTAGGCTCAGCTAGCTTATGTAAATCCTGGTAAGTTTGTAAAATAGTTTCTTTATTATGATCTAGATAAGATTGTGGATTCATACGATTTTCTCCTAACTGTTTTTTCTATTCTATAAACACTTCATAGGTAGAATAAATTTTTTCCAATTTTTGTTGATACATTTGAATTCTTTTTTGGTCTTTTTCATATAATCCCGCAATCACTAAATTTAATAGACTAATAACTGATGCTACCGAGTTAGAACCACTTTCCACATTTTCTTCTGTAGTTAGAACAATATCTGCAATTCGTCCAATTGGTGATAATAATCGATCTGTGACTGAAATTAAACTTACTCCATTTTCTTTCGTACATTCTGCAATTGTTAATGTTTCCTTTGCATACCTTGGAAAAGAAAATGCAACAACAACTGATTTTTCTGTTAAATTACAAAACTTTTCATAAAAGTCACCTGCTGGAGAACAATACAATACGTTACTTCTAATTGAGCTTAACGTATTCGAAAACCAGTATGCAGCTATATGAGATACTCGATGACCAACTATTAACACTTGATCAGCGTCTATAATTGCTTCAATAGCTTTTGAAATTTCCTTAATATTTGAAGGTTGTAATAAATTTCTTAAAATATTTACTTCATTTTCGATAATTTTTGTAAAAGTATTTTGTCCTTCTGCATTTTTTAACTCTTCTTTTTCTTTTATATAATCGGCTTTATTTAAATGAAGAAACTCATTTTGAACACATAACTGCATATCACTGAAGCCTTCAAATTCGAGTGCATATGAAAGTCGAATGACCGTTGTTTCACTTACTTCAGCTTTTTTTCCAATTTGATAAGCCGTTTTAAAAGCACATTCCTCAAGATTTTCAATCATATATGTCGCTACTTTTTTTTGCCCTGGTGATAATTGTGAAAATTTTTCCTTAACTAACAATTTAAAATTAGGTCGCTCCATTATTTTTTAATCCTTCCAGTGTTGAAGTTTATCCTTCATTAATTTTAAAAGTTGCAGTCAATACTTCTTTTTCTTATACATTATCATATCCCTAAATGCTGAGCAAGGAAAAATAGAAGTAAGTTTTCCTGCTTTTAACCTAATAAATATTTGTAGTTAGTAGTTAATTGCCCTTACAATTTACCTCAATTTGAATTAACTAAAATAGGACTACTATTCAAGATTTGAATCCGGTAAAAAGCCGTATTCGTGTATACAATTAGTTTTCAAATCGGTTTAAACGTTATTTGTATACCCTAAAACCAAGGAGGGGAAAATTTGAAAGTCTTAATAATCTGGCGTCTCTTAACAGTTGGTGGAGTAAATGCTGGCTGGAGGAATCGTTCAATTTATTTTAAAAAGTTTGGAATTGATACTGAGTTTCTATACACAACAGATCATGGTGGATTACACATAATGGAAGATGTTGCACCTGTCTATTTAACGAAGGACGAAAACGAAATTATTGATATTATTAAAAACAATGCATATGACGCAATCATTGTAGTAGATACGGGTTCTGCATATAAGTGGTTACAAAAAGCTAAATATAAAGGTCCAGTAATTGTAGAAGCACGTACGCCCGAGCTTATAAAACTACAACCTCATTTAAAGAAATTCAGATCCATTGAACCTGTTTCTATAATTGTTCCTTCTAATTATCAAAAAAGATTAGTTTCCATCTTAACAGATAATATCCCCATTAAAGTAATCTACAATGGTGTTGATACATCATTTTTCCATCCATTAGCAGGGGATGAGATCGCAATCGAAAATAATCCAATCCTTCCAAACAATAAAAAAATTGTGTGCTGTATCGGTAGAGTGGATAAACGAAAAAACTGGCCAATGTTAATTGAAATTGCAAAATTGATAAAAAGTGAACGGTCCGATATTGAAATTTGGTTAATTGGAGGAGCCCAAAGTGTTCAGCGAGAGGACTTTGCATTAGCTTGGAAGGAAGAAGGTCTAACCGATATCATTAAATGGTTTCCGGTTATTCCTTATCAACAAATGCCCCATGTATACGCAAAAGTACTTCAATCTGGTGGTTGTACAATCGCAACTACAAAAGTAGAATCATTTGGGAATACCTTTATTGAGTCTATGGCATGTGGTGTGCCAGTTGTTGCTTCTAATATAATGCCTATTTCGGAAATCGTTCTTCAAGGTGAAACAGGTATGCTGTTTCGAGGACATGATGTTCAAGATGCTGTTAAAAAAATATATTCAATCGTTGATAATAAGAAGTTTCATGAAAAGCTATCGCAAAATGCAATCAACCATGTTGAAAATAATTTTGCTATTCATAAAGTAGCCGATATTTATCGTGAATATCTTCTGAAATTTGGTAAAGGCAAAAATAGTGATGTGATTCAAAATGATTGAACCAGTTTCCTATATTAAAAAACTAGAAGGAAAATCCAATGCTCATTTAATTACATTTAGTGATGGTAGAGATTATGTTGTGAAATATTTTCGGTCTGGATTTGAGAAAACATTACCAAACGAATGGGTTGCCTATTGCATTGCTAGATTTTTAGATCTACCAGTTCCTTTTGCTCAAATCGTATCAATTCCTGAAGAATTTTCAAAAACAATACCGGATTTAGTCATGGAAGAAGTTCAACATTCAAAGTTTCAATTTGCTTCTTTATATGTACCTGAAACGTTAAATGGACATCAAGTTGTATCAGTTCCTAGTATTTTAAATAACAATCAGCTCGCAGGTATCATTTTATTCGATTATTGGCTCTGTAATGGAGATCGTACTCGAAAAAATATTTTACTTCGCGAAGAAAATTTAGATCAATTTAAACTTTGGATCATTGACCATGCTGAAGCATTTGGCTCCTATAGCTGGTTAACTTCAGAGTTAGAAACTTTGCCTCAAAATATTATGAAAAGTTCAACTCATCAATTCATGTCCCAATATATAAAAAGTGAAGAAGAATTTAATGAACAACTTCAGATCATCCAAAGATTCCCGGTACTGCTTTTAGAAGAAATTGTAGAAGTAATACCTGATGATTGGTTATTATCAAAGGAAGACAAAAAGGCAATTGTAGGCAGATTAGTAAATCGTAGAAAAAAAATTCTCCCTTATCTTAAACATAAATTCGTCAAATCGATTTACCGTCCTTTACATGAACAAAATGAGTAAAATAATAAAAACGACTTCAATTAAGTTTGAAGTCGTTTTTCATTTTTATTGAATTATGGAAGGTTTACCAACTGGGTAATATTCTATTTTCTCACAATCTCTTATTTTTTCTTCCCTCAGACAGTTTCTTCCGTCAAAAATGATTGGATTCTTCATTTTCATTAATATGCTAGGTAAGTCAAGTTCTCTAAATTCTCTCCACTCAGTAACAATAAAAATTGCATCTGTATCCGTTACACATTCATTTATTGAACTAGCGAACGTTAATTTGCTACCTAGAATTTTTTTTGCGTTTTCAATTGCAACAGGGTCATACGCAATGACTTCTGCCCCTAATTCTGTTAAAGAATTTATGATATTGATAGAAGGTGCTTCTCTCATATCGTCTGTATCTGGTTTAAACGATAATCCTAGACATGCAATCTTCTTCCCTTTTAATATACCAAATCGTTCAATTGCTTTCTTTACCAGTAATTCACGTTGATAATTATTAATAGAAATAGTTTCCTTTAGAAAACCAAATTCAACCCCATTTATCCCGGCTGTATGCAATAATGCTTTAACATCCTTTGGGAAACAAGAGCCGCCATAACCTATTCCAGCATATAAAAATGCTTCACCAATTCGTTTATCTTTCCCCATTCCTTTAGCTACATCTTCTACATTTGCACCGAGTGCTTCACATAGATTAGCAATTTCATTGATATAGCTTATTTTGCTAGCTAAAAATGCATTTGATGCATATTTAATCATTTCTGCACTACGAATGCTAGTAATTAAAATCGGTACATTTAATGGTTTATACATTTCTTCAACAATTCTGGCAGACTCTTGATTATTGCTACCGATAATGATTCGATCTGCTTCCATCGTATCTTTAATTGCCGAACCTTGTCTTAGAAACTCTGGATTTGAAACAACGTCAACCACAATATCTTTACTACAATTTTGTTGAATAATTTCCTTTACTACTTCATTTGTTCCAACTGGAACAGTACTTTTTATCGCAATAATTACGTCTTGTTTAATATTTTTTGCGATATCAATCGCTGCACCCTCAAGATAGGATAAATTTGCGGCCCCATCTTCTCTTTGAGGGGTACCTACTGCAACGATAATAACCTTAGCATCTTCTAACCCCTTATCGTATGAAGTTGTAAATGATAATCTTCCTAACTTAATATTATTAATTATTAACTCTTCAATTCCTGGTTCATAAATTGGAGAGATACCTGCACACAAATTCTTTATTTTAAGTTCATTTATATCAATACAAGTTACTGAGTGACCAATCTCTGCTAAACAGACTCCTGTTGTTAAACCGACATAGCCCGTACCTAATATAGAAATTTTCAAGTCAATCCACTTCCTGATTCTTCATATTTAGAGCATGATCAGATATGACCTCATTTAAGAAAGCGATTACCTCATCTTTTATATCTTCTCTATTAATCGCAAAATCAATTGTAGCCATTATAAATCCGATTTTATGTCCGATATCATATCGTTTACCTTCGAAATTATATGCTAAGACAAATTGATTTTTATTTAATTCATTAATCGCATCTGTTAATTGTAATTCACAGCCTTGTCCCACAGAAATTGTTGCTAAAATGTCAAAAATCTCTGGAGTAAGGATGTAACGTCCCATAATTGCATAATTTGATGGGGCATCTTTCAATTTTGGTTTTTCTACTAGACACTCAACCTGAAATAGATTTGTGTTTGTATCGTAAGTACTTTCTTTTTGTTTGATAACACCATATTTACTTACTTCTTCATCAGGAACATTCTGAACAGCAATAACCGGGGCATTATATTTCTCGTAAACATTAATAATTTGCTGTAAGCAAGGTGTTGTAGACATAACGATGTCATCTCCTAACAAAACAGCAAATGGTTCATCTCCTATAAAACTCTTAGCACATAATATTGCGTCTCCTAATCCTTTCGGTTCCTTTTGACGCACATAAAAGATTTTCACCATATTGGATATTTTCTGCATTTCTTCCAAAACAGTTAGCTTGTTTTTTCGAGATAATGATTCTTCTAATTCATATGATTTATCAAAATGATCCTCGATTGCTCGCTTGCCTCTACCACTAATAATAATGATTTCTTCAATTCCAGAAGCAACAGCTTCTTCAACGATATATTGAATAGTTGGCTTATCAACTATAGGTAACATTTCTTTTGGCAACGCTTTTGTTGCTGGCAAAAAACGTGTCCCGAGACCAGCAGCGGGAATAATAGCCTTGCGGATTTTCATTTGACTTGCCTCCAAACATTTGTTCATTCTACTTTATATGTAAATGAAGGAGGTCTTGTCACCATATATACCTATTATGTTTAGAAAGTTTATGTCTTAATAACTAGAGTTTTTTCGCCTATAAATTTATTTTCAAGACATTAAACCAATCTATTAAAAGATAGTGTTTATAGGTATTCTTGCACCAAAATAAATTTATTTAAGAGACTTTTCTTGTTACTTGAATCCATGTTTGAATCAGTATGACATATGCGATTTGAAGATTAGTTGCCTCGGCATGGGCAATCATTGTGCTAATTTAAACGTTATTTAAGAGAGATTATTCATCCTCGCTATTGCCATTCCTTTCACCTAGATAGGCGTTAATCAACCGATATAAACCTTTAGCTAAACCAAATTTGCTGTTCATGTTAATTAACCTTTATTACGCTATTTTTAGCGTTAATTTGGCCATTTTTGTCGTTCAAGGAGTGTTATTTGTTGTCCATTCATTGCATCAGTTTTGGCGTTAATTTAGCCATTTTAACTTTAATTGAGCGGTGTTCGTAACTTGATCAGCAGCGTTCACTTGTTTCATAAGTTGCTCTATTTGGAACACGGTCATCAATAAATAATTTTCAAACTAAAAAAGGCTACCTCAAAAGTCTTTAAACTTATGAGACAGCCTCTTTCTATTTAGACAAATTCCTCAAAAAAATGATCTTTTAACGATTTCTGTTTCTATGCATTTCAATGACGCTAGGAATTTTCTTCAATCTAAAAGGTTCTGAATTAGTATTAGATAGATTGTTAACCCTATTTTCTACTCTACTTACTTCATTTGCATATGGTCTTTGGTTTAAGTTTAGGTTTGAATTTGAGGTTGCATTATTTACACCCTGATCAGTTACTCTTCTAATCCTTAATCTTGGATTCGTATTAGTTGAAAATTCTTCCGTTACTTTTGCGACTACTTTTTCTTTAGGAACTAATTTTGCTTTCTCAACTAGGATTGCTAGCAATTCTTCAAGAGTTTTGATTTCGGACTGAGTTACTGGTTTTGGTACTTCTACTATTGATTCAGTAGTTTTTTCTATTTCAATAGTTGGTTTTATTTCTACAGTTGGTTCGATTACTTCACTGATTTCTGTCGTAGGTTGTTCGATTACTTCACTGATTTCTGCCGTAGGTTGTTCGATTACTTCAGATACATTATTATTAGCTACATTCAACTCTGTATTTTGTACTGCAGTTTTAAATAATGTTTGAGGTTCATATTGTTCTAATTGTTCTGATGAAATAGATGAGGCATATTCAGTTTGGCTCCATGTAGATAGTATCTCATTTGCTACACGACTCCATAAATATTTAGTAACTGCAAGTTCTCTACCTTTTATTCCCATATTCTTCATTAGCGTTTTGTTTGATAATATTTCTGTAATTTTGGTAGCGAATTCATCTGGATCAACTGGATTTTCTACGATTAATCCATTTTCACCTGGAATAATGACTTCAGGATTTCCACCTCGAGCAGTTGTTACAATTGGAAGACCTGCTGCCATCGCTTCATAGTGAACCCTTGCAAGAGGCTCTTGCCATAATGAAGTACAGACAAATAAATCTGCTACTGCAAACCAGTTGTGGATTTCAAAAGGTGATACAAAACCTGTTGTAATAATCGGTACATCTTGTTTTTTTGCGATAGCACGAATATAAGCAACATAATCTGTTACATTGTTTTGACTAAACCAATTGCTTCCTACGATGACTAAAGCTAAATCTTTGAAGGTTTTTGAAAGTGTTGGCAATGCTCTAATTAGACGATCTACGCCTTTGTTTTCTGAAAGTCTTCCTGCAAATAAAATAACTGTTTTATTTTCTAAACCATACTCTTTTCTAAGTGTGTTTCTCGTACTAATCATTTTAGGATCATTACCAGGTAAGAAACGGTCAGAATCAACACCTGAGTAGATCGTTCTAATTTTATTTGCACTTTGAGGATAAAGTTCACGAATTACATTTCCTACATAATCACTTACTGTAACGATACTTGAAACTTCTTCTAATACTAAATTCGCTTCATCAACAGCAATTTTCCCAATATTAAACATGTCATTATGCATACTTAACGTAATCTTTGAATTTGGTGCTACTTTTCTAATCGGAAGAACAAGACGTGGTCTGTTAAAAATGTGGATTAAATCAAATTGATTTCCTTTAATGTATTCAACTACACCTTCACGATATAGTTCTAATACTTTCCCTGGTACACGTACATAATTTACACCGTCGATTGTTTCTTCATCTGGTAATGTTGGATCATTAACGCCTAGTACTGTTATATCGTGTACTTTACTTAAATAAGGTAAACTTCCTGCAATATAAGTTTGAATCGCACCACCTAAAACTGGAGGCACTGGTAGGTTTTCTGTACATACCATTAATATTTTCATTCTTTTCCACTCCAGTCGTTGCGAACTTCATTCAATGTTGCCCATTTTGACTGCTCTAAGTCAACAATTGATTGAATTAATTGTTTAGTAGTTTCACCTAAAAATAATTCTGGTTCATAAAGTACTTCTTTAATATTCTTATAAAATTCATTTGGCATTGAAAAATCAATCATTAATACATCATATAATTCTTTAGAAATTGGATTAGCTTCGTGATATGCGTTAATCATTTCCCTTACCCATGTAGCATCCCAAGCGAATAAATCAGACATTGTACCAGATATTAGTTTTCTAAGGTCACGAATTGGCAAATCATATGCAACTCCATCTAAATCTATGATCCACATTCCATTTGGACCCATTTGACCATTCGACCATCCGTAATCTTGGTGAACTAAGCCCCAGCTCGCATTTCCTTCATTCACCATATTAAAGTAACCTGAATTATTTAGATCTTCCATACTCTTTCTTGCTTGTTCTTGAAATATATCTACTACATTTAATAAATCCTGACTAGCAGGCATTTCTTCATAAGCCAAGGCAATTGTTCTGAACCAATTCATTTTGTTATATACTTTTTCATAGCTTTTTGGCCATTTGTGCAATCTTGATGCAATTTCTGCTTGGATCGGTGGTACATAACCTTTACTTAATCGATGAAACTCACCAAGAGCATAACATAACTGCTTAGCACCTTCTAAATCTTTAGAAACTGGTGCCAGCTCTTCAATCCATTCTGCAACGAACCATAGCTTTCCACCTGCTTCTACATACTCCTCGCCATCTCTAGTTCGAACGATGCTTGGAACTCTAGCCTGCTGAACCTCAACTAAATACTTCTGAGCTCCTAAACTAAACATACTTCTAGTAGGTCTTCTGTGTAAAAGCTTAAAACTTTTTGGACCTTCGTTTGTTTCAATTTTCCAAATTGCTCCGCCTTTGTCAGCTTTCGTCGTTATTACTTGCATGCTATTTACTTGAAGATCATAAAACTTAAGTACTTCAAGCCCAATTTTTTCAATATATTCTGGCACATAGAATTCATCATGAATAAGCTCATCGACAATCCATGGCTCAATAATTATATTATTCAATTTCTCCCTCCTACTTTTTTAGAGCCCATAAAAAAATTCACATTTCTTTTTAATGAAATGTAATAAATAGTTGCATATTTACTTTTATTGCCCTAAGTGTATTTAGACCTAATGTAATCATATGATTTTGTCCAAGTATTGTGAGGGTATATGTGTATTCTATTAAAAAAGTATTTTCCCTAATCTAGTTATATACATATTTCTATATGTATTCGAACTTTGTCGTTTTCTCCATCATATGATATTCCAACTCTTGTTAGATAAGGAGGTTTTTAACATTAAAAAAACTGATACTATGCGCATCTTAATTACTGGATGTGCCGGATTTATTGGATTTCATCTAAGCAGACGCCTATTAGAACAAGGTTTTCAAGTCATTGGAATTGATAATATAAATGACTACTATGACAGACGTCTAAAATTTGATAGATTGGAAATTTTAAAGAAATATGAACATTTCAGTTTCATTAATGGCTCAATACATGAAATGGAGATTCTAGAAGAGCTATTTGTAAAATATAATTTCGATCTAGTCATTAATCTAGCAGCACAGGCTGGAGTGAGATATAGCTTAGAAAATCCAGGGTCATACATCCAATCAAACCTTGTAGGTTTTGCTAATATTTTAGAGTGTTGTAAAAATCATCAAATTAAACACCTCATATACGCTTCTTCTAGCTCTGTTTATGGGAATAATAAAAAATCTCCCTCTTCAATTGACGATCGAGTTGACCAACCAATTAGTTTATATGCAGCCACAAAAAAAGCAAATGAATTAATGGCACATTCTTATAGTCATACGTTTAATCTACCTACGACTGGATTGCGTTTTTTTACGGTCTATGGACCATGGGGTAGACCTGATATGGCATTATATAAATTTGCTAATGCAATCACTAACGGACAACCAATAGACGTTTATAATTATGGAAATATGAAACGAGATTTTACTTATATTGATGATGTAGTTGAATCAATTGTAAGAATCATTAAAAATGGGCCACCAAAAGAATCCTCCTCTTACTATAAACTTTATAATATTGGTAACCATAGCCCAGTGAAATTAAATTATTTTATCGAAGTTTTAGAAAAGCAACTTGGTATAAAAGCAACTATTCGATTATTGCCGATGATTTCAGGAGAAGTACTTGAAACATATGCAGATATTGATCAACTCGTAAATGATATTCAATATAGTCCAACTACTTCAATCGAAGACGGTATAGCTAAATTTGTTGAATGGTTTAAGGAATATAAGAAGATAAATTAACTCCCTATTTAAATATGGTCTAGAAATGAAAATAACCACAAGGATTTAATTTCCCTTGTGGTTTATTTGTAACTTTTTGTACTGGTTAGTGGAGTCACCTCAATCAGAAGATGAAGCGATCTTTTTTCGGTCAGTCTAATAGACTGGTTAAGTGCTCATTGCATACAAATTACTCGCCTGATTCTTATCATCACTTAACATTTGAATATAATCCTCATTTAATTGATCTGTTAAATGATCTCGATAGTGCCAAATTGATAATAAACATAGTTTAAATTTTTCAATTATACCTACGTTTTTAACTTTTCTAGCTACATTTATTAAATCATTTAAGCCTTCAATATATTGCTTATTTTCACATTTTAAAATTGACTGTGCATAGCAAAAGTCCAAATACATTTGTTGTTTATACATATTTGAACTATTGGCCATTTCATTAATTACTTTTTCATGATGATTGATTAAAGTTGAAGCATCTTCTAATCTCCCTAACTTTACATAGGATTCAATAATTCTCGGAATGCCTACATATAAATCATCTCGATCTTTAATCCAATCGTAGTATTCATCAGCATAATGTAGTTCACCAAAGTCTAGTAATGTAACATAACGATTACCGATTGCAGCCTCAGCAAAAAAATCATTTATCTTACCATACTTTTTTATTATTTCAAGCACTTCATCTAAAGAATTACTTAACCTATTCAAAGCAAAGCCTTGATATACTAATGCATAGCCATAATGTTTTTCATTTTTCGCCATTTTTTCTAATCGCTTAGCATAATGAAGAACTTTGTCCCATTGTTTTAACATATAGTAGGTTGCCGTAATCCATAAAATCGTTAATTCCTGAAAATCATCTGGCATATAGCTCACATATTCTAGAACATGAACAAGAGTTGCTGGTCCTTCCTCTGTTAGCCTATTTAAATAGTACTTTCTAAAATAACTAATAGCAACTTCCTCTGCTGTTTGATCTGGCATGTGATCTATAATGATTTCATATAAAGGCAAAGCCTCTTTTTCTTTCCCTTCAGCAAATAACTTTTCAGCTATTTCATATAAATTTTGTAAATTTTTTGTACGAATTGTCTTAGATTTCTCCTCTAACATTTCAGAAATAATAAACTCTAACTCTTTATCAAATCCATTTATTGCACATTTATAAATAAACGCTACACTTCTTCGTTTATCTAAATATCGATTCTGATTAAAGCATAGTTGTGTATAGCTTGAGTAAAAATACCCTTCTGGTAAACCGAACGCTTCTGTAATTGCATCTAAATAATGCAAAGAAAGAGGCTTTTTATTATTAAATACTCTACTAATATCACTAATATGGATTCCAGAATATTTAGCCAAATCAGCTTTATTCCAATTTTTATCATTCATAAATGTAAGAAAATCATATAGAAGTATCTGATTCATAAGCTTTCCTCTCCATACTCGGTAAGATCTTTTATTTCAACGATTCCTCCATTTTATCTATATGAAAAATGGAAAATTAGGTAAAATCACACGTAATCTACTAGGTTTATTATACTATTTTGTCATTTTTTTAAAATAGGAAATATTCAATTTTTTATTAAAATTGATTAATTATTTAAATTCTGTTTCTTTATCAATTGTTTTTAGTTCAGTATGTATAATACTTTTCCTACCCTTTACGCATTCTTTTCCTATAGTGGGAAATAATACCTTTATCATTTTAAATATTGGGGTGTATTAAATGTTCAAGAAAATTATTTCATTTATTCCGGAGTATCCGATTTTCATACAAGCTTTTGTTACCTTTATCGTTCCTGTAGGATTATCAAAATTTTTCAAATGGGTTCATATTATGGAGAAAGAGTGATTTAAATGAAGCGTTGGAGATCCAATAAAATCTCAGAAAATATGGCATCTCTAAATAATGAATCTCAAAATAATAATGAAATCTTATCCAGTGATCTCCAAGTAAATTTGGATTGGATTTTTAATGAAATTGGACATAATTCTGATGTTAAATTTAGAGAATTTTTATTAGGTGAAACAGATATTCAAGTAGCAATTATTTTTATTGATGGCTTATCTAATGCAGAATTAATTCAAAAGCATATATTGGGCGAATTAATGACGGGACTTACAGCCATTGCCACCAATTATAAAAATAATGGGCAATCTTTAAATCTAAAAGAAATTAAAAAATGTATTAAAGAGAAATCACTCACTGTTTGTACAATTGAAGAAGTCACTACTTTTAAAAAATTAAAAACAGATGTTCTATTTGGTTCAATTGGTTTGTTAGTAGATGGTATTTCTGAATGTTTTTTAATCGGCGAAGCACTAACAAAAACTAGAGAAGTAAAGGAACCTGATTCTGAGGCACTTGTTCGTGGACCAAGACTTGGCTTTGTTGAAAGCTTAGCTGATAATACGGCCATGTTAAGGCGTGCTGGAAAAAATCCAGATTTAACAATGCTAGGATTTGAAATTGGTGAAGTTTCAAAAAAACAATTAGTTATAGCATACATCTCAACGATTGCGAATTCTGAGATTATCGAGGAAGTAAAAAAAAGAATAAAAAGAATTGAAATTGATAGCGTTCCAGACTCTGGTTATATAGAACAATTAATAGAAGATGACTATTTAAGTCCTTTTCCTCAGATTCAAAGTACTGAACGTCCTGATCGGGTTATGAGTGCTTTAATGGAAGGTAGAGTAGCCATTATATTGGATGGTTCACCATTTGCACTTATTGCTCCTGTAACTTTTCAGATGTTATTACAATCTCCTGAGGATTATTATGAAAGATGGTTTGCAGCTACTTTAGTTCGATTATTACGCTATCTTTCATGTTTTATTGCTTTATTTGCTCCATCTTTGTACATTGCATTTATTTCGTTTCATCAAGGACTAATTCCGACAAAGCTAGTATTTCATATAGCAGCAACTAGAGGTGGCGTACCATTTCCTCCGTTAATTGAAGCACTAATAATGGAAATCTCGATTGAGGTATTAAGGGAAGCCGGTTTACGTTTACCTAAGCCAATTGGGCAATCTTTAGGCATTGTTGGAGGGTTAATTATCGGTCAGGCTGCAGTTGAAGCAGGAATTGTCAGTACAATCATGGTTATTGTCGTTGCAGTAACAGCAATTTCCTCATTTACATTACCACAATATAATGTAGGAATTGCACTTCGTATGCTTCGTTTTTTATCGATGCTTTTTGCAAGTGTATTTGGTTTATATGGCGTCATTTTATTTTTCCTATTACTATGTAGTCATTTAGTAACACTAAAAAGTTTTGGGGTCCCTTATCTAAGTCCTGCTGCTCCTATTCGATTTGGTGATTGGAAAGATTTCGTCGTAAGAGCTCCTTTATTTATGTTGAAAAATCGTCCTAAAAGCCTGCAAGCAAAAAAAACAAGAAGGATGAAATAACTTAAGAAAGGAGGAGTTCTAGGTTATGAATTCAGAGCCTATTGATCGAATATCAACAAATCAAACTGTTATGTTTTTTGTAAATTTCATATTTGGTGCAGGTATTTTAATCCTACCGAGAACGATTACTGACAAAGTAAAAACGCCAGACGGTTGGATTGCCGTTATGGTATCTGGTTTGCTTATTACCTTGTTAGTATTTTTATTAGTCATGCTGTGTAAACAATATCCTAACGAAACATATTTTCAATTTACGCAAAAAATAATTGGTAAATGGTTAGGAATCCCATTATGTATCATTATTATCATCTATTATATTTGCATTTCAGCTTTAGAGGTTCGAGTAATGGCAGAAACTACACGTTTATTCTTACTACAAGGTACTCCTTCTTGGGCTATTTTAATTCCGTTCTTGTGGATTGGGTTATATATAGTTCTAGGAGGGATCAACCCAATCGCTAGGATATTGGAAATTATTTTTCCAATCACTGTATTATTTTTTCTATTAGTTATTTTTTTAGGAATAGGCATTATTGAAATAGACAACCTACGTCCAGTTCTTGGAAATGGTTTCAAACCCGTCCTTAATGGACTTAAAACAACTTCCCTTTCATTTTCAGGCTTTGAAGTGATTTTATTTATTTTTATGTTTATGAAGGATAAGTCGAAGGTATCAAAATCAATTATGTTAGGGATCGGTATTCCATTTGTTTTTTATACAATTACTGTCGTTGCTGTAGTCGGAGCATTCTCAGTAAACGGTGTTTTATTACAAACTTGGCCCGTACTCACTTATATTCGCAGCTATGATATTCAGGGGCTATTTGTAGAAAGATTTGACTCATTACTTCTAGTTATTTGGATTATGCAAATTTTTGCTACCTATATCATCGCATTGTATATTTGTGCCCTTGGAATGGTTCAAGTTTTACATAAAAAAAATATGAAACCTTTTCTTTTTGGCACATTACCATTTATTTATATTATTGCAATGATTCCTAAAGATATAAATCAAACTTTTACAATGGCCGATACAATCGGTAATACAGCATTTTATTTATTTGGGATCGTCCCACTTATCCTACTAGTGATTTCATCTGTGAGGAAAAAATTAAATGAGAAAATGTAGGTTAAAACGAATCGTTATATGTTTAATTTCTAATAGTATTCTCCTAATTTTATTATCGGGTTGCTGGAGTAGTAGGCCAATTGAGGACTTAAACATTATCGTAGGTTCTTCGCTAGATAAAGACGGTGAAGGAAAATTAAAATCGACCCTACAATATGTCGTTCCTGAGGCATTGGATACAAAGTCTGGTGGAGATAATGTATCGAAACCATATATAAATGTGATTGGTGAAGGCATATCGTTAGAACCTACAGGATGGGATACTACTTTAAAGAGAAATGGTTACATTTTTGGAGCACATCAAAAATGCATTGTTATTAGTGAAGAACTTGCTAGAGAAATAAACCTCCGAGAGCTTACTGATTTATATTTTCGTGATATCGATATTCGTGGAAGTACGCTAATTTTCATTGCAAAAGGTGAAGCCTCAAAAGCATTAGAAACGAAAGAACCAAATGTCATTCCGTCATTACGAATCGTTGAAATTGCAGACCAATCATTAACTTCAATAATTGTCAGTAAAACACCATTAATAAAAATTGGTGGATTAATGAATTCTGGTTCTAGTTTTCTCCTTCAATTATTAGAAACAACTGATAAAGGTGTTAAGTTTTCTGGCGGTGCAATTTTTAATGGTAAAAAAAATAAAATGATTGGCTCTCTTAATCCACTAGAAGTAGAAGGAGTTAATTGGATTACGGCACAAGGGAAGGGCGGAGCGGTAAAGGCATACACGAAAAAATCAGATGGCCCGACTTGGTTTCAAAATGAATTAATAAAAAGTAAAGTTACACCTCATATAAAAGGTAACAAAATCTCTTTTGACGTAAAAATTGAATCAGAAGGTAGAATAGCAGAGTATTGGAATCCTAAGTTAAGACCTGTATTTGAAGAGAAAAATGTTAAAAGGATTGAAAAAGCAACTGCAGTTGAAGTCACAAAATTAGTAGAAAATGTAACAAAAAAGCTTCAAAATGAATATAAAACAGATGTTGCTGGATTTGGAAACGAAGTAAGAATTCAATACCCAAAACAATGGAAAAAAATGAGTAAGAATTGGGATGAACTATTTAGTAAAGCTAAAATAAACTATGATGTTCACATTACAATCAGAGATTATGGTATGATTGGCAAGAAAAAAAATAAATAAAAAATAAAGCTCGAATCCATAAATGGAATTGAGCTTTATTTTTTATTGAAGTTGAAGTTTTATCGATCATTAAGTACTTCATTTGTTCGGACAAAGAATGAATAAATCACTCTTTCTTTATTAAATTCAAATGTAATTATTTTTTTCATTTTTAAAACTAAACTAGGATCACCCCATAGTGTATCCTTGTTTTCGTAATGTGCCGAAAATACGTCATAAAATAAATGAGGAAACAATAAATCAGCTTTAAGTAGCTGGTACTGTATACAAGATAACGGATTGATTTCCTGATATGCGATGATTATTTTCTTAATTAACTTTGCATTACAATTTTTTTCTTTCATTGCGATATTTAAAATTCTTCTCATATCATGAATCGGTAATTCGATATTTAAAGAACTCATATTTAAGAAATATAAATTCCCGTCTTCTCCGATTGTAAGATCATCTACATTAAAATTTAGGTAGCATAATGTTTTCGCTTTCTCTTCTGCAATATATTTATCAATTATTGCTAAAGCTTTTTCACATTGCATTAAAACTGTGTTTATATTTTTTAAATACAGCTTATCGATTTCATTTTGATGCTTTAACTTAGCTCGTTCTTCTTTCCATTTTGTTAATTTTAAAAATTTATTTTGTAAATCTTTTTTCCAATTTGACTGAATAATTGAAACTTGCTCAGTTGTTAATTCTATGCCTATTGAAGCTTTATGAAAAGAAGCAAGCCCATTCATCAACAGAATAAGATCTTCTTCACTCTCAAAATTTGGTCTTCTCCCATTAACAGCTTCAAATAACATAAAATATTCATCTTTCATCTTTACAAAACCGTCACCTAATTTGGTTGTTAATACTTCTGGTGTAAAGACGCCATTATCTCTAAGATAGTCAATTGCATAAATCATGAATTCAATATATTTTTCATCAATTAAAACTTTCTTTAATAAAACTTCACCGATATTTGTATCAATGGGCCACTCAGCTTTTTTTTCATCAATGTATTTTAAAGATTCATGTTTTACTTCTAAAGGGTAATTTGCAATTACTTTTTTTACTAAATCACTAAAAAAAGCGTCCAAAAATGATACCTCCCAAATAATACTTATCCACTGTTAATCTATGAATATGTACATGTTTAGAGACGGCTAATCTACTAATTAAATTAGGAAGTAAGAATAATAATCTTTTAAGATTACTTTATACAGTTTACTTAATCTCTTTAAATTAAATACAACAAAATTTCTATTAATTTTTTTATTAAAAAAACAAACATGAACTTATTTGCAATTAAAAAAATCCTAAAGAGTAATGAGCTAATTCTACACTTTAGGATTTTCCTTTGACTTCTTTATCAGATGAGTAAAACAACCTAAAATTCCTCATAATACTCATTAAAAGGAGTGTTATGCATGAAAGAAATAATGATCTTTGTTTTGTTATCATTTTTTTGTTTCCTGTTCATTTACATACTTACATTATTACAAGGTTTTGATTTACATTATTTAACTTTAGCCCTTTCTTATAATAAAGTAGGTTTTTTAACTCTTGATAAAATAATGGTCGGTTATTTCATTCTCTATTTTTGTTTAACTATGGTTCTTAAACTAAGAAAGGGATAATTTATTTTGAATCTTTAATGTTACAAATAAGATAAGCGGCAATATAATTTGAAACGGTACATGGAGATATTTAGGGACTAATTCAAGTCCTATATAAACATGCTGTGCGTATGAAACAGTTGTAAATATGCTGAAAAATATAATCATAATACCTATTAAAAATGTAATTAACCAATCATCTTTTAAATTAAATATTTCCATAGTCCCTACTACTGCTCCAAAAAATAAAATTGATATTTTAATAAAACCTAAAATAACAAAAACAATTACCGCTAGAGACTCTAATCTTGTAAAAAAATCACCTATGTTAATTAATGATACGCTTGAAAGTACCGGGAATGTTGAAGCTTTAAAAATAATTTCACCTAAATTTGCAATATGTATAATCGTCGATATTGTTAGAAAGATCCCAGCATAAATCATTGCTAAATAGCTCATTTTGTATGCATTTTTTGGTTGATCATAGTGTTGTAGCAACAATAAAAATATTATTGACTCCCCAAATGGGAATGTTACAGTCGTTGGAAATACTGATTTTAAAACTGGTTTCCATCCGTATTCAAGGATAGGTTTTAAATGGGAAAAATTTAAAAATCCAGTTAATAATTGAGACAAAATGAGAATAAAAACGATAATTCCACTTAATAGAAAACAAATCCAAACCGTCCTAGCAAAACTCGTAAATCCTTTCATTACCGTATAAATCAAAAGAAACAACATTAACATTGAAATTGTGAATAAACCTGTATTATCTAATGCAACCGTTAAAATAAGCTCGGCAAAATCTCTCATAACCCTTGATGCAATATAGATACAATAAACAACATATAATATTCCAACTAAGCCGCCTAAATATTTTCCCCATGCTTTTTGTAAGGACTTGATTAATGAGTTAGACGGGTTATTTTTATATATTCCCAAATATAAGCTTAATAAGAGTAATCCACCAACAAGGCTTATTAAAATTGCAAGCCAGGCATCTCTTCCAGCATCTTGTGCAGGGTCAACTGCAACAGCACTTCCAATTAAATAAATTGCCAATAAACTAAATAACTGCTCTGAATTAAATCTCATATTTTGCATTACTTCACCCTATTTCTTCTTCATGATAACAGGATCCCCTAGTAATCCACTTCGCTTAATTATGACCGTCGTTTTAACATTTACTTTTGCATTTGCGAAATCTTCTGCCCAATTACTTTTCATCTTTTGCCATTTTTTTGGATTATGTGTATGAATCATATCACCGAATCCAAAAACATCACTCTTATAGTTTTGAGCAGATTTAATACTATGCTCAATTTGGTGCTTAACTACTTTTGCAGCTTGTTTTTCAATCTTTATTAAATCTTGAACGCTTTCAATATTTATTGAACAACCAGTTTCATCAAGTAATGTAAGGAGCGTATTATCAATGTTAATAATCGGGATATTTCCCTTAACTTTCACATCCGATTTTATTTTTTGAGCATGTAACCGAAGAGAGCTATATTTATTATTTCCGCAAGGTATGGCAAAATTCGTTTGTTGAATTTTATCCAATACCATTAAAATTCCTCTTACATCACGTCCTGAAATCCAACCAACTAGTTTACTACCTCGAAATAATGCTAAGTCATCAATTTTAGTTTCGGCTGGTTCCATCGTTTGTAAATTCGATAACGTATTTTTTTCTTTATTCTCGTTAACAATTTCAACTCCACTAATCGCAATCTCTTTCCCAGAATAGGTCAGGTCTTCACCTAATTCAAATACATTTGGATTGACACTTTCACCTAATGAAAAATTAACGCTTTGGATTTTTGAAACCATTTCTGCTGATGAAACTTTATTAATAGGTGTCATTGTATTTAAGATCTGTTCGGCTGTTGAATTTTTAGCTACAAGAACAGACATAAAAGCAGAGACTCTTGGTTCCCGAATAATAGCGTCTACTATTTCTTCTATACCATGCTTTGCTGCATTCTCACCTATTACAGTTAATCCAACATGAGTAAAGTCTTTGTTCTTCGTTATTTTTTTTCCTGCTTCTCTAATTGCTTCTGATAATGTTTTCCCAGTACTTGTATAAAGAATGACTGGCGAAGAATTGCCACCACCATTTTGACCAGTAGCTAAATCAGTTGGATTAATGACTTGTAAAGTAACTTTAAAATTAGATTTATCAGTCCAATCGACACCTAATCCCGTAATAAATGAAATTTTATTTAACTCCATATAATTACTACAGCCTGAAAGTAGCAAAAAAACGGATATTATTAACTTTAATTTAAGATTACGATTCATTGTCTTCACCGTTTTTATTTTTTTGTTGTTTTCTCATCCTTGTTGATTCTGGGACAAAATCTTTACTTGAAGTTTTTAAATTTTTCCAAGGTAGACGGATAAAATTATCTTCATTATCTCTAATTGATAATGGGGATACTGGCATTAAATATGGCACTCCAAATGAATCGAGTGTATTTAAATGAACTAGCCAAAATAAAAACATTAATGCAATTCCATACAACCCAGCAATTCCTGCACTTAAAATAAATAAATATCTCAGTAGTCTTGCAGATGCAGCAACACTATAATAAGGAAGAGTAAAACTTGAAATACCAGTAATTGAGACAAAGATAATCATTGCAGTAGATATAATTCCCGCTTGTACAACAGCTTGCCCTATTACAAGTGCACCAACTATTGATACAGTTGATGCAAGAACCCTTGGGCTACGAATACTAGCTTCCCTAATGATTTCAAAAGCAAATTCCATTAGCAATAACTCAACGATCGCAGGAAACGGTACACTTTCTCTTTGAGCTGCAAGACTAACTAATAACGGTGTTGGGATCATCGAACGATGGTGTGTAATTAATGCAAGATATAATGCAGAAACTAATAATGATGTAAAAAATGCTGTAAATCTCAAAAATCTTAAAAAGGTTCCAACAATATATCGTTGATTATAATCATCAGGCGATTGGAAAAACATAGGTAAGGTTGCTGGAAGTACTAGCCCCATTGGACTACCATCTACAATAATTCCAATTCTACCTTCTAATAAATTTGCGGCAATTACATCAGGTCTTTCACTGTCCAAGACAGTTGGAAATGGACTTAAGGGTTTTGATTCAATAAGATATTCTATATTTATTGATTCTAAAACTCCATTAACTTTAGCATTCTTTAGTTTTTCTTTTATAGTATGTAAAATATCTTGATCAACCTTGTCATCAAGATAAGAGATTACTACACTCGTATTCGTAACATCACCAACTTTAATCATTTCCATTTTAAATTGAGCACTTCGAAGTCGGTAACGTAGAAGTGACATATTAGTAGCAATTGATTCAGTAAAACTATCTTTAGGACCACGAATAATCGTTTGTCCAGTTGACTCTGAAACGGAACGAAATTGTCCACTTTTCGTATCAATCAGCAATACTTTTAGTTGATTATCAATAAATATTGCTGTATCTCCATTTAAAACTGCCATCATTATGTTATTCCATTCATTTTCAGTTTTAACTTGTGGAACATCAAACGTATTATCTTTCATTTCATTGAAGAAATTAATTTCGCTTAAATTATCTAATATCATGTTTTTCCATTTATGTAGAATTGGATCAACGATAAATTGACTGATTGTGTCACCATTTGAAATACCTTGAAGATGTACTAGTGCCATTTTTCTTTTTTTGGTTTCTCCAACCTCAAATTCTCTAACGATTAAATCTGCACAATACTGCAATTCATGATTTATATTTTGTAAATTTTTATGTAAATCGGATGATAAAACAACTGGAGCTTTAACTTCCTTTGATTGCCTACTTCTCTTTGGATAACCCAATCGCATATCAATCACCTATCAATTTATTTATTACTATTTAAAATTTGTTAAATGTAGAAAAATTATGCTATTTATTACCATTTTCTAAAAATCATTAAATCATTAACGTGAAAAATCACCTACTTCGTTCAATAGGAAACGTTTAAACTCGACAAAATTCATTTTTTTATTATGTTTTCTGGCTTTTTTGAACAATTTTCTTATGAGTTTTGAAAGATTTATATCCTTAATTGAGAAAAACGTTGATTTTATAAGGAATAAATAACCCAATTGACTGGTTATTAAGTTTTCTTAATAATCAGACTATAAGGTTAATTCCTTAACATAAAATTGAAGGGGTGTATTGTATTTGAAAAGCAGTTTAGTAATGCCACTCAAGGTTGTATCTACTAGTTTTATTGCAGCTAGTTTGTTATTTTCTAGTCATACTTTTGCATCTGTTAATTCTACTTCTCAAGGTGGCAGATCAAACGTAGAGCAGTATTTAAAAAATTTAACAAAAGAGGATCGAAATCGAGTACATAACGGCGTTGAAA
Organism: Bacillus sp. AFS029533; assembly: GCF_002585125.1. Lineage (NCBI taxonomy): Bacteria > Bacillati > Bacillota > Bacilli > Caryophanales > Bacillaceae > Bacillus > Bacillus sp. AFS029533. The sequence goes on along the minus strand of NZ_NUQC01000020.1, from coordinate 104,979 downwards.
CGGCCGATCAAGAAAAGTATTTATCACCTAAGCTTGATACGACGAGTAATAAACCAGTAAGCATCATTGTTCAATTTGCCCAAGACCCTGCTAAAACGGATATTAAGAAAAACGAAGAAAACGGAATTGAAGTCCCATTAGATGAGGCAAAAAATAAAGTAGAAAAATCACATCAAAATTTTAAACAGAAAATTGGACAAGCAAAAAAAGCCGTCTCAACTATGCAAATTCACAAAGAGTACCGCCAAGCTTTTAACGGTGTTGCAATGACTGTACCAGGTAATGAAGTACATACTATTCTTGCGATGGATGAAGTAAAAGCAATATTTGAAGATAAAGTAATCACAATAGATGATCCATCTCCTACAGAGATTCAAGCAAACGAGTCAAGTAGTCACTCTCCCGCAGAAGATAGTACTGAAAATATCGGTGCAACAAAACTTCACGAAGAAGGAATTACTGGAAAAGGTGTTAAAGTTGCTGTAATTGATACTGGGATAGATTATAATCACCCAGATTTAAAAGACGTCTATAAAGGTGGATATGATTTCGTGAATAACGATTCTGATCCAATGGAAACAACATACGACGATTGGAAAAAATCTGGACAACCTGAAATCAATGCGTTAGCTGGATCTACATACTATACTTCCCATGGAACTCATGTTTCTGGAACGATTGCGGGGCAAGGTAAAAATAAAACAGAATATGCAGTTACAGGCGTTGCACCTGGAGTTGATCTATATGCATACAAAGTGCTTGGACCATATGGATCAGGATCCTCAAGTAACATCATCGCTGGAATCGATAAAGCAGTAGCAGACGGAATGGATGTTATTAATCTATCTTTAGGTTCAAATTATAACGACCCTCTTGATCCAAATGCAATCGCAATCAATAATGCAGTTTTAGCTGGAACGACTGCTGTTATAGCAGCTGGTAACTCTGGTAGTGATTTGTATTCACTTGGTTCACCTGGTACTTCTCCTCTAGCTTTAACAGTTGGTGCAAGTGATTTTTCAATGACGATCCCTACAGCTACTGGCACAGTTAGTTCAAATGATAATCTTTCCTTATCAAATTTAAAACTACTTGCAAAGAATTACGATGATGATTTAAATACTCTTAAAAATCAAACTCTACCAATCGTGTTTGTCGGTCTAGGAAATAGCGAAAGTGATTATAGCGGCAAAGATGTAAATGGTAAAATCGCTCTAATTGAGCGTGGAATCCTTAGCTTAAATGAAAAAGTAATGCTAGCAAAGAAACATGGTGCAAAAGCAGTTTTAATGTACAATAATAACCCAACAGAAGGCCAAATTCCTCATTATCTTGGAAACGGATTTGACTTTATCCCTTCATTTACAATGACAAACGAACAAGGATTAAAAGTTGTAGATAAAGTAAATCAAGGTAATGCGACCTTCACTTTAAACTCAATTGGTGAAATGAAAACTAGTGGAGATACATTAGCTGATTTTAGTTCACGTGGTCCTTCAAATAGATTTTATGATATTAAACCAGAAGTTACTGCACCAGGAGTTGCTGTATTTTCAAGTGTACCTGCTTATCAAAACGGACCAAATCATCTGACTGATTATACGAACGCATATATGAGTGCATCTGGAACATCAATGGCTACTCCTCACGTTGCTGGAGCTGCTGCCCTTCTTTTACAAAAACATCCAGAATACAAACCAGAAGATGTAAAAGCAGCTTTAATGAATACAGCCGATAAACTACAAAAAGATTATAGTGTATTTGAAGTAGGTGCAGGAAGAATTGATGTTTATGAAGCAGTTCATTCTGATTTGCATATCAAGGTACTAGATAAAACGATCAGCACAAAAGATGGTCAAGATATAACTATACCAGACGTTACAGGAGCATTAAGCTTCGGACCACAAGTTACTGCAGGTAAGGAAAAAACAGACTCTCGAGTAGTTTCTATTTCAAATACAAGTAACAAAAAGAAAACATTTAATGTTCAAGTTAAGTTTAATCAAAATGTAAAAGGAGCTAAAGATGCTTCAGCTAACAATATTACATTAGATGTTCCAGATACGGTGACACTGAATGCCAATAAAACAATAAAAATCAAACCAACAATTCATATTCCTGATACTGCTGAATTTGGTATCTACGAAGGCTATATTTATATTACAAGCAATAGCAATCCAGATGAAGTTTACCAAATACCTTTTGGCTTCAAGCATTTACAAGAAGGCATTAATTCAATTAATGCTTATGAAGACGCCTTTACAACACGACGTGATTTAAATCATAGTTTCCCATCCGGAACAGCCATTCAATTCTCCCTTAATAGTCCAATGGAAACTGTAGATCTGGTTTTAAAAGATGCGAAAACAGGAAAAGAGCTAGGACTTGTTGATTCATATGAGGGTCTTTTCACTGAAGATAGTATGTTTGAAACTGAATACGGATTTAATGGACTTTATAGTGCATTTACGGGTCATAAGGATCATCCAATTTCATATTCAAAAAGGCTTGCTCCTCCAGGAAAATATGAATTAGAACTAATCGCTACAAACAGAGAAGGTAAAACATTTAAAAAGTCTGATGTATTTTATATTGAAAATACTAACCCAATCGTAAAAATGCAGCAACCAGGTGGAGTTTATGAAATAACTCCAGATGGTATGACTGTAAAAGGTAACATATATGACCAACAAGTAGATATCATGAATCAAAATGGATTTAAATGGGATCAGTCTTCCAACATGGTTAACTTAATTAATAAAACAAAATTCTCATCAACACCTTTAAAAATTGAAAAGAATGGTGACTTTGAATTTAAAACTAATCTATTAGACGGTAAAGATGTAACAAAAATTAGTCTTGACACCTATGACTACGCAGGAAACGGAATGCAGGATCACCCTGATTTCTCATACACACTTGTTAAAAAAGGACTACCATATGCAAAACTAGTCGCAAACAAAAATGATGTGAAATATGGTGAAAATGTAACGCTATCACTAAGTGCAAATAATGTTAAAGATTTAACAGGTGGAGAATTTACATTAACATTCCCTTCAACAGTATACGACGTTGCAAATGTATCATTAAATAAGGATTATGTATCTTATGCTAAGTCACATGGCTTAAATGCCGATCTTAAAATCATTGAGCAGACCGCAAGTAAAATTACACTTAACACTCAATTATCAGGAGACTCAATTCAGCCAATCCAAACGAACATGCCATTAATCGATATTACTTTTAAAGTAAAAGAAAAACCAAGCACATATATTAAATGGATTCAAACTATTGATCTCACAAAATCTACTGCATTCTCCTTAAATCAAGCACCTGCGACAATTCAAGGCTTTGGTCAAGGAATAAATATCGAACCAACTTACTCTCAACTTGAAGGCGGTATACTTGCAGATGGATTTTTAGATAACTGGGGTATTTGGTTAGACTACAACAAAGATTTTTCTAAAGCTGGCATGAGTTTAAAATTAGTTTCAAAAAACGGAAAGACTTATACTGGAGAATTTAACAGTAGTGCACGATACTTTGTTAAAAATCTTCCAGCTACAAATGAAGATTATGATTTAACAGTTAAAATTCCTGGACATTTCGACCGTCATGTAACAGTTAATGATTTGTATGATGTGACGAATGGTGATGTTGTTGGTAGACTGTCCTACATTTTATATGCTCCAGTAATGGGTGGAGATGTAAATAACGATGACGTAATCGATGTGTTAGATGCTGATTATATTAAAACATACTGGGGCACTAACAAGCGTGCAGCTGATATCAATTTCGATGGGATTGTTGACGCAAAGGATTTGAGTTTTGTTCAAAAGAATTATTTAACACCAAACCCTGATGTCCAAGACGTTCCTAAAGGTAAAACGAAAATTAAAGGTGAAACTTTAACAGACATTTTGAAGGATTTATACATTCAATAAACAATTTAATAGAATAATAGAAAACGTCGGATCTATAGACCCGACGTTTTCATGCTGTTGAAAAAGAACTTTGTCATTTATTTTTATCACTGATAAATAAGTTGTGTGGTATGATTTCCACTACAGTGTGCTCGCTTTCCATGGGGCNNGCCTCCTCGGCAAGCCTGCGGGGTCTTTAGCCTTCCCGCTAATCCCGTAGGAGTCGAGCACCCTTTCGTTCCAATCAACTTCTTAATAAAAAAGAATAATCTTAAAAACAATAGAATAGTCTATTAAACGAATGAATCTCCCTTTATTAATCTAATTGTAAGTGAGAGATAATCCACTACTAAAAAATCATATAAATAGTGATCCTCAAAAAGATATTTGTAATAATAATGACGTTAATTGTGTTGAATTTTTAGAAAAAAAAATATATTATCCATCAGTTGTCTTACAGGTAAGAGAACATAGATAGAACATATTTAAAAATAATGCAATTTCATCAACATCATTTATTGTTCGTATTTTTTATATTAACCACAGCATATTTCAACACTATGAAAACATCGGATCGTTTGACCGGACGTTTTTTCTCTTTAAAACCACCCTTATTATCCAGCTAATATGTCACTCTTTTTATTCGCAGACATGCTATTTTTTGTAATAAGACTAATAACGATCATAATAAGAGCATTAATCACTAGTGCAACAATTCCTACATTTAAGTCTTTCACTAGCTGTGGAAGATGGGGAAAAGTTTGAGCAAAGGTTTTTTCGCCTAAATCAAATATTGAAACGATTGCTCCTCCAAATATAATTCCTGTAATAGCTCCGTATTTTGTTACAAAGTTCTTTTTCATTAAACTTAAGAAAAATGGTGGAGCAAGCTGGGTTATAAAATTATAGGCCACAATTGCAATACTAAATAGAGAGTTACCACCTTTAAATGTAAAATATAAACCTATTAGCGTAATAAAAGGAACGATTAATTTTATTAATCTTGCAATTTGTATTTCTGATTTAGATGGTACTACTACTTTATAAATATTATTAACGAATAATGTAGAGATTACCATCAGAATCAGTGAAGCTGGTACTAAAGCTGCTAATACCCCTGTGCCCCCTATTAGTCCTACAAACCATGGATCAAACGTCTTTTTAGAAAGAAGTAATAAAATCTTATCACCATCACTTCCTTGTAAACCTTTAATTTGTAAGATTGCTGCAAACCCTACGAAAAATGCAAATAATAAAATCAACTGATACAACGGCATAATAATTGCGTTCTTTCTTAAAACCTTCGCATTTTTGGCTGCAAAAATAGGTGGGAATGAGTGTGGCCACATATACATTCCAATTCCACTTAATATAATAGTAGAAATATACCATGTTAAATTCATACCATGTTCTGGTAGAATCGTAAAGTTTGGCTTAGCATGTTCAATCGCTTGATACATCGGCTTAATACCGCCATAAAAATGAATAGGGAAATAGATACCTAAAAATAAAATAATGGCAAGAATTAATATATCCTTTAAAACAGAGGTCCATGCAGAACCATGAATTCCAGATAGCATAACGAATAAAGTAACACCGAGTGCGCCAAATAAAATTGCCATTTTTGAAGAAATAACCCCATAAGACGTAATCTCAACAATATAACCCAAACCTTTAAATTGTAAAACTAAGTAACAAAATAAAGCGACAATGCCAACGATTGCAACAAGTACTCCTAGGATCTGACTATCATACTTTTTTGCCATAAAATCTGATTGTGAAATTAGTTTATGCTTTTTGGAGTATTTCCAAATCTTAGGAAAAGCCCAATATGAAATGATTGATGCAATACATCCATATGAAACAATACTAAAAATTGAACCACCTTCACTATATGCAGAGCCACTAGCACCTAAAAAGGTAAAAGTAGTATACATTTCTCCAGCTGATAATAAAAAGATGAAAAGCGTCCCCATCCCACGGCCACCAACAGACCATTGTTCTAAGTTCATTTCTTTCCCTTTTTTAGACCATATACCGATCACTATCGAAATAATAAAAAATAAGAAAATAAATAATGTACCAGTATTCATTCTATTTCCTCCTCTTTATTCGCAGGATCAAATAAATAGATTAAACCTAAACATGCAGTAGTAAGTAATGACAATAGTACGATGGAGAAGTGAAAAAATGGCATACCAAGTACATAAGGAGTAACTTTATTCGAAAACAACGCACCTATGACAAAACCAATAACCGGTATAAAGCCAAGTAAATAGATTTTTTTCATACGCTACTCTCCTTAATTTTAGTTATTTAATATGTTAAAGGCTCCTTGAACAAAGATCTTTACACCATCCTTTAAAGCTTTCTCGTCAATATTAAATTTCGGATGGTGGTGCGGATATACTATTCCCTCTGTCTCATTTCTTGAACCTATAAAAAAATAAGCTCCAGGTACTTCATTAAGAAATGCTGAAAAATCTTCACTTCCCATGATTGGGTTAATTAATACACGATTTTCTTCTCCCAATAGTTCACAAACAGTTTGATCTATTAAACTAGTTGTTACATCATCATTATTGACTGGGGAGTATCCAAAATGGTATTCAATCTCATATTTTGCACCATGAGCATCGGTAATACCTTTTACAATCTGTTCAATCAACTTAGGTAAATTATTTCGAACTTCAGGTTTAAAGCTACGAACTGAACCACCGATTGTAACAAAATTTGGAATGACGTTTATTGCTGTACCCCCATTAAATTGTGTAACTGATATGACGGCAGTATCGATCGGATCAATCTTTCTTGAGACGATATGCTGTATGTTTGTTACTACTTGGGTACCAATTAGAATTGGATCGATTGTTTGATTTGGTTGAGAAGCGTGACCCCCTTCACCAATGATCGTAATTTTAAACATATCTGCACCAGCCATAATAGGTCCATAATTTAAACCGATTTTTCCCGTTTCCAAACTACTCGTTAAGTGTGCTCCGATAATCAGATCAACTCCATCAAGTACTCCTGCACTCACCATCTCAATTGCACCACCTGGTGGTAATTCTTCTGCGTGTTGGAAAATAAATCGAATCTCACCTTTTATTTGATTTTTTAAGCTACAAAGTAGTTTCGCAGCTCCCAATAACATTGCAGTATGTCCATCATGACCACATGCATGCATGATTCCATCCTTTTTAGACCTAAATTCAATTTTATTTTCTTCATGAATTGGCAGAGCATCCATATCCGCTCGAATTGCAAGGACTTTCCCAGGATGGTCTCCTATTAATCTAGCAACAATACTAGTCTTAGTTGGTCTAGAGATTTCTAAGTCACCAAACGATTTTAGTTTGTCATACACAAATTGAGCAGTATTTTCTTCTTGGAAAGATAACTCCGGATTTTCATGCAAATACCTTCTCCATTCAATCACTTCGTCGTTAATCGAACTAACCAATTCATCTAAGCTTAATTCAGAAAAAATTTCATACACGATTGAAACACCTCCGAGATTCATACAAATTTTATTTAAGGAACATTTACGGTCATTTTCCTTATATATTGATTTTATTACTTGAAAACGGTTTCTACAATACTTTTTTATTTAAAATTCTAAATATTAACAAAATTTAACTTTACAAAAAAAATAAACACTCCAATTTGAAATGTTTATTTAAAGCGATATATTTTACTAGGTCTCCCACGAAAAGATAAAGATTCCTCGCCAATGCATTCTAGTAATTCTACTTCACACAAATCTGCAACTATGCGTCTAGCATTTCGTTCTGTCATATTAAGCTGTTCAGCTAAATTCTTTGTTGTAAAATCGGACCATCCCATTCTCTTAACGAGATTTTGGATTTTATGGAATGTTTTCACGCTAATATTTCCTAATTTAAGTTTTTGCAACAATTCTTGGTCATCTGTTCGATAAGCATATGTAAACTCTTCTTCTCTACCAACTGACTCGATGATTTCTCCGTTCTCTTGGACAATTATGATCTTTCGATTATTCGTTTCTTTTGACTGTTGAATTGATTCAATCGCATGTTTCTCTGCAGAAAAAACAGTCTCCCCAAAACCAATACCTACGGAGACTTTTGAATCAGATTCTAACGATAACTGTTCGACCGTATTTTCTAACAGTTTAATCTCTCGTTCAATTGCACCTCTAGAACTGTAAATTAAATATTTCCCGTACCCTTTTTCAATTAAAGAACCATTTAATTGTTCACAAAGTGTTAGAAGCACATTCTTAATACGAAGTTCGATGTGCTGTAAGTGATAAGGTGATTTTGCTTTCTTAATAATCTCCTCAAAGTTTTCTATTTCAATCAACTCTACTCCAATTTGAGAGTCTTTAAAATAAAGCCCTTTTACTTTTTCCGTTAATAGTTTTAATGTTTGCCGAATATCAACTCTACTAGTGGAGATCCATTCTACTGGAACTTCACGTTTTTTTAATTCCTGAAAAATAGTTGGAAAATTAGTCAAAACACCTTCCGTTTTATTTGCTTCCCATAATTCAAGGTGAAATTGTAATATTTCCTCTAAATTTATCTCTTCAGCTTCAAACTTTTTTATATAAAGCTGATCAAATGGGTTATTGAGCTGCTCTAAAGCATCCTCTAATAGATTAGAATACATTGGCATATCAACGCTTAATTGCCTAATTAACTTACTAGTATGATACATAATATTAAGCAGACTTTTATATACCGTAGCCTCAGTATGAGGAATATACAATAATTTTTCACTAGAATGTAGAATTTTTTTGGCAATATTATATGGTAATTGCCCTGAAAAAAGCCAAACATCCACATCTTGATCATGTTTCTTTAAAATATCTTTTGTTTCTACTGGCTCCTCATAAGCAAAAGGAAAAAACTTCATTTCATGTTCATATTCTTTAGAGAAACTTAAAATTCTTTCTATAGACCACTCTGGGCCGACCAGTCCAATACGATACATTATTACACCCCCAAATACGCTCAGATTTGATTTATTTACGATTTCATTATGTACTTTGTCTAATTAATCTTAACAGTACTACACCTTAATTTACCACGTTTATTAAAAATTGATTGCATAAAAAAAGACTTTTTCATCAAGATCTTTTTCTTGAATCAAAGCCTTTTTAAATCTTTTACATTATCTAATTCTATATTACTGCCATTAAAACGAATTTAAATAATCCTTCATCTCGTTTATTAATTCTTCAGGAGACTCATACATACTCATATGCCCTGCGTTATTTAAAGTTGAAGTCTTAATATTTTCTTTTTGGACTGAAAAAGTCTTTTCAGGTGGAATAATCTGATCGTCTTTACCTGCTAGTAAAAGTACTGGTAAAGTCGTATCGTTCATTACATGATTTCTGTCAGGTCTATTTTTCATACTTATTAAGGCCTTAATTGTCCCATCTACTGAAGTTTTATACCCGATCTGCTTTGCTAAATCTATTTCCGAACTATTCTTTTGAATATTTTTTGGAGAGAAAAGTTTCGGAATTAGTCCATCGACGACGTTTTTCACTCCTTCATTTTTGACTTTTTCAGCAGTTGCCGCTCTACCTTTTTTTGCTTCCTCACTATCTGGATAAGCCGTAGAATGAATTAATGAAAATCCATTTAAATAATTAGAGTATCTTTCAGCAAAGGCTAGTGTAATATAACCTCCTAACGAGTGCCCAAACAAAGTTACTTGATTAATGTTTAATTGATCTAGGAGATCTTTCAGCGTATCTGCATAATCTTCAATTGAATGTTCTTCTTTTATAGAAGTGGAATCTCCATGCCCTGGTAAATCAATAGCGATTACTCGAAAATCCTCTGCCAACTTTGGAATTACTTTGTCCCAATATGCATGACTTCCCATAAAACCATGAATTAAAACAATTGGCTTTCCTTTCCCTTGATCCTTATAAGCAATTGATAAATTTTGAAGTTCTACTTTACTATTAATAATCTTTCAACTCCATTCAATGAATATTGGATTACTCTTTAATCACATTATAAATAGAAATTGCCAACAGTCAAAAATATATACTAATTTATGTTTTATATTTTACAAGTATCTAAAAAAAGATGTCTCACAAGTATTTTTACTTATGAGACATCCTAATATAATTTAAATACCAATCCCCAATAACTTCCTACTCTAAAACTTATCTGTCTTTTGTTTAAATACTGTATTATTTTGCTGAACTTTATGATTCTTATTTTTATCAATAAATAAGTAAACAATAGATAATACAATTAGCCACGGTATTCCGAATTGAAGCATAATTTTAAAGCCAGTAAACCAAGAAGTAATTGTTAGTCCTAGCAATAAAATTGCTCCTAGTATTGTGAAGTAAGGGAAACCGATCATTTTTACTGGTAATTTTCGCCCGCCTGATTGTTCCCATTTCCTTCTAAAAAATAGATGCGAAATAAAGATTGTCATCCAAGTAAACATCGCACCAAACATTGAAATTCCCATCATAAATGCATATGAGGAATCTGGTAGTACTGCATTTACAATTCCGGCAACAACAATTCCAATGGTTGAAACTGCAAGAGCATTTACAGGAACACCCTTTTTACTTACTTTGCCTAAAATTTTCGGTGCATGATTACTTTTAGAAAGTGAATACACCATACGAGTTGAGGCATATAATTGGCTATTCATCGCTGACAAAGCTGCCGTTAAAATGATAAAGTTCATAAATCCTGATGCAAAAGGTATATTTAAAATTTCCATAACCTTTACAAATGGACTTTCATCTACTCCTGCTGATTTCCACGGAACGATGATTAGCATGATTCCAATCGTTAATACATAAAAAATTGATAAACGAAAAACCGTTGCTTTAAGAGCTTTTGGAACAGCAATATCAGGTTCTTTTGCTTCGCCAGCTGTAACCGCTATCATTTCAGTTCCTAGAAAACTAAATAACGAAATAAAGACAGCTACCCACATGCCCCACCAACCAAATGGCATAAATCCTCCGTCATTTGTTAAGTTCTCTATACCAATATTCCCGTGGTTAGATGTTCCAAACAAGACATAAGCTCCAAGTAGGATAAAACCAACAATTGCGCTTACTTTAATCATTGAAAACCAATACTCAAATGTTGCAAATGTATTAACACTAGTCGCATTGATATAGATTAATACTGCTGCAAAAAAGGCGATCCAAACGATTCCAGGTACAGTTGGAAACCAATATTTCATATAGACTGCAATGGCACTTACTTCTACTCCAACAGCAAGTACTTGTGCCACCCAATATGAATATCGGACAAGATAGCCAGCCATAGGATGGATATATTTTTCAGCAATTGTTCCAAACGAACCACTAGTAGGATGTGCAACAGTCATCTCAGCTAAGCAACCCATTAGTAGTAAGACGATGAATGCACCAACTGCATAACTAAGTAATACACTTGGGCCAGCAGTTTTGATTGCTAGTCCGCTTCCAAGGAATAACCCCGTCCCAATTGCACACCCCATGGCAATCATCGTTAGTTGACTAGTTTTCAACTCCCGTTTTAATCCTTTTTCTTGCTCGTTTTCAATTTTATAATTAGTGGTGGATTTCTTCATAATCTCATCCCCTTGTCCCATTAGATAGCCAATTAAACTTACGCCACAACTTCACGTTCATTTTTAAATTTTTCATATTGCTTTTCATTCATGATTTTCTTAAGCGTTTGTACAACTTCCCAAACTTCCTCGTAAGAAGTGTAAAGTGCTACTGGTGCTAGACGAATTATATTTGGTGCTCTGAAGTCAGGAATAATACCGTTATCTTTCAAAGACTTACAAATACGAGCTGCTTCTTCATGCTCTAGACTGACATGTCCTCCTCGACGTGCATCCTCTCTAGGAGATCCAATGAAAAATCCCATGTCTGGTAATTCTTGTTCAATACAATCCATTAAAAATTGGTTAATCTGTAGTGATTTTTCTCTAATCACATCAATTCCCGCTTCTGTAAAAATCTCCAAAGATCCTAATAACGGTGCACAGCTTAATACATGTGGAGTCCCGATTTGATAAGCACCAGCCGTTTCAGCAGGAGTTAGTGTATGCTCCATATCAAATTGCTTATCTTTTCTAGAACTGAACCAACCTGCAAGTCCAGGCAATGCACCAAAATGTTTACGATTAACAAATAAACCACCTACTCCACCTGGTCCACCATTTAAGTGTTTATAATTACACCAATAGGCAAAATCAACATCCCATTCACTAAAAGAATGTGGAATAGAGCCAACAGAATGACAACCATCAAAACCGATTAAAATTCCTCTTTTATGAGCTTCTTCAGTTAAATGCTTCATATCTAAAATTTGACCACTACGATATAAAACTGTTGGTAAAATAATTAAAGCGATTTCATCTGTCATTGCTTGAATAATGTCTTCCTCTTCTAAATAACGTCCATCTTTACTTTTTACGCAAACTAGATCTTTTTCAGGATCGAGACCATGAATACGTAGTTGACTTTGAAGAGCATAAATATCTGATGGGAAAGTAAGCTCATCAGCTAAAATCTTTTTTCGATTACCTTTTGGTTGATAAAAAGTAGCCACTAACTGATGTAAATTAACCGTCGTGGAACCGGTTACAATTACTTCCTCAGAAGAAGCACCAACTAACGGAGCTAATTTTTCTCCTAATTTTTCGGCCATGAAAAACCATGGATGATTTCCGTTTGTCCAACCGTCTATACCATAGTTCTTCCAATCATGCAATGATTCTAGTAAAGTACGTTCAGCTCTTTTTGAAAGTAGTCCTAATGAATTACCGTCCATATAGATTGAACCAGGTTTTAAGTAAAACTCATCTCTAAACTGTCTAAGTGAATCGAGACTGTCCATTTTTTTTGCGTATTCTAAACTTGTTTCTGTAATTTTCGTACTCATACTGTTCCTCCTCTATCAATCTACTATTTAAATCTATTTGTGAAAAAATCATATCAAATTAACTGACATTATGTCAATGACACGGTGTCATATTTTCAGATAATAAAAAAAGTTTCAACATAATGACCAGTTTTTTTGTTAACCTTACAGTGTTTTTCTGTCATTTCTTCCATTTTTATTCATTTACCTATATGCTAGAAGTAACTTATGTTGGAGGATCGTAGTATGAGTAATGACAAAGTAGAATCTAAGCGTCAATTACGTTCAATGATGACAAGACAAAAACTACTTGAGGCTGCTAAAGAAGTATTTCTTGAAGAAGGATTTCAAAAAGCGACGATAACACAAATGATAAAAAAAGCTGATATTGGTTACGGAACAGCTTATGTACACTTTAAAGGTAAGGAAGAGCTTTTGATTGTATTAATGGAAAGTGTAATGGAAAGGTTTTATGAAATCGCCGAAACTCACTTTTTTCCTGAAACGAAAGAATCCGCTGAATCGATTATTTATAAACAAGCTACTTCTTTTCTAAAAATGGCAGAAGATGAGCGAAATATGATGCAAATTTTTGAACAAGCAATCGGAGTATCCGAAATCATCTCAGACAGATGGAAAACGATTCGAGAAAAGTTTATAAATCGCATATCATTAGACATTGCCTATGCACAAGAAACAGGATTAGCAAGAAAAGAGTTAAACCACGAATTAGTCGCGCGTGCTTGGTTTTTTACAAATGAGATGTACTTATGGGAAATCGTTCGAAATGAACAGCATTATTCAATTGAAGACATTGCAAAAACAATTACATCACTTTATACAACCGGTCTTTATTAAGAGCCAAATTAAAAAGCTCAAACTTTTACTTCTAAAGTTAGAGCTTTTTTAACTTCCTATTTTGATTTAGCGCTACAATACATTTCTCGTAAAATAAACTTTTGAACCTTACCAGATGCATTTCTTGGAAGCTGATCAATAAATTCAACAACTCTAGGAATCTTATAACCTGCCATTCTTTCACGGCAAAAAGAGCCAATCTCCTCAAAAGATAGACGATGCCCTGGTTTTAATACAACAACTGCTGTTACCACCTCTCCCCATTTAGCATCAGGCGTACCGATCACTGCTGCTTCCAAAATAGAAGGATGCTCATATAAAACATTTTCAATTTCAACTGAATAAATATTTTCTCCACCAGAAATTAACATATCCTTACTACGATCAACTAATGTGATATATCCTTCCTCATCTACTACAGCTAAATCTCCTGTATATAACCAACCATCTTTTATCGTATCTGCTGTTTCTTGCGGCTTTTTATAGTATTCCTTCATGATTGTTTCACCTTTTAAGATTAATTCACCTACTTCACCTGGTAAAACATCTTGATCCTTTTTATTCACTACTTTAATGACTGTATAAAGTAATGGTGTTTTTCCCGTTTTTCCTAAATGATGCTCATGGTCTTCTGGTGAAAGATAAACTCCTGTTGGGCCCCCTTCTGTTAATCCACATAAGCTGAAAAATTGATTTGTATTAAATAATTTCATACTTTTCATTAAAATTTCAGGTGGCATAGGAGCTGCACCGTATGCACACCGTTCTACAGAAGAAAGATCAAATTGATCAGCATTTGGAACTTGCTGTAAATAGTTATACATTGTAGGAACCCCAAAAAATAAAGTAATTTTATACTTTTCAATATCCTTTAAAACATTTACTGGGTTAAAATCACGGTGGATCACATTTGTCATTCCCAAATATAATCCTGGTAATAGAAAGATTACAAGCTGAGCACAATGGAATAATGGAGCAACATGTAAAAGCCGATCCTGGCAGCTTTGTCCCATAACTGCACTCAACCCATTTATGAGCTTTTCAATTCGTTTATAGTCGAAAAGCGCACCCTTTGGTTGTCCAGTCGTACCTGAAGTATATAGTAAATGAAAATCATCATCTCCGAAAATCTCTACTTGAGGATCTTCATCAATCGATGACAACACATCAAAGAAGCTTAAACAATTCGGCGATGAAGTTGCTGGCGCAGTAATGATCTTTCTTACTTTCGTTGAGGACTTTGAAGCATCAAAAACCACTTTTTCTAGTTCTGAATCGCAAACCACAATGACACTATCCGATTGCTCTAAAATATATTCAACTTCACGTGAAACAAGGCGGAAGTTAATTGGAACGACAACAGCACCTATTTTTACAGCAGCACAATAACTAATCGCAAACAAGTCAGAGTTTGCCATCATTAGAGCTAGTTTTTCACCTTTTTTTAAACCTAGTTTCTGTAATCCCCAAGCAAAACGATTAACCACTTTATTGAATTCCATGTATGTGTAAGTACGGTCTTGATAGACTAATGCTAATTTATCTGGGTGCCTTTTTGCGTTTAACGATAATACATTTCCAAAACTCATTTGCTTACCCCCATCTTAAATAATTTAGATTTAATCAGCTGACCTAATAACTCCATTTTCAAAGAATCGATTAATTGTTTGATGATCGTATCCTAAATTTAATAAAACTTCTTTTGTATTCGTTCCAGGTTTTACGCCAACATGTTGATAAGTAGGGTTAAACACTGACGTTTTAAAAGGTGAACCAACTTGCAATTGACTTGTATCGTCATTTTTTTTGACGTTTACTAAAAGTCCCCTTTCTTTTACTTGCGGATGCTCACATGCTTCTTCAAAAGTTAAAACTGGCTCAACACACGCATCAAATTTACTAAAAATTTTTATTAACTCATTAAACGTTTTCTTACTAAATGCATGCTTTACTTCATTTTTAAATAAATCTATCTCATCCTTCTCCTCACTAAAAGAATAAGGAAGAAATTGCCTGATTTCTAATGCCTCACATAGCTGTTTTCGAAATGAAGGTTCAAGGCTGCCAACTGAAAAGAATCGTCCATCAGCTGTCTCGTAATAATCATAAAACACACCTCCATTTAACAGATGTTCCTCCGGCTTTGGATTAATTTTTTGAGTTAACCACCCAGAACCCATTAAAGATTGCAACGCAAAAGTACAGTCTGTCATGCTAATATCAACCCACTGTCCTTCACCAGATTGTTCACGATGAATGACAGCCGACAAAATGCCAATAATCGCGTGTAATGATCCGCCAACTTGGTCTGCAATTTGGATGCCCATTGGAACTGGACGTTCATTTTTTCTAGTTGAATAACTCAACACACCAGTTAATGAAAGATAATTGTTATCATGTCCTGCACGATTTCGATAAGGTCCTGATTGCCCATAACCAGTAATTGAACAGTAAATTAATTTCGAATTAATTTTCTTTAATTGCTCATATCCTAATCCAAGCTTATCCAATACTCCGGGTCGAAATTGCTCAATGACAATATCATACTCTTTCACTAGCTTATAGATAATTTCAGTTGCTTCTTCATTTTTCAAATCAAGGGTAATAGATTTTTTAGAACGATTAATTGTTTGATGTGCGGCAGATTGGTCCCCATCAAATGGAGGTGAAGTTTGTAATATGTCGGGATGATATGGAGATTCGATTCGTAATACTTCTGCACCTAAATCCGCTAGGATCATAGTTGCATACGGACCTGGTAAAAGACGTGTAAAATCCAGAATTTTCAATTTATTCAACATATAGTTAACCTACTATTCAAAATAATTTCCTCACTCCATCTCAAAAAATTTGTTTTTATAAATTAATTATTCTAGATTACTTAGTATCTCTCCTTTTTTAAAAGAGAATGATAAAGCATATTATTGAATATTGATTTAAATTAACCATTTTAACCTACTGATTTAGAAAAAAGGGTTCACTTATAGGTAGTGGAATATTATTAACTTCAACAAATAATTATTTTACCCCTAAAGTATGGTGCATCTTTTTTGCTTCGATCAACATATTGTTTTTCAAACACATAATAAACCTCCCATTTAAAATAGACAAAGCTTTTGACATACGCATGCGATCCGATAGAAGATTATAAAAGCAGACATTGCATTAGGCGAATTTTTGCAAGTAGTATTGGACAAAATTACTCTATTTGAATATTTATTAAAATTTTACAATAAATATACAATATTAAATATTCTTAATAATTATTATAACTCGTACTTTTAAATTTCGTTCATTGAAGGAGTCAAAATATGTACAAATCACAACCAAGGTTTAACTATCTAACATTAAGAAACACTTATCCAAACGATATTATCATTATCGAACCTAAAAAAAAAACAATAAGCTCGAAGCGAATGGAAATTACTAATTTAACTTTTAAATACAAAAAATGAACCGATCAGGAATGGTCGGTTCATTTTTTACAAGTTTTCTTTATTCGTTCACATGAGATGCACTAATTTAAAAAACCACTTAAAGTGGTTTTTAATCACGCATTGCCCCTGCCTCACGAGAAGTCATTGCTCCCTGCCCATTGGCTACATCATTTTGAATTTGTTGTTTTACTTTTTGCGGATTAGTTCCTGATTGCATATTCGTTCCCATATTACCTTTTCCTTGTTGATTCCGCGGCATAAAATCCCTCCTTAATTTATTGTTAAACAATTTTATTATTTACAATAAATGTCGTTATATCCGAGAATTTGAGCTTAAAATAATTCCTAATTGAATATAAAATAGTTTGACTATTCAGATTTAACAATCTATAATCATATTAAACTAACTACCGGTAGTTAATACCGGAAATAAAAAATAGGAGATGATTTTTTATGAAATACCCACTTTCCCCTGATGTA
This sequence comes from Bacillus sp. AFS029533, assembly GCF_002585125.1. Taxonomy (NCBI): domain Bacteria; kingdom Bacillati; phylum Bacillota; class Bacilli; order Caryophanales; family Bacillaceae; genus Bacillus; species Bacillus sp. AFS029533. The sequence continues at coordinate 87,381 of NZ_NUQC01000020.1, read as the reverse complement.
AAACCTGAGTTTTGTACAACTGGCACATTTATGAGATTACCGTCTGCAAAAGAAAATGCGAAATTAGCAATCGTTGGCATGCCTTTTGATACGGCTGCATCGTTTCGTGTAGGTGCTCGATTTGCACCTCAAGCAATTCGCCAAGCTTCAATGACCCTATTTCCATATCACCCAATTCACAAGGTATATCCATTTGATGAAAGTAATGCAATCGATATTGGAGATGTGTCTGTTATTCCGCATAATATCCATCGTAGTTATAAAATAATTGAAGATGCGATGTTTGAATTAATGGATCAAAATATTATTCCGATTGCATTAGGTGGTGACCACTCAATTACGCTTGCAAACCTTAGAGCTGCCGCTAAAAAGCATGGGCCTGTTGCAATGATTCATTTTGATTCACATACTGACACTTGGGATACTTATTATGACGAAAAATACTGGCACGGGTCACCTTTCATTCGAGCTCATGAAGAAGGATTGCTTATACCAAATAAAGTATTCCAATTAGGAATTCGAGGTACTTTGAATCATCCTGGAGATATCGATGCTAGTCATGATCTTGGTTACAATGTTATTACGACTCCTGATATGTATGAACGAGGTTTTGAAGATATTTTAAAAGAAATAAAAGAAGTAATTGGTGATACTCCATGTTTCTTAACATTTGATATCGATTTTGTCGATCCTTCATGTGCTCCTGGAACTGGAACGCTAGAAGTAGGCGGTTATAATAGCATGGAAACTTTAAAAATGATCCGTTCGTTAACTGATTTCAATTTTGTTGGATTTGATCTAGTTGAAGTACTGCCATCGTATGATCCAACTCAAATTACATCACTTTTAGCTGCAACGCTAGTGCATGAATTTGCTAGTTTAGCTACATTGCAAATTAATAAAACGAACAAATAATAATGTTAACTATACTTTTGGAAAGAGTTGATAAATTGAATGAATAATTCTCCAATATTAAAACGTTCACTTTCCTTAGGACATGTTATTTTATTCGGACTATCATTTATGGCACCCATTACAGTTTTTACCACTTATGGTATAGCAATTAAAACAACAAATGGAATGATTCCAACAGCATATTTAATTTCACTAGTTGTTATGTTATTTACTGCTTACAGCTATGGAAAAATGGTGAAAGAGTTTCCTACGACTGGTTCAGCCTATACTTATGTTCAAAAAGGAATAAATCCATCAGTTGGATTTATTGTAGGATGGGTTATTTTATTAGACTATTTGCTTAGCCCAATGATTAGTGCATTATTATTTGGAATTTTTATTCATGCTTATTTACCGATTATTCCTGTTTCCATTTGCATTTTTATATTTGTAATCATCGTTACGCTTATTAACATTCTTGGAATAAAATTCGCCACAAATGTAAGCGCTATATTACTTGCACTACAAATTCTTTTCATCGTTCTGTTTTGTCTTTTTAGTATTAAAGGATTAATCGATGGGAAAGGAACAGGAGATTTATTATCGACTACCCCATTCCTTGATCCAAAAGTTCATTTTTCAAATCTACTATCAATTGTTCCATTACTATGTTTTAGCTTTTTAGGTTTTGATGCTGTAACAACTTTAGCTGAGGAAACTCAAAATCCAAAAAAATCATTACCTAAAGCAATCTATTTGATTACAATCATCGGTGGCATTTTATTTATTGCTTCTACTTATTTTGCTCAAAGCATTTATCCGAACTTTACATCTTTTAAAGATCCTGATTCAGCAGCAGTAGACATATTTATGTATGTTGGTGGAAATATATTAAATTCCTTTTTCCTAAGTGTGACAGTCACTGCTGCTATTTCCTCTGCTGTAGCTTCGGGTGGTAGTGGTGCTAGAGTTTTATATGCGATGGGTCGTGAAAATATCCTTCCTAATCGAATCTTTGGTTATATCTCCCAAAGATATAGGACTCCAATTTTCAATATTATTATCATTGGTTGTATTGCATTGACAGCACTTTTCTTAGATTTAGATACAGCAGCTGCCTTTATTAATTTTGGAGCTCTATTCGCGTTTACTTTTGTTAATCTTTCAGTGATTAATCATTTTATAGGTAGAAAAAAACAGAGAAATCTTAAAGGCCTGATATTGTATGGTGTTATTCCGTTCATCGGTGCAGCCATCACTGCATTATTTTGGTCAAAATTAGATATTCATTCGATAGTATTAGGTAGTATTTGGCTAGCTACTGGCCTTATTTATTTACTTTACTTAACAAAATTTTTCAGACAACGGCCCCCTGAACTAGACTTTAATGAAACAAATTTAGATGTTCAATTGTAAAACTACCAGATAAGGAGATTAATATGAAAGCTGATATTGTCCTATCTAGCGAGGCTGTTTTTACTGGGCTTGAGGATAAACCAAGACCATTAGCAGTCGCTATATTAGAAAACCGAATTATTTCAGTAGCACCTATTGAAGAGATGAATACGCTTATTGGCGAACATACAATTGTCCAACATTTTGGGAATCATTTGATTATGCCCGGTTTCCACGACTCTCACGTTCATGCAATGATGGGCAGTCTCTCATTAGAAAGTGTCAATCTTTTTAATGCTCGCTCAGAATTAGAAGCTGTTAAGATCGTTAAAGAATTTTCTAAATCTATTCCTGAAAATGAGTGGATTATTGGTTTTATGTGGGATTCCAGCTATTGGGATAACAAAAAATTCCCGACTCGTTTTTCTTTAGATGAGGTATTTCCAAATCGTCCTGTTGTTTTATTCCATGCTGAGGGTCACTATACTTGGGTGAACTCTAAAGCTTTAAATATCGCTAATATAAATAAACAGACTAAAAATCCGTCAAATGGAGTCATTGAAAGGTCTTCAAATGGAGAGCCTACAGGAATTCTGATTGAAGAAGCTTCTTCACTTATTACAAAATATGCCTATGATTTTACAAAAGATAAAAAAAGAGAATTATTTAGGAGTTTTCTAAAAGAAGCTAGCCGTAATGGTGTAACTTCAGTAAATAATTTATATGGCACTGAGACGTTGAGTCAATTAGATGACTTTGAAATCTTTAAAGAATTTGAAATAAAAGATGCACTTCCTTTAAGAATGCATCTCTATCCTGTTTTAAACGGAGATATTAAAGAAGCCTTACAATTAAGGGAAAGATATCAATCTGATAAATTAAGAGTTTCCGGCTTAAAACAATTTATAGATGGTGTAGTGACTAGCCGCACAGCTTTTATGTTAGAGCCATATTCGGATTCTCCTGAAACTTTTGGCTTACCTGCACATTCAATTGAAGATTTAAAAAATTGGGTTGTTGATGCAGATGATCATGGATTTAATATTCGATTTCATGCTATTGGCGATGCTGCAATCCGGTTGGCGCTTGATTCATATGAAAATGCACAAAATATAAACGGAAAAAGAGACTCACGTCATTCGATTGAACATATTGAAGTCATTCATCCAGATGATATTTCTAGATTTGCTTCATTAGGTGTAATTGCTTCGATGCAACCAGATCACTTTGCCCTATCAGAAAGAGAGACATATACTGAACGAATAGGTCCTAAACGTGAAAAATATGTATTTGCAATTAATTCAATTAAAAAGACCGGAGCCCAACTTTCTTTTGGAACTGATTTCCCAATTGATTCGTTTAATCCTTTACTGCAAATCTATCGAGCTATTACTCGAATCGATAGTAGTGGCAAGGCAGTTTGGAATCCTGAAGAATGTATCTCCCTATCAGATGCATTAAAAGCTTATACTTACGGTTCTGCTTTTGGTACATCAAGAGAGCATGAATTAGGCACAATTCAAGAAGGAAAACTTGCTGATCTTGTTGTACTAGATCGAAATCTGTTTCAGATGCAAAAAGAAGAAATTCTTGAAGCTTCAGTTCAAATGACAATTAGTGACGGAAAAATTGTCTATTTAAAAGATAAAACTCTCTCTACAATAAAATAATAAAAATTAGCTCTGTTTCATAAAAACAGAGCTTTTTTAATAGTTGAAAAATATTTTTTAGACTTAGAGAAGATTACAGTTTATAATCTAGCTAACAACAGTTAGTTTCGGAGGATGAAGATGACAAAGGATAAGATTATTGCAGCAGCACTTGCCTTATTTTCTAAAAATGGCTATGAAGGCACAAGTTTAACTGAAATTGCAAAAGCAGTTGGAATTCAGAAACCATCAATATATAACCATTTTAAAAGTAAGGAGGAAATCTTTCTTACGATTTATGAGAATATATTATGGCTACATGTGAAAAAAGTAGAAGAGTTGATGGAAGAAATAAGCGAACTATCTGCGAAGGAACAACTTTACAAAATTCTAAATTTAACATTTGAATATTATATTGAGTTCGAGGAGCAATCTACTTTTGTTAATCGCGCTGTCTTTTTTTCTCCAGAACCATTAAAGGAGCAATTACATACACAGTTTATGGAATCTGAAGAAGCAATGTCAACTATTTTAAGATCAGTGATTGATAAGGGTATTAAAAACGGCGAAATTCGTACAGGGAATGTTGAAGATTTTGTTATGTCTTATTACTGTTTAATCGATGGCATCTTTATTGAATTATCCTATTATGGAGCAGAAAAGATGAAGCCAAGAATATCAAACATTTGGCGAAACTTTTGGTACGGATTTCAAAATGAATAGCAAAAAAAGCATTCGATCAAACGAATGCTTTTTTTCATATTACTGATTAGCTGTTAATTCTGATTTAAATTGCTGAACTAAATTGTCATCTGCAGGTGCAGCTGGTTTGTAAAATCCTTTTTGTAATGCATAATTGTACAATGTGCGTTGACGCGCTTCATCTTGATTACGTAATTGAATTAAAGTTTGTCTTAATTCATTATTATTAGATTCATTAATATATCCAGCGTAAGCCGCTAAACTAGCGTTTAGGCCTGCTAAATAATCATTTACCATATCTTTATCTTGAAACATAATCTTGTCTCCTTATCCTAAAAAATTTAAAAGTTGTTGTCTTGATTGTTGTGCTGATTGAGCATCTCTTTGTAGTAATGCTTTTAATTCAGGATCAGAACAATTTTGAGCATAAGCCTCTAATTTATTTGCGATAGTACTATGCCCTCCGATAATATGACGAAGATTTTCTAATTCAAGTTCTGTTAATCCATTACTCATACTTGATTTCTCCTTTCGAACATAAAATTACATTCTTCACTTTTTCGTCTGCCTGCGTTTCTGTCCTTATCTGACTTTCTTAATCGATAAGGTTTTTCGAACAGTCCACACATTGACATTATTAATTTTCCAAAATACTGTAAAAAAATACGCAAAAAAGCTCAATCTATACGAATAATAGATTGAGCTTTTGTCAAATTTAATTATAACTCTCTGCTGAAATCAGCTTCTTCTAATTTAACCTTCTTCGTTTTCATCACTACTTTATAGCCTAGGTATCCAAGAATAAATAGTGGTAGTCCAATATAAGAAACTGCAATACCATACCAGTCAATTTTTTCTTGGAAAAACGCTTGATAATTCGTTCCAAGCATTGCAACTAAACATAAAACTGTTGCTAAAACTGGACCAAGTGGGAACCATTTTGCTAAATAAGGTAGATCTTTTAATTTTCTTCCTTGAGCGATATACGCTTTACGGAAGCGATAATGCGTAATTGAAATGCCTAACCAAGAAATATAACCAGCTAAGCCCGCTGCATTTAATAACCAATTGTATACTGTACCATCTCCAAATAATGAAGTTAAGAAGCAAAGCGCACCAATTAGAGTTGTTGCAATTAATGCACTTACTGGAACTCCACCTTTGTTTACTTTTCTTAAGAACTTTGGTGCTTTTCCTTCTTCAGCTAATACCCATAGTACACGAGAACCAACGTATAAGCTTGAATTACCCGCTGATAAAACTGAAGTTAATATAACTGTATTCATTGCAGCAGCTGCAAAAGCAAGTCCTGCATGTTTAAATACTAAAGTAAATGGACTAATCGCAATACTATCAACGTCTCCACCTAATAAGTTAGGATCTGTGTAGCTGATTAAACAGCCGATAACGAAAATCGCTAATACATAGAATAATAAAATACGCCAAAAGATTTGTTTGATTGCTTTTGGAATATTCTTTTCAGGATTTTCACTTTCCCCTGCAGTTACCCCAACCATTTCGGTTCCTTGGAAAGCAAAACCTACAATCATAAATACACTAAAGATTGATAAGAAACCACCTTTAAATGGTGCTTCTCCTTTTGTGAAATTATCAAATCCACCTGTATGACCACTCATAATACCGAAAATCATTAATAATCCAATTACAATAAAAATAATGATTGTCGCTACTTTAATAATTGAAAACCAAAACTCTGATTCTCCATATCCTTTTACAGATAATACATTTAATCCAAAAATTAAAACAAGGAATATAGAACTCCATACGATTCCTGGAGTATGTGGGAACCAATATTTCATAATTAAAGCCGAAGCTGATAATTCTAAAGCAAGGATGATTGCATTGTTGTACCAATAATTCCAACCAACAGCGAAACCAAGAGCTGGATCGACAAATCTTGATGTATATGTGCTAAAAGAACCCGAAATTGGAATAAGAGTTGCCATTTCAGCCAAGCTAGTCATAAGGAAATAAACCATGATACCAGCAATTAAATAAGCAACAAGAGCTCCACCTGGTCCTGCATCATGAATAGTTGCTCCACTCGCTAAAAATAGACCAGTACCAATCGTACCACCCATCGCGATCATTGTTAAATGTCTTGTTTTTAATTTTCTTTCTAAGTGTTCTTTTTTAGGCGCGTTACTTTGAACAGTGAAGTCACTTTTACGGTTTGTATTTTGCATGAATACACCTCTTTATTTTAAATTAAAATTTCTCCTAGAATTTAAATCTTTAAAAGCTCGCATACCAGTTGATCTTTGACAACTCGTCATTCGTCAAGATTTTGCAAAACACATTCTAATACTAAGCCTGGAAACTGAGCGATGTAAAGATGAAAATCCTCCCTTCTCAATTTAACAAAGGAACAAAACTAACACTCTCAATGCTGATAGCGTTTTCATTTTTTTTGCTTTCATCATCGAAATGTACTTAATTAAAATTATCATAATTTGACGAAAAATAGAAGGAGTTTTTTCATTGTTTAGATAATTTAGAGTTATTTAAGTATAGTTAAATTTTCAAAAAACGTATATTTATTTGAAACAATAAATATATATTAAATCCAAATTCGACATACTTCAACAATAAATTATTCGATTGGTAAAAATTATATAATGAAAGCGCTTTGTAAACTTGTATCCTTATTTTATAAAGCTTTAGACTCTTTAGAAGTTCAAAATTAATTATCTGTCTATAGGAAAATCGTCATTTTTTCGCAGGTGAAATGTCATGAATTTTTATCTTTAACATCATGGACTCTATACAAAAAAAATGAATAAAATAAGTTGATAGTTTTCTGAATTTTTAGAACGGAAAAATTCAAAAAAACATTCTTCCTATTTCCCGAAGAATGCTTTAGAACAATTTTTAATTTCTCTTATGGGGTAACGATATTGATCTCTTGATTGAAATGATCAAATAAATTTAACATCTCTATTAATTTCTGCTTATTCCCTTTAATGTTTAACTTTCCACTTTCAATTGCCTGATTTACATCAAGTTTCCCAAGCATAATTAAATAAAAAGTTACTTTGTCTACAGATAGTGATTCATCAGAATTTGAATTTGGAGCTGTTAAACCTTTACTATAATTAAAAACAGCGTTCTTAATATCAATTGTGTAATTTTTATTCAAATCAGTAATATTTACATTAAATGTAAAATTTTTATGACTTGCTTTTGGTCCATTAAGTGTAATTGAAATATAATCAAAAAAATCATTTACTTCCATACTTAAGATTATCTGAGGATCTATGGTACTAATAGTTTGTGAACCATATAACTTTACAATCCCTTTTCTCAGTTCTTCTGCCCCTGTTAAATAATAATTTCTCCAGGCTGCAGATTCGGACTGATACCCTAATTGCTCGTAAGATTTTGCTAGTAAGTTCTTTGCTTTTTTATTATTAGGGTTTGCCATCACAACGTTTTTCAAAACTTGCGCTACCCACTGATATTCCCCTTTTTCAAAATCCGCTTTTGCGAGCTTCAATATTTTCTTTTCTCCACCCATATATTGAACATATTTAGTTCCACTCTCTACTGGTGGAAGTGGATCTAAATCAGATGGGTTTCCATTAAAATAGCCTAAATAATAATTGTAAACTGCTTTGGCATTTTGCTTTAAATTACCATAATATCCTCGATTCGCCCAATACTTATCAAGGCTACCAGGTAGTTTTATTTGTTCAGCTATTTCATCTGCAGTATATCCTTGGTTTGCTAAACGAACTGTTTGATCATGAATGTATTTATATAAATCCCGTTGCTTTGACAGATGGTCTATTACACGATTTTTCCCCCATAACGGCCAGCTATGTGCTGTTATTAATGCTTCGATTTCTTCTATACCAAATAATTTGATTGTATCATCCAATGCTTTTACCCACTCCGAAGCATCTCGTGTTTTTGCTCCTCTTAAAGTATAGAAATTATGCATTGTATGCCCTGTATTTTCAGCTACTACTAAAGTTTTGTAATCATTTATGTAATAATGCATTTCTGAAGGTGCTTCAGTATTTAACGTTAATAAAAACTTGAACTGAACGCCATCAATTTTCATCGTTTGTACTTTATCTTTTATTTCAATTGTCGGTGGCAGAAAGCTAATTGTACCTTTACTAAGTCTTGGACCAATCCCATTTGTTACGTATCCTTTTTTATTTACGGGTAGAAGCATTCCGAACATATATCCCGCTCTTCGTGACATGATATTACCTAAAAGGATATTCTCACTTACTACTTCCTTCGAAAAGTTTAATGGAGCAATAATTGGTACTTTTTCAGGATTTGCTGCATATTGCAAAACTCCTTTTATCCCTCCAAAATGATCGGCATGACTGTGACTAAAAACTACTGCGCTAACTGGTTTTTTAGGGCGATGCGCATAATATAATTCCATTGCTGCTTTAGCCGTTTCAATCGTTGATAATGTATCTAATACGATTAAACCTTCTTTACCTTCTACAATTGTCATCACAGATATATCTTGTCCACGAATTTGATATACCCCACCAACTACCTTATAAAGTCCCGGAGTATCTAGTAATTGAGCTTGTCTCCATAAGGACGGATTTACCGTTAAAGGCGCGGGTCCATTATTAATAATTGAATATTGATTTTGATCCCAAATGACAGCACCTTTGGTATTTTTTATTTGATTTTGCATTAATGGTGCGATGAATCCTTTATGTGCGTCAATAAAATCTTGCTTATCATTGAAATTTAATTCATTATAAATTTTTTCATTTGATTTAATTGTATCCATTGTAGGAGGCAACGTTTGTGAAAATACATTGCTAACATTAAAATTACTAAACAATAAAATGACTAATAGTAGAAAAATAGTTAATCTTTTTGAACTTATTTTTTCAAACATGATATTACTCCTATTATTTAGACATCAAAAGACAGAATTGGAACAAAAAGCAACATATGATGACGTTACTCTTTGTTCCAATTTATTTTTTATGAGGAAATGTATGTTTACTATTAATAACCTTCCTTAAATCTCCTCTGAATAATGCATCTTTCATTTCTTTTGGATGAAACGGTATAAACGGTGCTAAATAAGGAACACCTAAAGATCTAATTGATGCCATATAAGCAATCATAATGATAAATCCAATGAGTAGTCCTTTTAATCCGAAAAAGTATCCTAAAAATAAAAAGACAAATCGTAATGTTAAAACTGATCCGTATAATCCACCTGCGGCTATCGAGATGCTAGATAAAAAATTAAGACCCACTACAATCAAGGTAATAGAATGGATAAGTTTTGCGGCCACTGCCGTTTGGCCAACTACGATTGCCCCTATAAGTGAAACAATAATGACAGTCGACTTAGGTATTCGTAACGAAGCTTCCGTTAGTAATTGAAAAATTAACATGACAAATAAAATCTCTACGATTACAGGGAAAAGTGTATCTGATTTCTTAAAAAAGATTTTAGCAAAATGATCCGGTACCCAATCTTGGTGAAAGCGGACAATTGTTACATAAGCACCTAATAAAATGATAGAAAATAACCAACTAAATAAACGCATAAATCTGTTACCGTAACGACCTGATTTTGTATTATATTCATCAGGTTGATGGAAGTAATGAAGAAAGAGCGATGGAACGATTATGCTATAAGGAATTCCGTTTACTAAAATTGCAACACGCCCTTCATATAGCGCTGAAACAGTTACATCTGGTCGTTCGCATGTAAAAACAGTTGGAAAAAATGTTTTTTTACCTTCCAGTGCGTCTTCAATAACTCTAGCTTCTAATAGATAAATAACATCTAGCTCTGTTATTCTTTTTCGTGTTTCTTCAAGAACTTTTTGATCTACAAATCCATCCATATATAGAATTGAAACGTCTGTTTTCGTTTCATTTCCTACTTGTAGATTTTCGATTGATAATTTATGAGACTGTATCCTATTACGGATAATATTAACATTTACCTTTAGCTGTTCATTAAATCCAACTAAAGAACCCTTCACCGATCTTTGCGTATCAGGCTCAGTTACTGAACGCATTTGCCATTCTGCAGTATCTGCTAATATTCCTTCGTTATAACCATCAATTAATATGAGCGTTTTTCCTTTTGATAGTCCGGCCAAAACTTCTTCATTCAATGTCACCTTCATGACATCCGCGGCCAAAAGATGACGTGTGATTATGACATCCATACTATCGAATTTAATAACCCTTAACAAAGGAGCAAGAATATTATCTTGAACGGCTTCTATATTCGTTATTCCATCTAAATATAAAACGGCCGCATCCCGGATGACTTCATCATTAATAGTTAATTGCCTAATTTTTAAATCAGTAGACTGATTAAATTGTTCTTTTAAATAGTTAATATTCTTATCTAAACTCACATTTAGAGTAGATTGTTCTAAGTTATTCACTCAAAAGCTCCTTAACCATATTTTTGTTTAGATTAGCCAATTAATTCCAAATTATGTTACTCATATTTAATACTTTAAATAAAAACAAAAAGACTATTAAACTCCCCACGTTAAATGATTGGATATAATTTATCCAAATTCTCCTCTTTTTAACTTCTCAGAATTCTAAACACTCATTCTATAAATACAAATTGATTTAGTAACTTTTTATAGTGCTATCAGCATGATGTATAGCACTATCACATTTTCTTATATTAATATCAAAAACTTTAATATATAAAAGCAGAAAAAATATGTTAAATTTACATAAAATTAATTAATTTGACATGTGATCAATAGGTGGTGTAAAAAATGCATTTACAAAAATTAGAGTTTCTCGTGGAAGTCGCTAAAACTGGGTCCATTTCATCTGCTGCGGAAAATCTTCATGTAAGTCACTCCGGAGTCAGTCAGGCGATTACAAAAGTTGAGGAAGAGCTGGGAATAAAAATTTTTAATCGATCTCGCTTTGGTGTCATTTTAACAAAAGAAGGTATGAATATTATCAATAAAACGAGGGAAATCCTTTTAAAATATGAAGAATTAAAAGAAGAAGCACGAAGAAGCAAAGAACAAAATATAAGTGATTTTAGTGTTTCAACAATTCCAGCATTTATTAATCATTTTTTAGCACCTTTAATAAAGTTTAGGAAAAAAAATGAAAATATGACGATCGAAGTAGTTGAAAATAGTACGATCCGAACGATTGAATCTGTTTTTAAGAACGAACATGATATTGGAGTTGTTTGTCTATACGGTGAGCTATTTAATCATTCGGATCAGTTAATTTCGGAAATTATACTAAAAGGGAAAATGAAGGTATTTGTAAGCAAAAACTCACCATTTGCAGTTTCAAAAAAAATTACACCTGAAGAATTACTTTTTGAAAAGTTTATCTTATACAACGGAGATTGTATGAAATGGTTTACGAGTAAACTTCAACAGAAATACGGAGATATGAATATATTATTTTCATCAAATCACTCTGATGCAATTGCGAGAGCGGTTTTAAGTGGAGCAGCAATTAGTTTTGCTCCTGATTTTGTTTTAAGAAATAACCCATATGTATTGGAAGGTGAAATTGTCGAAATTGATTTAATAAATTACGATCAATTAGACGTATCACTTGGACTTATCCGTTCAAAAAACAAATCTTTCTCTCAACTTGAAAAACAGTTCATCAAATTTATTAAATCAGAGATGACCTCATATGTTGGTTAAAAATTAAAAAGATGATATCGCTTAAATGCGATATCATCTTTTTTTATTCTGTCGTTTCAATCTCTTTCTTGTCATGATCAGTTACATCAAGTACATCTAGTAAAAAGATAAATACTGGAATACCGATGATCAGACCCCATACGCCAAAAAAGCGTTCTGAAAAAACGAGAATCAGAAATGTATAAAAAACAGGTAAATTTGTTTTAGCCGATATAAGCTTTGGATTTAAGAAATAACTTTCTAGCGCATGTAAGATTAAAATCATGATAATCACATACATAATATGAGCCATTCCACCAATTGTATAAGCAATCGTACAAAGAGGAATTAATGAAATAAACATACCTGCTACAGGGATTAATCCAAGTAAGAAAATCAAAAAGCCTAAGCCAATTAACTGTGGAAATCCCATAAAATTTAAAGCTATTACCGATAGAATACAATTCACAAGCGCAATGATAAACTGCGCTTCAATCACTTTACCAAAAGAACGCGAAAATCTTTCACCAAAATAGGCCAATTCATTATAAAAAAGTGATATTTTACTATTTTTAAATTTTCGGGTAAAAGCAATAATTCGAGGTTTTTCAAGTAGAAAAAAGAAACTCAGAACTAGAGCAATTAATACTTCAATACCCCATTGACCGATATTAGATGCATACTTATATAAAAAATCTAATCCTTGTTCTGTATAGCCCGATATTTCAACCTTTTTAATCGCTGTAACGATATAGTTTATGATTCGCTCATCTGGTGGATTCATATAAAATGTCTTTATTTGAACTATTAGTTGAACAACCTGAGTTGTAATAACAGGTAAATAATTATAGATTCCAAAAACTAAAGCCGCCACTATAACTATATACATAGAGGAAACGACTACTATACGATTAACTGGCAAAATCTTACTCAATCGATTGATAATAAATTTATGTATCCGATCCATTAAATAAGTAAAAATGAAAATGAGTAATACTAAATTTATTATTTTTCGAATTAAAAACAACACTAGAGCGATACAAAAAAAGATCGCTAATCGTCTAAATGTGCTACTTTGAAAAAACTTTTTCACATCCATTCTACAACCTCCTTGCTTTTTATCCTATTTACCTAAGTAGTATGAATTTATCTTATACTTATACAAACATAACCACATCCCAAAAGGAAGTGGTTCATAAACATTGCTTCTCTTTTAATTTTTATTTAGTAAAATCTTCATTTATGATTTTCATTAAATAAATTCTTAATATTGAATAGTACCAATATACATTTTATCAATTCTAAACCTAAAAATAAAGATGCTGCTACGAATAAAGTGTAGCAGCATCAGTATATTGAACATTCCATGTCTAAATTTTTTTTCCTTTCTTCTTTTACCCTTCCTTTTCTATTCACACTTGGGCACTTATTGAATACTATAGGCATGAGGGTGTGATGCAATGAATGACTCTAAGATAAAAGAAGATCTCCGTATAATTGCTACTCTTCAAAGAGATTTAAATCTCGCTGCTGCTGCACTATTATTAACTGGTCAAATTACGATAATAGGTGTATTTGTAACGTCTGGAGAATTTAGTCTTTCTCTAAGTGGACCCTTATTAGGTAGAGAACGTGTAGAAAGTAAATATGGAGATCAATTTACAAATGCTCTCATTGATGTAGTCGATATAATCATTGCAATTTTATTATTAATTGATGAAGTTCGAGTTGTAAGCTCTGTTATAGGACCAGGTAGATTCTCACTCAATGTCAGTGGTCCAATTTTCGGTGCACCCGTTAGCGTACCGACACTTCCTTTTCTAAAAAAAACGTATTACTTTTGTAAAAAAATTGTTTCGAAACATTTTGATATTGATCCGCGAATATTTAGTAAATAAAGGAATGGTGATTATGTCTTTAACAGATATCCCTACAGTAAGACCTACTGATACCCAAGTTTTTCTTATGGCAATTTCAGTCATTTCGTTTATTTTCTTCTTTACACAAAGGAAAGCTAGTGACTCAACATCGTCAACACCGGTGAGTTAAAAGATCACTATTCGTCTTTTTCTAACTCATTACTCATTGGTTTTTCTCTATTCTCTATAACTGATAAAACAGCTTCTTCAATTTCTTCATAGCATGTGCATCTACATATATTGGAGGATAACCATTCTTTCATCGTTTCATATGTTGGATGTGGATGCTTTAATAAAAGAGAATGACAATTCATAATAAATCCAGGAGTACAATAACCACATTGAAACGCAAAGTTTTCAACAAATGCTTTTTGTATAGGTGAATCTTTTAACCCTTCAATTGTTGTTATTTTTTGTCCAACTGCCTCTATGGCAAGCATTATACATGATTTATAAACAGTACCATTCATAACGACTGAGCAGGCTCCGCAATCTCCATTTAAACAGCCTGGCTTTGCACCTGTGAGACCAAGCTTAGTTCGTAGCACATAAAGGAGAGAATCAACTGGAAGGATCTCCACTTGTCGAATTTCATCATTAATACTTAAAGAAACACTTAGTTTTTTGCTTGGAGACTGGTCCATTACCTTCCCTCCATTGAGTTCATTATCTCTTCTATAGTGTTTTTTAGTACAAATAGTCGGAACCCTTTTGAACCTTCAACATCGTCAAGTACTTCACCGGGAATGAATTGAATTGCTTTTTGTATTCTTTCTTCTACACTCAAGTTCGTATTGTTTAGCTCGGCTTCCATTTGCTTTGATCGAAACGGAAAAGGACATAGTCCACTAAAAGCAAAACGCAATTGATTATCAGATTTAATAGATGCGATGGACAGCAGTGGATAACCCGTATCCCATTGCTGACGTTTTTTTATGCTCATAAATGGTAGATTGATATATTTCTTTTCGGTTAATAGTTGAATTAGAATTTGACCGTCTTGGAGTTGTAAGTTTTGATTGAAGATTTGTTCGATTGGAAAAGCTTCTACACCATTGTACCCGGCAACAACTACTTGGCTATCACAAAGAAGAAATGGTAAAATTGCTTCCCGGTAAAAAATTTGACCACATAAGTTTCCACCTAAAGTAATTTTATTTCTTGCCGTACGATCAGCTATTTCCATAGATGTTTTAGAAAGTAATGGAAATAAGTTTTTTTCTTCAATCTCAGTAAGTGAGATTACAGCACCTGATATTAAATAGCTCTCATTAAACTCAAATAATTGACACTCTTTTAGCTCTTTAATATCGATAAGGGCATCTGTTTCAACCAGATTTAGTCGACTTAGTGTTATGATTTCTGTACCACCTGCATAATAGATTGGCCTTTGGTTTTTAGCTTTTAAAAAATAAAAAAGCTCCAATGCTTCTTTAATGGTCGTTGGTTTATAGTAATCTATATTAGAAGATAACAAACTATACCCCACCTTCTTTTACTTTCCATAATAGTTCTGGGATAATTGGTAAATTGTTAATTTCAGCCGAGATTGCAGTAGAAAGACTATTTCCAAGAGCAGCTGGCATCCCTAGTAAACCATGTTCCCCTACCCCTCTTGCACCAAATACTGCATCCACTTGTGGTGTTTCAACAAATGCAACTTCATATTTAGGATTCTCACCAAACCTAATTGGTCGATAAGTTCGTAATTGCGGATTTAGTACCTTCCCATGCGCATCAAAATAAAAGGTTTCTCTTCCGGCAAAAGATAATCCCATACTCATTGCACCTTTAACTTGACCAGTTGCCGTCTTAATATTTAGTACTTTGCCAATATCAACTGCTGTAACGGCTTTAAGAATCCTATATTCATATGTTTTCAAATCGACTTCTACTTCTACACCATGTGCACAAACCGTCCATTCTGGTCCTGGTTTTCCAGCACCTGTTTCTCGATCTAGATAAGTTAAGCCAGTTAAAATATAGTGTCCTCTTCCAATTATTTGTCCACCAATCGAGTTTCCATTTGGAAATGTATATCCATAAGCGATATCTTTTATCGCTATATTTTTATTTGGTTCACTTCTTAAAAATACTTTACCATAACCAACCTCTAAATCCTCAACAGGAGCACGCAATACAAATGAGGCTATATCTTTTAATTGACGAATTAAATCTTCGGCAGCTGCTAGCAATGCTCTACCTGCCATGAATGTCCCTCTACTTGCAACAGTTTTCCAATGCTCAGGTGTATTTAATGTATTAATCTTCATTTGAACATGAATATCGTCTACGTCCATTTTTAGAATTTCTGCTAACATTTGAGCAAGAATCGTTTTCGTGCCCTGACCGATTTCTACAACACCAGACATTAAATTTATACTACCATCAGCGTTATAGATCAATATCACACCTGAGCTGGCATTTGGTGTAATAGTAGAAGTTTTCCAAGAACAACTAATTCCTTTTACTCTCAATTTATGATTTCCTATGTCAATAACCTGACCTTCCTCCCAATTGATTAATTCTTTCATTTTTTCAATACATTTAGGAAGATTACCCACAGTACTAGAATTTAATACAACTTGAGTAGGCGTTTGATCACCTGGTTTAATTGCGTTTTTTTCTCTTAGTTCAATAGGATCCATATTTAATTTCCTAGCAAGAATATCCATCGCTCTTTCAAATGCAAAATGTACTTCCGAATGACTAAAACCTCTAAAAGGTGCTGGGTATGGATGATTTGTATACATACAAAAAGAATCACACCAAATATTTTCGATATTGTAAGGACCTGTACAATCAACTGCTCCCGCCCGTGTTAAATCAATTGATTTATCAGCATACGCTCCGCCATCCCATAAAAATTGAATCTCTGCAACCTTGAGCATTCCCTCTTTTGTACATCCTAGTTTTACATTCGCTTCAAGGCCAATATGCACTGGCGAGGAAAGCATATCATGTTCACGACTATTTAATATTTTTACTAATCTGCCATTTACAGCTCGTGAAGCAATAAAAGCTAAAATTTCTAACTGGACTGCCCCTTTTCCACCATATCCCCCACCAACAAAAGGCGTGTTTACAATGATTTTTCCAGGTTTTATTCCAAAATAATCACCAATCAAATCCTTTACCATAAAAGGGCTTTGTGAAGAAGTAGTAATCTCAATAGTGCCATCATGATGTATTTGCGCAAATGAACATCTTGTCTCCATTGCAGCATGATCTGATGGTCTAAAAGCAAAACTCTCATCAACCATTACTTCACTTTCTCTCCAACCTTTGTTAAAATCGCCTTTTCGAATTTTAATTCTTGTAGCTATATTAGTTCCTGGCTCTGGGTAAACCCCTTCTGTTTTTTCATATTCTCCTAGGTTAGGATGTAAAAGAGGAGCATTTTGTTTAAGTGCTTCCGACGGAGAATTTACAACAGTCAGTAATTCATATTGTACTTTCACTAAACTAGCAGCCTGATTTGCTTGATACTTTGTATCTGCTACAACGATTGCAACTACTTCACCAAAAAATCGAACACGGTCAAATGCAATTGGATGACGATCAAGTATTCCTTCTCCAACTAAAGGTAGATTTTCACCAAATATTATTTTTCTGACACCTGGCACGTTTAGAGCTTCAGTTGCATCAATATTTTTAATGATCGCATGCGCGTATGGACTTGTTACTAATTGAGCATGAAGCATATCATTTGCTTCAAAATCGTCCGTATATTTTGCATAGCCAGTAACTTTTTCGAAAGACTCTTTTCGGGGTATTCCTTTACCAATTATATGCATGATGTGTTCTCAACCCCTTCCGTAAAAAACATTTCATAAAGTATTTAATACTTTAGCAATAGTTAATTTAAGCTTTCTTTTATATGAGATACTTTAAAAATTTATGTTTTGAATACTAAAAAAATGCCCAGATTGAATAATCAGACATCTTAATCAGAACTATGAAATATAGAGTTTAATTAATTTACAATCTATTAATGATCATAAATATTCATATTTAAAGACTTTAGTAACTACAAGATCAATTTCCATACATATCCAATTTACAAAAGGGAATAATACTTATATTCATTGCGGAGTTTTTAAGGAGTTGGTTTAAATGGAAGTAAATGAAAAAACCTCCATGCTTGAGGAAGTACAAAACGAATTTCATTCAAGTTCAGATTTTAAATATAAAAAATATTCAATTGGTGAAGTAACTCTTCATTTATGTTATCTAGATACAATGATCGATTCAGAGGTTATTCAAACACATATATTAGAACGATTAGTTTCAAAAGATCATTCAGGTCGAATCATCACGACTATATTAGATTCTGATGATGCATATACTCTTGATGAATGTATACAAGCCATTCTTTCGGGAAATGTCATTGTTTTTAATGATAACAATAAAAATAAAGCCAAATCCTATTCTGCACCTAGTAATAATAGCGATCGTTCTATCACAGAATCAAGTACTGAAACAGTTTC
The DNA here is from genome assembly GCF_002585125.1 of Bacillus sp. AFS029533. Taxonomy (NCBI): domain Bacteria; kingdom Bacillati; phylum Bacillota; class Bacilli; order Caryophanales; family Bacillaceae; genus Bacillus; species Bacillus sp. AFS029533. The sequence continues at coordinate 68,665 of NZ_NUQC01000020.1, read as the reverse complement.
ACTAGGTCCTCATGACAGTTTTGTTGAGAGTCTTAAAATTAATTCAACTTTAATTCGAAAAAGACTACGTACAAAGGAGCTAATCATAAAAAATATAACAGTTGGTAAAAAATATCCTATATCGCTTTCCATTATTTATTTGAACGATATCACTCCTCAATCAATGATTAAAACAATTGAGCAAAAAATTAAAAAGCTTGAGTTAAGTGGACAAGTTGAACCTAAAAAAATGATTGAGGCTGTTCATATTCAAAATAGTATAGAAGAGTATCCGACTTCTATATTTCCACAAGTGATGTACACTGAAAGGCCGGATCGTACAATTCGTCATTTAATAACGGGAAAGCCTGCTATTATAATTGATAATGACCCTAACGCTTTATTATTTCCCTATGATATTTATGGTTATTTTCGGAGTACAGAAGATTTTAATTTCCGATGGCTTTTTGGAGTATTTTTTTATTCTTTAAGAATTTTCGCATTTTGGATCGCAGTATTAATACCTTCAATTTATATCGCAGTTACCACTTATCATTCGAATATTTTACCTGTTTCTATTTTTTATACTTTAAAACTATCAATTGAAAATGTCCCTCTTCCACCATTGATCGAAGCTTTAACAATGATTATTATTTTAGAGCTTTTGAAGGAAGCACCTTTAAGACTCCCAAATCCAATCGGATCAACAATTGGTACTGTCGGAGCAATTGTTATTGGGACGGCTATTGTACAAACGAATTTAATCTCAAATTCTATGGTTGTTGTGATTGCAGTCACTGCCATTGCATCATTTTCACTTCCATCAAGGGAAATGTCGATTGCAGCACGAATCATGGGGATACCACTCTTAATCCTTGCATCAATTTTTGGATTTATCGGAATTAGCTTAGGCGTCTTTATGATTTTTGCTCACCTATCAAAAATTAAAGCCTTTAGTTTTCGATATGTTGAAAATCCAGGTTTCTCTGAGTTTGTTCTTTTTAAAAATAGAAAGGGGAAATCGTCATGATTAATAATAAACACCTATTCTATTTAATTATATTTACGCAATTCGGTGTTGCTATAACTAGCTTTCCTAATAATATGTATAAAGTTGCTGGCCATGACGGATGGATTTCAACTCTAGTAGGTGGCATGATTGTTCAAATTTTAATACTTCTTTATTATAGTTTATATAAAAAATTTCCAGACAAAAGTTTTACTGACTATACAAAAATAATAACGAATCCATTCATTGGAACATGTATAAATATTTGTTATTACGTCTATTTTTTGTATGTTGTGCTTGTAGTATCGATGAGATTTTCAGATATTATCACGATATGGATTTTTCCTAAAAGCCCGTCTTGGCTTATACTCATTTTATTTTTATTAACAGCGTATATTGTTGCGAAAAATGACATTCTAACAATTGCTAGAACATATGTACTTTGTACTTTTATCTTTCTAATCTTTATCTTATTTTTACTATCTGCTTATGATAATGTTCATATTGGCAGAATATTACCTATTGGCCAATATCCAATAAAAAAGATTGGCTCCGGTGCATATTCATCATTTCTTGAAATGTTAGGTTTTGAAATCTTTTTATTTATAGCGCCAAACTTTCAAGATACAAAAAAGAAATTATTTACTTTAACATTTGCAAATTTCTTTACGACAATTTTTTATACCTTTATTATTATTACTTCCTATATTCGATTAAGTAACAAAGAAAATAGTTATATCATAGACCCCATTCTATATATTTTTAAAACCTATCACTCGAAAATGATTGAAAGTTTAGATACGATATTTTTAAGCTTATGGACAATTGTCATTTGTGCTACAGTAGTTAGCTATATTTATATCGTTAGTGAAGATGTACATAAACGACTTTCATTAATTGTAAAAAATAGGAAAAGCATATTACTTTTCATCATTATAGTAGTATTTGCTTTTTATCCGTTAGTTTCCTTCCATCTAATCAGAAGAGAAACAATTGTAAATTTCGGTAGTTATTTAGACCCATTATTTATTATTATTATTCCATGCCTATTGTTCCTAATTAATAAAGTTAGGGGGCTAATCAGTTGATTCGCAAGTCAATAATCATTATTTGTTTATTTTTATTTCTTTTAGTAGCTACTGGTTGCTGGGATTCAAGAACCATTACAGAAAAAACATTAGTAAATGGGATTAGTATTGATATCGATCAAGATAAAAAAATTGAGGTGAATGCACTAATACTTGATATTATCGGAAGAGGAGCTGGCGTCTTCGATTTCCAAAATGAATCTGTTAAATCTATACAGAATTCAGTATCTCATGCTGGGATGGAAATACAATCATTTTTACCCGGAGATATAACGACATCAAAAACGAGGGTTATATTATTAGGTGAAGATTTCTCGAAAACTAAATTTATTCATCTTTTAAGTACCTTTCGGCGTAGAACATTTTCAAATATAAATGTATCTGTCGCTATTACAAATAAGCAACCTGCAAAAAACGTTTTGGCATTAAAAACCGTTGGTTCAAAACCATTGTCATTTATATTAAGGGATACAATTGATAATGCCGAGTCAACCTCCATCGCTCAAAAAATGGAGTTATTTAATATTTTTACTTATAGTTCTGAAGATGGAATTGATTTCACAATCCCAGTTGTAGATGTATCAGATAAACGAGTAGAAGTTGTTGGTGCAGGACTAATGCATAATGCTAGCTATACTGGTCATTTCATAACTTCTGAACAATCTCCTGTTCTTTTAATGCTGATGGGTAAATATGGAAATACCGGCCATTTTATTACAAAGCTTCCTAAAAAATATGAAGCACCATACAATACAATATCTTATGAAATCATTAGACCTAGAAATAATTTCTCTATTACGACTTCTAAAGATAAAATAAAAGTAAATTTAAAAGTTGATGCATTTGTTAGAATAGACGGAATTACATCAATTAAAATGTTACAAGAAAAAGAAATGTGGTCCATTATTAAGAAAGATTTAAATAAAAGAGCTAAAGAGGTAATCAAAGAAATACAGGTTGCTAATAGTGATGTGCTTGGTATTGGAAGATATTTAAAAGAACATCAGCCAGAAGAATGGCGAAAACTAAATTGGCAAAAGGAATATCCTACTATTGAAATCAAACCGAAAGTGACCGTTACTATATTAAGTACAGGAGCAATTGGAACAGAGTCTCAACTTGAAGAATAATTAAAAAAAAGATAGTGTAGTCAGTTGTTATGCTGGCTTCACTATCTTTTTTAAATACTATTTTTAAACTGCAATTTAAATTCATCCATAAAATCTTTCGCAAGTGTTGATAATCCTTTTGATTGTAGGTATATCAACCAAAAATCTAAATCGAAAAACGTTTCTTCCTTTAATGGAATAATTTTAATGTCACCATTTAAAACGATCGGACGATTTCTTATTGAAAAATTATGTAAATATAAAATGGCTTGGCTTTCTTTCACAAGTTCATAAAGCAAGCTACTTCTATTTGTTTGAAGGACTACATTTTTGGGATTCAGTTTAGAGATTTTTTGCAATGTCTTATAGTCAGAGTTTTTATACATAACAATTTTTTCATTCGTTAGTTCGTTTGGTGTGACAAATTCATAAGAATAAAACGGAGATTTCTTACCGACCGCGATGCAAATATGCCCTTTTGTTAAATGTTCAAAACCAATAAATTTTTCTTTCTTTAATTCTTCGATTGTACAAGGAATCAGTGCAATATCATAATCTTGCTTACTGAAATTCTGAATCATATAAGCAGGGTTTTCTTCAACTACATCAAATGTAATTTCACTATTTTTCTCATTGTACTTGATCATCGTTTCTTGAAGAATTGCTGAAAAAGTAGGTGCCGTTAAGATTTTTAAATGATTGCTGCTTCTATTCTTAATATCATCTATTTCTTTATTAAGCTCTTTAATCGTACTTAATAAAATAATCGCTTTTGATAATACAATTTTCCCTTCAAAAGTTGGTGTAACTCCTTGTTTCGATCTGTTAAAAATTTTTATGCCAAGCTCATTTTCTAATTGAGTAATGGATTGACTCATTCCAGAAGGAGAGATAAATAATTTTTCTGCAGCTTTCGTGATTGACATCTCTTTTGCTGCAGTTACAATATGTTCCATTTGATCAAAATTCATTCTTCAACTACTCCTTAAGAAAACTAAAACTATAACTTGTTGGTGAATTATCTATTTATGATTCCAGAAAATCGATTCATTCTTATTATTAACATATCTTGCATCAAAATGCGTAATGATAAGTCTTATATTCAATTGTATTCTATACATGATTTATGCCAATTTAAAAAAATAAGACAAGAATACTGATTTTTACGTATTCTTGTCTTTTATATTTTTAAGGGAAAGTTTGTTTTTAAAAAAGATGATCAATCGTTTTTTACGAAAGGGTGTTTATTCAATTATTAAATATCCTAAACACCCCGTTCTGACTTGTTTTTACCTGAGAAACCTTGTCCTACTATTTATTATCGTTTGAACGCTATAACACTTGTCCAATCGCTGTAGATTTTTTTCGATCCAACCAATTTGTAAGAACGAATTTTGTAATAGTAAGTTTTACCTCTTGTTAATCCACTGTTCGTGTAATTTGTTTTTGTTACATTTGTTAAGTGACCAAATGTGCCTGTTTTTGAAGTTGATTTAACAATCTCATAACCCGCAGCACCCGATATACTAGACCATGTTAATTTTACAGAAGATAAACCTGATTTTGTTAATTTTACATTTGTTGGTTTTGCTGGATTAGCTACCCATTTCGCATAAATCGTAGTGTTTGTAGTCACTTTATCCTTCGCGAAATTCCAAGCTACTTTTCCAGATGCATCTTTATACCATCCAAGGAATGTATATCCTTTTCTTGTTGGTGATGCTGGTTGGCTAATCGTTGAATTGTAATTTACAGTTCTAGTCGAAATTGTGCCTCCAACAGAATTAAATTTAACAGTATATTTGTTTATGTTCCATTTTGCATAAAGTGTGATATTGCTTGTTAATGTTACTGATGAACCTGCAGACGTTTTTAATGCAGAATCTTTGTACCATCCAACAAATGTATAACCTGTTCTTGTTGGTTTTGGTAAAGTGATTTTGCTATTGTAATTTGCAGTTTTGTCTGCAATTTGACTACCACCATTACTATTGAAATGGATCGAATAAGAGTTAATACTCCACTTCGCATACAATGTAATGTTGTTTGTTAATGTTACAGTTGGGCCTACTGGCGTTTTTAATGCTGCATCAGTGTACCATCCAACAAATGTGTAACCTGTTCTTGTTGGTTTTGGTAAAGAAATGTTGCTATTGTAGTTTGCAGTTTTATCAGCCACTTGACTGCCGCCATTGCTGTTAAAGTGAATTGTGTAAGAGTTAATACTCCACTTTGCATATAAAACCATATCTCCGGATACTTTGTCTGTTGCAAAGTTCCATGGTGTTTTACCTTCTGCATCTTTATACCAACCAAGGAATGTGTAACCCGTTCTTGTTGGTTTTGTTTCGTCTAGTAATGTGTTGTATTCAGCTTTCGCCGAAACAACTAATCCAGCATCTTGTGTATCATAGATGACAGTGTATTTTGCTGGTTTCCATTTTCCGTAAAGCGTTTTTGCTGAGTAAATTGAATTTGTGAAATCCCAAGGGATTGTGCAATCTTGATCCGCAAACCAAGTTAATTCATAACCATGAACAGTTGGTGCTGTGATTCTTCGTGCTACAATTTGATCTTTCGTTGCTTCTTTTACTTCAGCTGGTGCATCACCTGGTACTACGAAATGTACATTATATCCATTTACTAATTTTTGAACTAATGATACATCAGCGTAATCAGTAGCCTTAATCGAAATCTGATAATCTCTCGCTCTTGAGAATAGACTCTTATCTAGAGTAATTGTACGATTCTCTTTATCGACAGTATATTTCGATCCGTCTATTGTAACTCCGTTAAGTGTGATGTCAGTAATCGCATTTGCCCAATCTTTATCACTGTACTCTAATACGATATTGTTCCCGATCGCATTATCCGTTGTATCTGCTGTTACAAAAGATCCTGCTAAAGCATATTTTGCATAAAGTGTAATTGGTTTTGTCACAATATTATCAAAATCATATGGTATTGTTAGATCTTGATCGATATACCATCCATAGAACTTGTATCCAGCTTTTGATGGATCGAATGGTTTCGTCGCACTTCTGTCGACGATTTGAGCTGGAACTGGATCTCCGCCATTTGAATTAAACGTAACCGTATAGCCGACAACTTGGTCAACTACATTTACATCTATATACCCTTCTGAAACAATCGTCACATTGAACTTTTGTGCATTCGTGAAAAGAGCAGCCTTAAGGGTAATACTATTATTCGAAATCGTGTAATCCTTATTTAGTTCTAAAGTTTTAGCACCGATTTTCACTGCTTTGATATTATTCTTCCAAGTTCCATCATCATTAAATGTTAACGTAATGTCGCTTCCTACAATGTTTCCAGCAACATCTTTATTAACCGTTGGTGGTACCTTATTCCAACATAAATAGTAAGTTGCATTATCCGTTATAAATTTACCATTATCCATTGAAATATCAGACATCTTATCAATTGAGTTAGCTGCATCTAGATACAGATTTGAACTAATAGTCAGATTTCCATTTACTACATGAGAAGAACCTGTACTCATATTCGGTGCTGTCGCCAAACCATTGACAAGTGTATCGGCAAAGAATAAGTCTTTTGCACTCTTTAAGGATCCACCGTTCAAGTCAATATGACGTCTATATCCTAGTTGAATATTAGGGATCGTGACTACTTCCCCTGTTGATGACGTTAGTTTGATATTATATCCTTTAATCGCCCCTGCATTTGATAACGTTGGCATCTCACTAAAGGCAAATTTCTCACCTAATTTCGTTTGACCTGCTTGAACAGCTTGATCATGAGTTGCTGTTTTAAAGGAAAGGATTCCGTTATTACCGTTTGACGTCAAGTCATAGGTACTTGGATCTAACGTATAGACCGTTGGTGTTGTTTCCCTTGAACCATCGCTCTTCATCTGATAGAATGTTGCCTCGATATTGGCAATCTTGTCCTTAGATGTTAACCAAGAAACATTTGTTAAATAGTCAGGAATATTGATTTTTAAATCGCCTTCTCCTAATATCCAACCAACGCCAGAAACCCCTCCGTTACTTCCGTCGAATTTTAATCCATCCGGATTCGCTTTATCAACTGGTGAGTAGCTTTGAGTCGTATTCATTTGCCATTTCGCATAAACAGTCTTGTCTGCAGTTATTGGACCTGCATCCCATACTGTTTTTAAAGAAGGTTCATTATACCATCCAAGAAACTTATATCCCGGTCTTGTTGGTGCAGGACTATAAAAACTTACTAAATCACTATTCGGACCATTCGAACGACTTGCGCTCGGTTTGTATCCTACTGCCATCGACTTAGGGGCTGAGCCATCCTGACTGTCAAATGTTATACTATAACCAACAGGCTGTTGCGCAGTGTAAATTGGGTCAGAACCTGCTATAGTATCTGGATAAACTGTTCCATCTGTACCTGTCGAGCCAATTGTAAATTTGTAAAGCTGAGGTAAATAATTTTTACCACCAGGATTGATTGTCGCTTGATTAAATGTTGAAGTATTATTTGGATCAAGAGTAGAATCCGTCATAAATGTTTTTGCATTAAACGTGATTTTCCCTGGTTTGCTAATGTCGTAATATTTTTGATTTGTGTCTGGATTGATTAAATTCGTGATATCCACAGTTTTACCGCTATTAGTGGTCATAATTACTTTATTGATTCCATTTCGCCAGTTCGCATCTTCTTGGAAAGATAATGTTAAATCATTCCCAATATGCGCTACTGTTGGGTCTGTGATAATTGGAATCGCTGGCGTCGGAATTGGCACCGTTGATACTGTTAACGTTTTCGTTACATCTTGGTAACCTGTTGCCTTCACTGTAATAGTATAATTCGTTGCCGTCGGGAATAATGAACCCGGTAACGTAATTTTTGAAGGCATTGTTTGACTTACACCATTTGCATCATAATACGTGTAAGCCGGACTAATTGTTACTTTATCAGTTACATCAGTTGATCCTAGCATAACTTTTGTAATTGCTTTTCTCCACACTAAATCATCAACGATCATCGTGCTTGATGGAGAAAGTGAAATCGTTGCTCCATTTTGCAAGTCTTGTAACTTAGGTGTTGTTGATACTGCTTGAGCTGGACCTGCAAAATTAAGTTTTTGCATAACTTGCTGTAATGTGTCACCAGCATTTAACGTAATTGAACCGGCATAATCCGTTGTGATCGTCGTATCTTTATCAACTGTTAGTTGAGTATCTGGAACACTTAAGCCTGCATCAATCGCACTTTGATTTTTTGTACCAAAGTTTTTAAAGATATAATAGAAGTCATTATAGTCAATTCCATAACCAAATCCTGTTGGTTTAATCCAATAAATATCAGCATTTCGGTTTGTGTTTAAGAATGCCGTTTTGTTTGCCACCGTATTCAATGTACCTGGTGGTGAACTTAAAATATTTTTATACTGGTAATAAACACTAATTTCTTGCAGTAAATCCTTCATGTCGATGACGTCGTCACTATTTACATCTCCCCCTAAAAGGATTGGGAAGAGACTCGGAAGATCTTTTACTGTACCTGATTGATAACCGAATTTGTTTTGACCAATCACAGGTGTTTTTGCATATCCTTTAAAATGTCCTGGTACACTTGCTTCCAAAGAATATGGCTTGTCACTTACATCAGCTGTCAAAGCATAATATGGGTTGATAAACGCATAAGCCATTGTATTATTAGCTGTTGTCGGTTGATCTGTTGTAAATTTTTTACCATTTGCATCTGTAGCCGTTACCTTCGCACCTGAATCAACAGTGAATTGTGGATAGTTGTTATTAATGTTGTTTCTTGCGAAAGATTCCGCTGCTACACGACCTCTAATTAAAGAAGTGAACTGTCTTACATAAGGTATATCAACTGGGAACCACGCAACCCTTGTATCTGTTCCTGACAATGTTAAATTCGCTTGCAACAAGTCATATGGAAATTCTCCTACTACAGGATCAAGGTTTGTATAAGTTACATCTGCCTCAATAATCGGCATATCATGATCAAGAGCACCGGCTGAACCTATATTTGAAATTGTGATATCTGTTGTTTTTCCAACTTGATAAAATTGATGTGTATATGGTTGACCTATAGTAAGAACGGTAGTTGGATCGATTCCTTTACTAATTAGATAATTTTTATACTCATCTGTTAATCGGATATTAGAGAATTGGTACACACCATTGTCATTCAGTAAAAATTTACCACCAGTCATTCCGACACCATATTTTGTTGCGATTGTTGCTTTGAATGGTTTATTCGGATCGACAACTACTTTATCTTTGTTACCTGGTCCTGCATCTACTCCATTAGATGAAGTTAAGGTAACGTAAGGATTTCCTTTTTTAATAAAGTAATAAGTTTGTTGATTGATCTCATAATCATTTTCACCCGAATAATCTGTAGGGTCAATTATAAAATCACTACCCAGTTTATTGGCTAAGTCCTCTTTCGTCACTCCAAAGTGGAAACGACCTTTCGCATTTGTATTGAAGTAAACTGTTGGGAATTGACTGTCTTGATAACCAGTGACAATATTCAACCCTTGATCAACAGGAACAGGTTTGCCATCCGTAAGCCTAGGTACTGATGTTTCTCCATTATTTTTCATCACGTCTACGTTCGAGTCATAAACCGTACCATTAAATCCTTTAATTTCTTGTCCAGGTAGGTACCCTGTCGTATCGATTTCATAGATTCCTGGTTTTGAGTCAGAATCCATCGTCATAGTCGGCGGAGTACCATCAACATAGAGCGTATCTTCCGCTGTATAACGTTTTCCATCTTTACCAGTAGCAATCATCTCTAGAGAGTAACTACCTTCTTTTAGTACTTCCACTTTATCTGCAATACCAGATTCGTCATATGTTCCATCGTATGTCTTTGTAAATGGAAGATACCATCCATTAAAAAGAGTTAATAGTGGGCCATATTGGACACCTGGGATAAAATTTCTACCGCTTGATAATGTGTTTGTTACACCTATATATTTCCCATCTTTATCCTTCACAACAATATAGCAGTTTTCCATTTCGTTGTTAAATGAAACATTATAAGCTGAAATATTTCCTTCTGCCGCAGCTTTTATCGCAACATTAAACGTATTAATTCCTTTTTCCGCAACTGTAATTGTAAATGGAATTCGATAAGTCTCCGATGAGTCCGCTGCATTTATTAAGTGGATATATCCCTCGTAAGTACCCTCAAGTGAATTTGACGGAACTGTTATTTTTGCCGTGGCTTTAACTGTACTTCCTCCCCCGACATTAATCGATTTCACGTTATTTCCATCAACCGAAAAATCAATTTTAACATCATTTCCTGTTCCTGGTCCTACTTTATTCGACCCAGCAAATTTTGAAGTAATAAATTCCGTACTTACATTAAATGTTTTACTGCTAGTTCCTTCGTTAGAAACGTTAAAATCTTTTGAAGAAACTACATCATCAGAACCATTCGCTGCACCTTCTCCTCTACCTTTAAAACCAAAAAACATGCTACCTGTAATGTTATCTACTTCATGTGCTGTTGAGTTATCTGCTAGATTATCAAATGTAACGGTTTTATCTAAAACTTGAATTTTTACATTTTCTTTAATAGCACGTGATGGATCAACACGTCCTGCTCCTACTTGATAGACACTATAAGTCTTTGAATCTGTGTTAATATCTTTTGCAGTATTCATTAATGCTGTTTTGACATCAGCCGGTGTATAATCTGGATGTGCAGCTTTAATTAAAGCTGAGATTCCAGCAACGTGAGGAGTTGCCATTGATGTACCAGACATAATCTGATATCCAAGTTTATAATCATGTGCTGCATTTGGCTCCCAAATATCGTATGGAGCTGTTGAAGAAATATCAACTCCAGGTGCAACTACATCTGGTTTAATTGTCCAATCTTTAACTGGGCCTGTTGAGCTAAAGCTTGCTAATTCATCCCCGCTCTTAGTAATAGATGCATCTAGAGTAGAAGGGAACGTAATATTAGCCGCTTTTGGGTCCTTTTTAATCGCATCAGAAAGAGCTTGTCCTTGTTCTTGAGTTAGTGAAATAGAATAAACATTATCCATGCTAACACCTAAGAAACTAGGAATGTAACCTTGGCTATCTCTATCATCCGTATTATCCCAGATAATCATACCCGCTGCTCCAGCATTTTTAGCATTTGCCATTTTTGTTGATAAATAGTCTACGCCACGCTTTACTAGAACCAGTTTACCTTTCACATCAATTCCACTATAGTCTGCTTCACTTCCTAACCCAACATCAACGATTGGAAGTGTTTGACCTTTATAAACATCGTCTGCTTGTGAAAAGTTTTTACCAAATAAACGTGATTTATAGGAAACTGAACCATTCTTAACAGTCATTGTTGCAATTTCTTCAGGGACTGTACTTGCACCTACAGTAATTGCTAGTGCTGAAGATCCTGGTGAACCAACTGTAGCTTGCCCAGGTCCAGCATTACCTGCAGCAACATCACACACGACTCCAGCTAAAGTAGCATTGTTAATCGCAATGCTTGTTGGGTATAATGGATCATTAATATTTGCACCAAGAGATAGATTAATTACGTCCATATGATCTTTTGTAGCTTGATCGATACCACTTAGTACAGATTCCGTTGTTCCATGTCCTCCTGGTCCTAATACACGATAACCATAAAGAGCCACATCAGGTGCTACCCCATTTGCCGAATAAACATCGTTATTATTCGTCGTATTTGCTGCAATCGTACCGGAAACATGTGTTCCATGTGAAGTAATATATGGCTTATAATCTGAAGGTGGTGTTCCCCAAACTGGATTTGAACTCGCCTTATCAGCTACCCAATCATCATAAGTTGTTTCCATTGGATCATGGTCATCCACATACTTAATGTTTCCTGTTGCATCAATTCCGTCATTATTTACAAAGTCATGACCACCATATAATTTTCCATTTTCATCATGTGTTACTTTATAAAGATCAGGGTGGTTGTAATCGATTCCTGTATCCAATACACCCACTTTAACCTTTTGGCCCGCACGTGGACCTGTTTTAATAATACCTGTATTCCCTTCAGCTTGAAGCTTATCAATCCCTAAATGGGAAAGTGCTGAAGTTGGCTTGCCAGCTGATGTAGCTGTCGCTGATTTTTGAGAATTGCCTTCATCAGGTAAAGAATATTCTACTTGAGACCAAACAGACGCAACGTCTGGACTTTCTGCAAGCTTTTGAACTAAATTCGCTGGTAAGGTTAAAGCAACTCCATTAAATGCATCTGTAAATTCTCGGGTAATACTGATTTCTGTTTTTACAGTTTTCCCGCCAACAATAGAAGTTTTAGGTTGAGTATTTAAAAAGCTCTTAAAATTTGCATGTGAATCTTTAACCTTGTTGATTGCTTCGGTATATTCACTATTAAACGCTTGACTACTTGCAGTTGCTCCACCATTAGCTAAAGATTGCTTAATGATTTGTATTTTAGCTGGATCTTGTTTAAATTGAACAATAACATTAATCTTTTTTGAACCGATTAAATCCTTTTTGTCTACACGGATTTTTTCAGTATTATCTGCACCAGTAAGCTTATTAATATTTGCTTTTTGCTCTGGTGTAAGCCCGTCAAGAATACGATTTACTTCTTTTGCATCAAAGGTATTACTAGATAAACCTTGCTGATTTAGCTTCGTTTCAGCAGTATTTACACTTGCGAAACTATGAGGTACCACAACATTTAAAAACATCGAACTTAACGCAAAAATCGACATTATTTTTTTAGTTGGCACCTTACTAGATACTCTTTTCTTTTTCATGGTTTCCCCCCCAGTATTACAATTACTGTAAAGATTTTACAGAAAATTTAAGTATTAAGATTTTTCTTAACACTTAATTTACTTAAATATTACTTGATGTTCTGCTTATCTTGTATTGGGGAAATTTAGCGATTATTCATCTTATTTTTTTGTAGAAAAACAGCAAAAAATAGGATATTTTGGCAGTTTATTCGTTTTGGCGTCAGAAAACCCTATTAAAACACGATTTTTATGTGAAATATATGAAATTTTCGACAATTTCAATTTGGGGGAATTTGACGTTTTTTGCTTAAAAATCAAAAAGATTTAGATTTTCCTTTTTTTACAAAAAAACTATCATACTTTTTNNAAAAAGTATGATAGTTTTTTAATTAAATTATAATGTTTTTATTATTTTCTTATCGATATATGCTTTTTTCAGAAGTAATCTGTACTCTTACTTTAAACCTAATTGATTTAATACATCTTCAAGTGTTACGCCTTTATATGAAGTCTTAGCTTTTGGTGAATTTGGTACCGTATTATTTTGTAAACCAAAGTTTTTAATTACATAATCCATATCTTTTTTGTTTACAACCCCATCGAAGTTCAAATCAGATCCTGATTTATTTGTACCCCAATATGTTTGAATATTTAAAGCATCTAAAATATCAATAACATTATCTTTATTTGTATCACCAGCTGCAGCTGTAGCCAGGTTGAATCCTAATCTTCTTCCTTGTGCTTCACCTCGAACGTTATCTGATAACACTAAATCCTTATACATTGTAAAATGTCCTGGTACATCAACTTTTATCGTTGCAGGCTTATTATCAGGTTTAATTCCATCTATAACATAACTACCGTTTTTATTCGTAAACTGAGCATCTAAGATTGTTCCGTCATATGAAGTAACAGTTACTTTTGCACCTATATTTTGTTGGTTAAGTGCCCAATTTGTTTGATTCGTTGCTGGATCAATTGTACCTTCTAATTTCATTGAGCCTTCTAATCTTGTAAATGATTGTTTTTAATAGATTTTTAATTTGATTAGCTGGTAGGCTCATCGAAACACCATTAAACGCATTTTTATATGAGCGAGTAATCTCGTAATCTACCTTCTTATTTTTCTCATCGATTAAAATTTGATCAACGTCTTGTTTAAATGTATCATGATCTTGATCAATTAAATTTTCAGCTTCATTTGAAGATAAAGTTTGCCCTTGTATACTTGCTTCAATTTGCGCAACTTTTACCGGTTGATTTGCAAATTGTACAATTACAGATGTTTGTTTAGTTGAATTCTGATCAATATCAGATGAAATTTGAAGTCCTGTTGATTCGTTCGTTGAAAGTTGATTTAATGCAGATCTTTGTTGTGGTGTTAAGTTAGCTAGTATGTCCTCTACTTTGGAATAACCTGCTGGTTCAAAAGACATATATTCCCTTGTGTTTTTCAGGATTTCATGTCGAATTTTGATTGATAGTGTAAAAATAGAAATCATTATCAACTTTAAAGTAAATTCTTTGATGCAAACCTTGTCGTCTGATGAGTATTTTTCAATTTTAAAATTGGGGGAAAATCAGAGAATTCCTAATATTATTATTGGAAATAGATTAAAAATTAATTATCAGAATAATAAGAATAATAATATAGCCCTATAAATAGAACGAATAAATTATTAAAAACGATAAATTTCAACCCTAATAAAATACAGTAACATTTACTAACTATTATCCGTAAAAAATAAAAAAGCCCAATCCTTTTGAAAGGGAATTGAGCAATAACTTTCTGATTTTCACCTATTTAGTTTCTGCACATTTATCAAGCTCCCACTTGATGTTTAGATTCATTAACGTTTAAATTTTCTTTTGGTCTCACGAAAATAAAAAATGCCACTCCAAAAATAAGCATTAAACATGTTGCTAACAAAATTGAATGATTGTATCCAAGATTAATGTTTGTACCCGCAGATTGTATGACTTTCCCTGTAATAATCGAACCAATTGTACCTGCCAAAGAACTGATTCCAACTATTAATCCACTCATAAATCCTTTTTTAGAAGGTAATAAGCTATTTACTATTTGAGGACTTAGACCAAACATAAGAATACATAGTCCTTGTATAATAGAAAACATAGCAATTATGATTACTGTTGAAGAAATAATCGTTAATAAATAAGTTAGTATTCCCGCAATAATCAATGAAAGTCCACCAACGAATACATGTGATCTTCGATAGCTTTGGTTTTTCTTATATAATTGATCTACAAATCTAGAAATAATGATATTAACAATAATTCCTAAAATCCCAATAAATGCTATGGCGTAACTCATTTGACTTTGTGTGAAATGTTTTGCTTGTACCAAAAAAGAAGGAAGCCACACAATACTAAATGAAGTCATCCAGTAAGCTGAAAAGGAAGCTAAACATGAAAAAATAAAAGTTGGCTTTCGTAAAATTGACATAACTTGAATTTTACTTACTAAAGAATCGGATCTTAATTCCTGTTTTTCTAATTGAACATTCGGTTTTTCACGACCAAACCAAACCCAACATATAAACCAAATCATACTCAGCATACCTAAAGAGCCATATGCCATCCTCCATCCACTAGACGAAATGATTGCGACTAAAATCGGTGCAGATACTAATGCTCCAATCGTATTTCCTAAGTTCAAAATGGATAAAGCAAAACTTTGCGAGTCTTTCGAAAACCATTTACTCAAATGATTGACAGCAGTTGCATAAAAAGGCCCTTCACCTATCCCTAACATTACTCGTGACAAAATTAGTAATGGGAAACCAGTAATGAAAAATGCACTAAACTGAACAATTGACCAAAAAACCGCCAACATCGCCAACATTTTTTTTGTCCCGATTCGATCTGATAAAGCTCCTCCTACCATGCCTGCTATCGAGAAAAACCAGAAAAAACTACTTCCAACGATCCCCCATTGTTCATATGAAAGTCGAAATTCTTTCATTATAGGAACAGCTGAGAATCCAGCAACCGACTTATCTGCAAAATTGATAATACCTAATACAAAAATACAAGCAAGAATTTTCCAACGATTCAATCCAAATCTCTCCTATAAACTCAATTATACTTCGTTGATAATAGATAAAAACTATTTTTGATAAGTTAATCCTACATTAATCATGTCATGGTAACTATTATAATATGACTTTTTTCAAAACACATATAGGACTAAACTCACTTTAAAAATAAATAAAATAAACAGAAGAGAGCACATATGCCTCTTCTGTTTTTCGTTTACTTACTTTATTCAACCATTTACTTAGAATCTTTACTAATACAGTTTCCATTAAAAGGAACACAGATTTTTGTATTTGGACAAAAACCAGGATTTTTAGCACATAATGAAGCAGCATATTCAGGATTCAACCTACGCATTTGATTAAAATAACAGCCAATATAATGATTACGAGCAATACTATTTAGTTGAAATGATACCGGAAAATTTTTTTTTACATGTCGATAATAGAGGCCTCTTGCAGTAAATGGGGGAGGATACGATTCTGCAGGCAACGTAGGAATAATGTCATGTACATTAAATATGCGTACACTATTTTTTACAGTTTGATCGAATCGATATGCAAACTCTGGATCGGCTACCCTTGGACTACCGAATGTATAAACATATGGTGTTTTATAATCTGTATTTATCGCAATATCAAATGAACATAAAACGGCCAAAGCTCCTCCTAAACTATATCCTGTTATGAATAGTTTTTTATCACGTGAAAGCTTCATTAATTCTCTCATCATTTCATTTCTAGCAGATTGATAAATACAAGTAAAACCACGATGAGTTTTGCCAACATTTTCAACAAACGGATACTCTACTTGATATAAGTCCTGATCTGATTCATTATCTTTAAATGAATCAGTACCTCTAAAAGCAATAACGATCTCATTATTTGATTCTGCGATAAAACCAAATGGTTCTGCCTCCGGTTCTTCTACTCCTGCAAATGCGTAAATTGTATGAATCAGTTTAAATCTTTTCGGTAAGATTATTTCACCTTTTTCATTTTCAATCAGTTGATTCGATTGATGACACATTACGGCAAGTAAAATAGCGTCTGAACTATTGAACACCTCTTCTCCATTACGTGAATGTTTCATATAAAACACCACCTTCTTTAAGGACAAGGTTTTGGACAGTTACAAGTTCTCTGAAACGGAAAACACATTTCTGAGCTGGGGCAAAAACCAGGATTTTCTGAGCACAACACTTCTGAATAATTTGGATTCAATTGACTTAGATTTTTAAAATAGCAACCTATCCCATCGTTTCGTGGTGTATCGTTCAGCTGAAAAGAAAGTGGATACTTTGTATTTACGTGTTCATAAAATATTCCATCTTCTGTAAATGGAGGAGGATAAACTTTATCTGGAAATGTTGCAAAAGAATCGTGAATATTAACAACTCTATTGCTATTTCGAACGATTTGATTAAATTTGAAAACAAATTCTGGATTTCCAACACGAGGACTACCAAAAGTATAGACGAATATATTTTCAAATTTTGTATTTACAACAAGATCTAAAGAAGCTAACGTTGCTAAAGCTCCACCATAATTATGTCCAGTTATGAATAGGCTTTTCTTCTTTGAAAATTTATTTATTTCTTTTAATAATTTTTTTCTTGTAGATTGATAAATACAAGTAAAACCTCGAGAAGTCTTTCCCGCATTTTCTACATATGGATATGGTACTTGGAGAATATCATATGCTGCAATAAGATCTGCCGGATAAGAGGCGTATCCTCTAAATGCAATGATGACATTTTCACTCGATTCAGCAATAAATCCAAATACTTCTTTAGTGGGATTTTCTACATTCACATCAGCAAAAATAGTATATTTTAGCACATAGCCTTTCGGTAAATTAATTTTTCCTGTTTGATAAAGTACATAAGCTTGATAGCTAAATGCAGCAAGTAGTATAGCTTCTTTACTATTGAAACTATTTCTTTTGGATGAGAGATTCATATACCCACGCCCTATCGTTTATTGCATGCCTATTATGCACCTGACTCTTTAAATTTGAACAATATGCTCATTGTCCTCTCCTTATAATTAATCCTATTTATTTTTTGTGTAAAAATAAAGGAACCAGACTGCATGATTTTGCTCATCTTTTGCCGCTCTACTAAAAGCATTTTTAATAAATTGATTTGATGTTCCGTCTGAAACACTTAAATAAAAATCGACTGTTTCTTGTTCATCTTTTAGTGCAAACTCAAGACCTTCTATATAGACATCAGGACAATTTTCTGTAATTTTCGGCTGTGGGTTTCTCCCTGTTAAACTAGTATAAATTGATACAAACTGATTGTAGTGTTTTATTTCATCTTCCCTTATTTCTAATATGGTTTTACGTTCCTCCTCTTTCTTTACTAAATTCGCTAATTTCGCATAGCAACTAATTGCTGAATATTCACCATTGATAGCTTTTTCAACGTCACTTATTAATTTCTGATCTCTTACATTCAAGTTTCGGTAGTTTTGATAATAATACATAACCACACCTCTTTAATTCTTAATTAGGAAAAGTTATTTTTTATTAATACCTCATATATTGTATGTTTCGTATAGCAATATTAAGTTATTTTTTTGTTAACACTTTTTAAACTGTAATTCTTAATATTCTTCATCAACTTAAAAACGTTTATATTCACTTTTTTTGTTTGCACTTATTTTTCTTAAGACTTCCAAATAAAAAAGCATGAAATAAACATTTCATGCTTTTAATACTATTTTCTCAAATGATAAGGAACTGTCGTAACGACTACATCTTTCTGACTAATCAACCAAAGTCGAAGTAATAATGCAGTTTGATTATGCAGAAGATTATGCCACCATCTTTTAGGAATAAATTGTGGAATCACAATTTGAACGTGACTATTTTGCTCTTTTGCTTCAATTATCTTAATGAATCTTGATAGTGGTGCTAATACTGATCGATATGGGCTTTTTAAAACGACTAGGCGACAAGGTGTACCCCATTCTTCCCACTTTTCTTCCATTCCTTTGATCGATTCATCATCAAAACCTACATAGACTGCAATTGGTTCAGTAGCAATACCTTTTGCAAATGATAATGTATTGTGAACAACACGATGAGTACCCGACACTAATACAACTGTTATAACTTTATTTGCTTCTGGTTTAAAAGAACTTAAATCAATCCTTAATTCGCTTGCTACATTTTGATAATGTTTATAAATAGCTAAAGAGAAGAAAATTATTGTCGGAATAACAACTAAAACAACCCAAGCACCATCAGCAAATTTTGTAACTGCAAATATAACCGTAACAACAGAAGTTACAATTAAACCGATAATATTTATTGCTAATTTCACTTGCCATTTCGGTCCTTTAACCCGCTTCCACCTTCTTGTTAAACCTAATTGCGCTATTGTAAAAGATAAAAATACACCGATTGCGTACAGTGGAATTAATGCATTTGTATGCGCTTGGAATGCAATAATTAAAATACTAGCCGCTGCAGCAAGTGCGATGATTCCGTTTGAGTAACCTAAACGATCACCTCGGTTTGTAAATCCTCGAGGTAAAAATCCATCTGCCGCTACAATCGCCGCCAATTGAGAAAATCCTGTAAACGTTGAGTTAGCAGCTAAAATTAAAATGATAAACGTAAACCAAATGATAACTTGATACAGTATTCCATGTCCGAAATAGACTTTTATTAATTGTGATAACATCGTATCGTTTGGATTAGGTGAAATACCATTCACATATAAATGATAGGCAAAACCTAAAAGTGTAATTGAAGTTATAACACCTAGCGCTATATATGTTTTAATTGCATTTTTTTGACGAGGTTCCCTAAAAACTGGTACTGCATTTGAAATAGTTTCAATACCTGTTAAAGCTGAACATGCAGAACTAAATGCTTTTAATACAAGCAAAATACTTAAACCTTGTGGAACAGTACCAAATGTAGGTGTATGATGCTGTACAAAACCATGTTGCAATTCATCAAAAAATCCAGTAAATATTAAAAGTAACATACAAATCATGAAGCCAAATGTTGGCCATGCGAAAATTCTTGCAGACTCTGCAACCCCACGAAGATTAACAACTAATAATAGAAATACACAAAAAATAGCTAACACTGTTTCATAAGGTGCAACAGCTGGGTATGCAGATGCAACAGCTTCTAAAGCAGCAGATACTGAAACCGCAACAGTTAAAATATAATCAACTAATAGTGAGCTTGAAGCGATGAGCGAAACCCATCGAGGTTTGAAATTGTCTTTTGCAATCGCATATGCCCCGCCACCACTAGGATAAGCTAATATTCCCATAATATATGAAAGAATAAGTAATCCTAATAAAAGAACAGTTGCGATTGTAATTGGTATGATATACCAGTGTGCTTTTGCCCCTAGACCGATCAACTCGGTCATTCCAGCCTCTGGTCCATAAGATACAGATGAATACAAATCGGCTGCAAGAATCGGTAAGGCAATAAACCAAATCAACTTATTATGCTGAGCATGGATCTCTGCAGTTCTCATTGGTCTACCAATAAAAACTCGTTTTACGCTGTTAAAATTTGCAACTGAGTAATAAATCCCAAAAATCGCTAAAATAAAAAGTCCTAGTTCTATATAATCGGACGGATGATGCATAAATTTCTCCCCTTTTCCTAAAAAAACGCATAAAGAAAACTCGTTGATTGGCGAGCCTATAGGCGAAGACAGAGGCGTAGTTGCGCTTATACTAAATTCCTAGAATTGGCACCTACGTCGTGAACTCTGCAACGCTGCCAATTTATACTTTTTTACGTACAAAAAAACACTAAGCTTTACTTAGTGTTTAAAAACAATACTAAATAAACCCCCTTCTTTAAATGCTTACGAGGTTAGCTGTCGGATTCGGGATTAAAGAATACCCCTACCTTTACAAAAAAGGATTCACCCCTATAAAGAAATGGTTCCCCCGCTCTTTTTAAGATTAAGCAACTATGGTTTGAAAATAGAGAAATATAAAATTTTCAAATGTAAATATATAACTTTAGGATAAATTTGTAAAGAGACTTTTTTTAAAATTTACATTATAAATTTGGAATCTCAAAATAATAGCAATCTAATGGATCAACAAATATAGGAAGAAATGAGTGGCAAAAAAAATCTCTTTTTCCCTCTTCCTGCTATAATTATCGTACTTGATTCCAAACGATTTGTTGTGAATTTCCAGTTACAACTATATTTGTTAATACACTTTGTACTTCTTTTTGATTAAACGTTGAAATTGTTTTATTCGTTTCTGACATATTCGTTTCGTACCCAGTCAGTAAAATAGAAAATCCACATCCAACTACTAAAGATAAAATTACTTTTTTCATTTTGTTTTCTCCTCTCAATTTTTTTCATATAAAAAAACCATGACCTATGGCCGTGGTTTGACGTTCATTATTAAACGTAAGACCATCTTTAGGAAAATTCGCTACTAATTAGCGCGCTTGATTCCAAACGATCTCTTTCGATTGATCAACTGCTACAATACTTGATAACACGTTTTGTACCTCAGTTTGATTAAACATAGAGACCTTTTTATTAACTTCTGACTTATTCGTTTCGTACCCAGTCAGTAAAATAGAAAATCCACATCCAACTACTAAAGATAAAATAACTTTTTTCATTTTTGTATTCTCCTTTCGATTTTTTTCATATAAAAAACCATGACCAAATGGCCGTGGTTTGACGTTCGTTTTTAAACGTAAGACCAACTTTATCATGATAAAATACACTCGTCAAATGGTGATTTTTGGAATATTTATTGTAAACGATTACTTGAAATAAATGATTTTAGTTGCTCTATTTTTGGTAATCGTTTACATATTTATCACGATAAAAATAAGTACATTTTACTAAAAAACGCTACTCATGAGAAAATAATTTTTAATTTAAAATTGTATTTTTAAAACTTATTCGATATTTGAAAATCTATGTAAATCCCTATTTTCTCCAATCATAACTAATACATCTCCTTCATGTATAATTTCATCAGGAGAAGGTGAGATATTAACTACTCCTTCGCTTTTTATAGCGATGACAGTTAAATTAAATTCTACTCTAATGTTTAATTCTTTCAAACTTTTCCCAACCATTTTTGAAGGTAACTTAATTTCTTCAATACTGTAATTTTGAGCGAGTTCAATAAAGTTTAAAACATTTGGAGACATTAATTGATGAGCTACTCTTTCTCCCATATTCTTTTCCGGATAGATAACCCAATCAGCCCCCACTTTTTTTAACACTTCACCATGACGCTTATTTAATGCTTTTGCAACAATTTTATCAATTTTCAATTCATTTAAAACTAAGGTTGTTAAAATACTAGATTGCATATCATTTCCAATCGCTACAATCACTGTGTCAAAGTTACCTATACCAATAGCCTTTAAAGCTTCATCATTTGTAGAATCTGCTATTACTGCATGTGTAGCTGTGTCTGCAAACTGATTAATTCGATCTTCATTAATATCAATTACTAACACTTCATTACCGTGTTGTAATAAAGTATTCACAATACCTGAGCCGAATCTACCGAGTCCAATGACTGCATATTGTTTTTTCATATTCACATTGCTCCTATAAATTGAATTATGGTCCGATTTAACCAATCATGATTTTACCCTTTGGTCGTTTAAAAGGATCCGAAGTTCTTCTTAATGTAACAGCAAAAGCAATCGTCAATGGACCAACCCTTCCCGCAAACATTGTTAAAATGATCAAAATCCTTCCAATTGGTGTTAGATCAGGGGTCAATCCCATAGATAATCCAACAGTTCCAAATGCAGAAGTTGCTTCAAATAAGATCATTAAGAAGTCCTTTCCATGTTCTGTAATTGTCAATATCATGGTTACAAAGATAACAATAAGCAGACCACATACAGTAACAGTAAGTGCCTTATAAATAGTGTCATACATTATACTTCTTTTAAAAAATACAACATCCTCTTTCCCTTTAATCTGTGAACGAACAGCTCCTAATAATGTAGCGAATGTAGTCGTTTTTATCCCTCCACCCGTAGAACCCGGAGATGCCCCAATAAACATTAAAATGATAATAATAAAAAGTGTGGGTTGCGTTAAATCAGGTATATTGAGTGTATTGGATCCTGCCGTTCTAGGTGTCACAGATTGATACAATGATCCCAGAAATTTGCCAGTCCAAGATAAAGGCTGTAATGTTTTAGGATTATGCAATTCTAAGAAGAAAATCAGAACAGTTCCTAAAACTAATAAATAAATACTTGTTTGAAGAACTACTTTAGTATGTAAAGAGAGAAAGCCTGTTTGTTTATATTCATACAATTCGTTCATTACGATAAAACCAATTCCGCCAAGTGTAATCAATAAACAAACTACAATTGTAACAGTAGGATCTGCAACATAGCCAGTTAGACTCTTAAATCCTCCCATTAAATCAAACCCAGCATTGTTAAAATTAGAAACAGAATGAAATAGTCCAAAATAGATTGCCTTTCTAATTGGCATATCAAATGAAAAACGAATTGCTAATATGATCCCACCAACTAATTCGATCACAATTGTAAAAATAAAGATTCTCTTTACTAAACGAACAATTCCTGCAATTGATAAATTATTCAATGCTTCCTGCAATAACAACCGTTCTTTTAGAGAAATTCTCTTACCTAAAAGAACTGCAAAAAAAGTAGCAAATGTCATAAAACCTAAACCCCCAACTTGAATGAGCGACAAGATAACTAATTGTCCAAATAATGTGAACGTTGTACCGGTATCCACTACAACTAATCCAGTCACACAAGTAGCAGATGTAGAAGTGAATAAAGCATCCAACCAATTCAACCCTTTTCCATCCATAGTAGCGATTGGTAGAGCTAGAAGAATACTACCTAAAACTATAATAAGAGCAAATCCAATCACTAAAACTTTTGATGGGTCTAAGGAAGGCTCCAGCTTTTTTTTCATAGTAGTACATCTCCTCTTTTCATATTGTTTTGCCCTATTTGATTATTAGCGTACCCAATGAGAAAAAAATATAATAATTACTTGATATATTCTTAATAAATATTTCGAGTTCAACAAGGTCAATCTAAGATTAGTTTATAAGTGCCTAAAGAGGTGATCTATTATGGAATCAGTAGTAATGAAGACTGTTGAACATGAATTGTATATAATTACTTTCGTCTTGATTTTTGGATTATTGGCAATTAAATTAGCTGAAAAAATAAAAATTCCTGATGTAGCTTTATTTATGATAATCGGAATATTAGTAGGTCCATCAGTATTTAATTTCATTTCATTGCCAAATGAATCAGTGGCAAATCAGTTCATTATCGTCCTAGGTTCTGTCTTAATTCTGTTTGAAGGTGGTAAAGCCATTCATGTTTCCGTTTTAAAAAAAGTATGGATTACCATCTCTCTACTATCGACTCTTGGAGTCATTATTACAGCATTAGTTGTAGCAGTTACAGCTTTTTATTTATTGAAGCTACCATTCTTATATGCACTTTTGCTTGCATCAGTCATCGCATCTACAGACCCAGCAACTTTGATTCCAGTTTTTAAACAAGTTACGATCCATGAAAAAGTAAGACAAACTGTAGAAAGTGAATCAGCCTTTAATGATGCAACGGGTTCTATTTTGGCATTTACTATACTTGGAGTCATTTTAGGACAATCGCAATTATCCATTTCAGCTAGTATTTGGAGTTTTTTTCGTGAAGCTGGGGGTGGAATATTAGTTGGAATAATTGTTGGTTTCTTTGGAGCTTTTTTTACTTCATCACATAGATGGGCATTTTTAAATAAATACAGCACAATTGTCAGTCTAGTATTAGCAATTAGCTCATATTTAGTAGCTGGATTGATTCATGCTAGTGGGTTTATGGCAACTTTTACAGCTGGTCTTATTTTAGGTAATCCACAATTGTTTCGTCTTCATATTTCAGATGAAACTAAAACAACAGATGCACATTTTTCGGATAATGTTACATTAATTATGAGGAAACTTATTTTTATGTTACTTGGTACCCAAGTTAATTTTCATATTTTAAGTAAATTTTGGATACAAGGAGTACTAATTGTTTTAGTTTTCATGTTTATTGCGAGACCGCTTACAGTCCTTTTTTGTGCTTTGCCAGATCGAAAAGCAAAATGGACATGGAAAGAAATTTTGTTTATGTTTTGGGTTCGTGAAACGGGAGTTATTCCTGCTGCACTTTCTGGGATGATTGTAGCTGCTGGAGTTAAATATGCAAACGAAATAACAACAGTTACTTTTATCGCCATTCTAATGACAATTCTTATACAGGCTAGTACCACGGGTTATGTAGCTAAAAAATTAGGTCTTGTTATAGAGAAATCTAATTTAAACAACAATTAAAAAACCTTGAGTATATACTTATGAATTCAATAAAAAAGACAACTGTTAAAAGTCGTCTTTTTTATTTTTGTATTTCGAATTCATATTTAGCAATTTTCCGTTGAATTTTCTTTAAATTTTCTTCTGTTTCTTTTATTTGCTGTAAAACATTTTCTTCTTGCTGTTTCATAAGATCTAAACGTTGATTCAAGGTTTCTTCTCCACGCATAGTCCAGTCAACAAATTGCTTTATTTTTTTGATTGGCATTCCTGTATTTTTTAAGCATAAGATCATTTCGATCAATTTAAGTGAATCCTTATCGAAAATTCTGTCTCCACTTTCAGTTCTTTTTAGAAAGGGTAACAATCCTTGTTTGTCATAGTATCTTAATTGAGAAATTGTTAAGTTATTTAACTTTGCTACTTGCCCAATTGTATAATTCATGAACTCTCCCTTACCACGGCATAATGCCATTTGCATTTAATATTTTGCCATTATAATTTATATTACTTAACGCAAAGTCAGCTATGATTTTGGCACCCTCAGCTGTTGTTTTTCCTCCAGCCGAATTATGATTTAAGTCCGTTGTTGTAAATCCGGGTGTAACACCGAAAATTTCTGGACCGTTACTTCCAAATTCTTTACCAAATGTTAATGTTAAAGAATTATTAGCTGTTTTTGAAGAATTATAACCTAAAATATTAATTGGGTCAGTTTCACCGCGGTCAAACATTGTTTGTGATGCCATATCGGTCGTTACATTAATAATTTTTCCTCGTTCTGATTTATTAACCAATGGTAAAAAAGTTTGGATCATTTGGAAAGTTCCAAAGAAATTTACTTCAAAGGCCTGACGTAATGTTTCAAGTTTGATTTCACTTGGTTTAATATTAAAATCAGGTGCAATACCTGCATTATTTATTAAAAGATCTAGGTGATTAGTTATCACATTAATTTTTGCGAGAGAATTTTGTATCGATTCTGTATTAGTGACATCAACTGGAATAAAGGTAATATTTGATAATCCTAAAGATTTAACAGCTTGCTTCCCTAATTCTTCATTTCGAGCACCTAAAAATACATGGTAATCTTTTTCTGCCAACTGACGAACAACTTCTAATCCTATTCCTTTATTAGCCCCTGTTACAAAAGCAAATTTTTTCATTTAAGTTTCCTCCAATTTGTTAATTTGTTTCTTACAAATCAGAGATTACAGCCTAAACCTAAGTTTAGGTCAAGGGTTTTTAAGAAAAAAGTTTTTTATATTTTATCCTGTCCTTCTTTAGGGTCAGCAACTACTAAAACATCTAAGTGGCGCAACTCCCTTAACAACTTTTGAACGATTGATCCTGCTTTTATTTCCTCCCATCTAGAACGGGCTGACTGCCCAATAATTACATGAGTTGTCTTTTTTTCTAAAATATTTTTTACTAATTCAATAAAAACGTGTCTTCGATCAGTTGTTTCATACAATTCAAACTTTCCACCTAAGCGTGCAGTTAAATCTTTTATTTTTTTTAATGAAAGTTTTTCTTCTTCTGAAAAATTGTCATGTACTTTAACATACGATACATACAATTTAGCTTTTAGCCGATATGCAATTCGAAAGCCTCTACGAATAAGTCTTTCATTATTAGGTTTTAAATTTACACAAACAAAAATGACTTCCTCTTGTCTCCAAGGTCCTCTAAGTGATAAATCTCTTTCCCACGCCTCAAGACGTTCATCTACATCATCTGCGACTTCCCTTAATGCTAATTCCCTTAATGCAATTAAATTTCCAGTTTTAAAGAAATTATTTAGTGATTGTTCGATTTTAATTGGTGCATAAATTCTCCCTTCTTTCATTCTTTCTCTAAGTGCTTTTGGAGAAATATCAATTAATTCGATTTCATTAGCATCTTTAAGTATGTGATCAGGAACTGTTTCTCTCACTCTTATTCCAGCAATTTGTTCGACACTATCATTTAAGCTTTCAACATGTTGTATATTCATTGTAGAAATTACTGATATCCCTGCTTCCAGAATCTCTTCAACATCCAAATATCTCTTATTATATTTACTTCCTGGAACATTCGTATGCGCTAATTCATCTATTAACACGACCTCTGGATTTCTTTGTATAATAGCCTCAGTATCCATTTCTTCTAAAGTTGTTTCTTTGTAAGGAATGACTTTTCTCGGGATTACGTCTAAAACTCCTACTTTTTCCAAGGTTTCTTTCCTACCATGCGTTTCAAGTAACCCAATGACGATATCGATTCCTTTTTTCTTTAACTCATTACCTTCTCTTAACATCGTATATGTTTTTCCGACACCAGGAGCCGCTCCTATATAAACTTTTAAGGAACCACGTTTAATTTTATGAATTTCCTGAGCAAGCTCTTGTGGATTTAAGCGACGATATGGATCTGTTATTTCTTTATTTACTTGCATTGTAGGAATTAATCTTTCACCATCTTTTCGGGCTCGATCAGCAACAATAAATACATCTATATTTTTACTTTTTCTTAAAATTTTATTAACGATCGAACCATTTACAATCTCTTCCGATCGAGTTCTTTTTGATTGCCCGAGTACAATACTTGTTATATTATTTCGAACTGAATATTCAACTATTTCACTCGCAATTGATTTACTTCTTAATGGCAATTCTTCAAAATTTCCTCCGACTTTTTCAACAAGTTTTATGATGGAGCGTTTAAACGTTAATTCATCAGTAGTGAATTTTTTGTTAGGGGGTTGAAAACATACTACTTGTAAATCTCCACCTAATCTTTTGGAAATTTGTTGCCCCCTACGTATCAAAATAGAACCATTCCAATGATATTGAACAGTAACTAAAATTTTTTCTGACGCTCCGGATGGTCCTACCATACCATGTATTTCTCTATATTCATCAAGCTCATCATTTACTTCGTTAGCTATAAAACGTAGTGCTAACTCCCGAAGTACTGCTAAGTTGCTTTTATGAAATAACTGAGTATATTTTGTGTTTTCATCATTATTGTTAAAATCTTCTTTTGATCTTTCTAAAATAACTTCAGGTGTTACATCTAATAACTTAACTTCATTAGCCAATGACAAAGTATCTTCTGGAACAAATAATTCCACTTTAACTTTTCCACCGGTCAATTTATCAGCTTCATCATATACTTCTTTAATTTCATATATATTCATAGTTGTAATAACACTTATATTTTTGGAGATTAAATAATTAATATCTTCTAAACGTGTTGGAAACATTGCTTCTGGTCGATTTTGATGAGCTATGGAATCAACAAGTACTACTTCTGGATTTCTTTTAATAATTGCATCCAAATCAAGGTCATGTTTAATCGTTCCTTCTTCTTCCCAATGGACAGTAGGGACTTTATCCAAATTTCCTATTTGATCAATTGTTTTTTGACGGTTCGTCTCACTAATTAAACCAATTACAACATCAATCCCACGTTCTCTTAAAACATTACCTTCTTGTAGCATATGGTATGTCTTTCCAGATCCACTTACTGTCCCAATGATTATTTTTAATCTACCTTTTTTGATTTTCTGTATGGATGCTAGTAATTCCTCGGGTGTTTTTCTACGAAACTGTTTACCACTCAATATTCTTCCTCCTTTCTCTATACATAGGAAAAAGGAGAGACTTCTCTCCCCTTTTATATTAATTTCTGTAATGCTAAGTTCAGTTCTAATATATTCACACGCGGCTCTCCAAATATTCCTAATTGACGACCAGTTGTATGAGAATCGATTAAAGCCCTTAATTTATCCTCTGAAATCCCTGTTGCCTTAGCAACCCTCGGTACTTGAGCTTTTACTGCTTCTGGGGATAAATCAGGATCAAATCCCGAACCAGACGTTGTTACTAAATCTGCTGGTATTGTTTTACCAAGATCATTATTTTCTTTTTTTAAATTATTTACTTTATCTTTTGTTGCTTTAACATATTCCTTTGATGCGACAGCAGCATTAGTTGCAGCTGAAGCAGTAGGATTATAATTCGCAGCAGACGCTCTAGAATGGAACCATTCAGGCCCTTTAAATTCTTGAGCTAGTAATTTGGAACCGGTAACTTTTCCATTCGTTTCTATTAAACTACCATCTGCTTGTTTTGGGAAAATAGCTTGTGCAACCCCTGTTGTAGCTAATGGATATCCTAATCCGCAAATTAATAACAATACAATAGATGCTCTTATCGCAATCATAACTGATCTCACATTAAATCCTCCATTTCCAATCTATTAAACAAAATGCAATGTGGATACAAGCATATCAATAATTTTAATTCCAATGAACGGAGCAATAACACCACCAAGTCCGTAGATTAATAAGTTTTTGGATAATAGTTTATTTGCATCCATCGGCTTATACTTCGCACCCTTCATCGCAACAGGAATGAGGAGAGGAATGATGATTGCATTAAATATTAATGCTGATAGGATTGCAGACTTAGGCGAATTCAGTCCCATAATATTAAGATAATCTAATTGCGGAATTGCCATTATAAATAAGGCTGGGATAATCGCAAAATACTTCGCAATATCATTTGCGATTGAAAATGTTGTTAATGAACCACGTGTGATAAGTAATTGCTTACCAATCGCAATAACAGATAATAGTTTAGTAGGATCAGAGTCTAAGTCGATCATATTTGCTGCTTCTTTTGCAGCCATTGTTCCTGAATTCATCGCTAAACCAACATCAGCTTGAGCTAGGGCAGGAGCATCATTTGTTCCATCTCCAGTCATCGCAACTAACTTTCCTTCATTTTGTTCATTTTTAATCGCAGCGATTTTATCTTCTGGTTTTGCTTCTGCAATAAACTCGTCAACACCTGCTTCTCTGGCAATAGTTGCAGCTGTCAACGGATTATCACCTGTACACATAACCGTTTTGATCCCCATCGCTCTTAATTCTTCAAATCGTTCTTTCAATCCTGGTTTTACTGTATCTTTTAAATAAATAACACCGTAAATTTGATTATTTATTGCAACAGCAAGTGGTGTACCTCCAGCTTTTGCTACAACATTTGATTTTTCCTCTAGGTCAGAAGGAATGTTTCCTT
This sequence comes from Bacillus sp. AFS029533, assembly GCF_002585125.1. Classification (NCBI taxonomy): domain Bacteria; kingdom Bacillati; phylum Bacillota; class Bacilli; order Caryophanales; family Bacillaceae; genus Bacillus; species Bacillus sp. AFS029533. The sequence continues at coordinate 38,223 of NZ_NUQC01000020.1, read as the reverse complement.
CTTTCGCGGCAATATATTTCTTAATTGCATCTACCGCTCCTTTTCGAATTTCAGTTCCATCTTTTAAATTTAAACCTGACATTCTAGTTTCAGCAGTAAATTCAATTACCTCGGCGTCTTTATATTCATTTTGATCCCAGCTTAGTCCAGTTTTATGTGCCAACTCTACAACAGAACGTCCCTCTGGCGTTTCATCTTTTACGGAAGATTTTAAAGAAGCCATCGTTACCTCTTTTTCTGTTATACTACCAACTGGAATGAATTCATTTGCCATACGGTTACCAAACGTAATCGTACCAGTTTTATCTAAAATCATCGTATCAATATCACCAGCTGCTTCAACTGCTTTACCAGACATAGCTAATACATTAAATTGTGTTACACGGTTCATCCCTGCAATACCGATTGCTGATAGTAACCCACCAATCGTTGTAGGAATTAAACAAACAAGTAAAGCGATTAATGTTGCAACATCAATTGAGACATTTAAATAATTCGCAATTGGAACAAGTGTCATAATCACGATTAAAAAAACTAGTGTTAACACTGCTAATAAAGTAGTTAATGCCACCTCATTCGGTGTCTTTTGACGAGCTGCTCCCTCTACTAAAGAAATCATTCGGTCAATAAATGATTCACCAGGATCAGTTAAAATTTTAACAATAATATAATCTGAAACGACTGTAGTTCCTCCAGTAACAGATGAAAAATCTCCTCCTGCTTCTTTAATAACTGGTGCTGATTCACCTGTTATAGCTGATTCATCAATCGATGCAAGACCTTCAATAATTTCTCCATCTGAAGGAATAATTTCTCCTGTATCTACTCGAACGATATCTCCTTTTCTCAGTGAGGTTGATGGTACTTCTATATAAGACCCATCTTTTTGTCTTAACTTTGCATTTGTTTCTGATTTTGTTTTTCTTAGTGTATCTGCCTGCGCTTTACCACGCCCTTCAGCAAGTGCTTCTGCAAAATTAGCAAATAATACTGTAAATAAAAGAATTAAAAATACAGCAATATTATATATTCTACCTACTGTACTGATTCCAAAAAGATCTGGTTTAATTGAAAGAATAAGAGTTATGAAAGTCCCGACTTCTACTACAAACATGACTGGATTTTTTATCATCACAAGTGGATTTAATTTTTTAAATGAATCAATCACAGCTTGCGTTTTTATTGCTTTTGATAGTGGCTTATTTTCGATTGCCATTTGTTCATTCTCCTCCTTAGGCTATTACCGTTTCCTACTATTTGAACATCCCTAAATGCTCTGCGATTGGACCTAGTGCAAGTACAGGGAAAAACGTTAATGCACAAACAACTAAAATAATCGCAACTAATATGACTGTAAATAAAGGCGTATCTGTTCGGAATGTTCCAGATGTTGCTGCAACAACTTTCTTAGTAGAAAATGACCCAGCAATCGCTAGCATAGCAATAATTGAAATATATCGACCAAACAACATAACTAATCCGATTACAATGTTATAGAATTCCGTATTAGCTGTTAATCCACCGAATGCTGATCCATTATTAGCTGCTCCAGAAGTAATGGCGTACAATACTTCAGTCAAACCATGGAAACCAGGATTTAATATAGAAGAAACTGGTCCTTTTAAAGCTAATGCTAATGCAGTAGGAACTAAGATAATTAATGGGTGAGTTAAAATCGCAATCGATGCTAGTTTAATTTCTTTTGCTTCGATTTTCTTTCCTAAAAATTCAGGTGTTCGCCCTACCATTAGCCCGCAAATAAAGACTGTTAAGATGACATATAGTAATCCATTTAATAAACCAACGCCTTTTCCACCAAAAACATTATTTAACATCATTTCAGCAAGTGGTACCATTCCACCAATTGGTGTTAATGAATCGTGCATATTGTTAACTGATCCAGTTGTAGCAGCAGTCGTAACAGCCGTGAAGAGGGCTGATTCAGATATTCCAAAACGCACTTCTTTTCCTTCCATATTTCCATGTATACCAAGCGCTTGTAGCGCAGGAGTACCATTATACTCTGCAACAAATACTGCTGTAAGAAGCGCTATAAACAATATGCCCATTGCAGCAAATACTGTCCAACCTTGCCTTTTGTTTTTAACCATTACACCGAATGCATAAACTAATGAAGTAGGTAAAAGCATCATACACACTATGTGAACTAAATTTGATAAAGGTGTAGGATTTTCAAATGGATGTGCAGCATTTGTACCAAAAAATCCTCCACCATTTGTACCAATATGTTTAATTGATTCAAGTGCAGCTACAGGCCCTCTAGTAATGACTTGTTTTACCCCTTCAATTGTTGTTGCATCTACTGCACCTTTTAAAGTTTGAGGTACACCTTGGAAGACTAAAAATAAAGCTACGATAAATGATAAAGGTAAAAATACTCGAGTGATTGAACGAACTAAATCCACATAAAAGTTTCCTAGATTATCTTGACGTCCTACTAATCCTCTTATAAAGGCAATCGCTACTGCAAAGCCGGTAGCAGCTGAAGTAAACATTGGGAATGTAATAGCCGCCATTTGGGAGAAATACGATAGTGAATTTTCACCACTGTAAGCCTGCCAATTCGTATTTGTTATAAAAGAAGTTGCCGTATTGAATGCCAAAGCTGATGGCATATTCCTTATATGATCTGGATTGAAAGGCAAATATTTTTGAAATCTAAAAATTGCATATAAAATAATTAACATCACAAAATTACTTAACAACATCGCTAAAACATATTTTTTCCAACCCATTTTTTCTTCTTCGCGTACACCAATTAATCGATAAATAAACCTTTCAAAAGGCCCAAAAAAGCGATCTAATCCCGTTTTCTCATTGTCATATACTTTAACAAGGTAGCTACCTACTGGCTTTACTAATAAAACAATAATGAGCAATGTAACAACTACCTGCAAAATTCCCATTGACATTTAAAAATTCCTCCCACATGTTTAACTAAAATTTCTCTGGTTTAATTAGTACAAAAATTAAATATAGAATAAGAACAATCCCTATAATTGCTGGAATAAGCATCAATATATCCCCCTTACGCATTTTCGCAAAAAATTGTAAAACCCCAAAAAACTGCAAAAACGATAACAAGTAGACCAATCATTGTTAAGTCATTGATCATTCAAATTCTCCCCTCTCATAAATTTCATGCCTTTTTCTGAACAACAAAAAAGACCAATGGACACTAATCCCCCAGCAAATTAACTAAATGTTGTAGATATAAACATAGTTTTTTAATTAAATATGTCTACAACTAATAACGATTTAGTTAATTGAATTTGGAAGAAAAGTATTCATTGGTCTACCTAACACCCAGCTAGCGTATTGCTCTCTTTGTGTTCTGTCTCCCTGATCTTTTCTATGCATAATCCAGAATTTTCCATTTGAAAACAAAATAAAAAGACCTACACAGTGATTTGCTCAGGCAAAATTATTGCAAAAAGGCAATAAAAAAACCCGTTCAAATTAGGTGGTCTACTGACCTCCCTCGCTTTAGCCTACGAAGTTAGCTGTCGGGTAGGATGGCGAAAGAGTATCTCATCCCTTCTACATTCATGTAAAATTAACCCCAAAAAATTGGTTCCTCCGCTTACGAATGATTCGTAATTAAGCCGAAAATTATTTTGTTGACTTGATTATACGGCGATGTTTTTTTCATGTAAAGAGTTTTTTCAATGAAAATTTTTATAAAATTTTTGTAAAAATTTATTCCTTTACAATTTTATTTATCTCTGTATGATATATATATCAACAAAATAAATTAATTTGCTGTAATCGCTAAATCGTTTATACGAGCGGGGGAACCAATTCGTGCATTGCACATGGGGTGAATCCAAAATGGTAGGGCAACTTTTCAAGTCCGAATCCGTCAGCTAACCTCGCCAGCGTTTGAAGAGAGTAAAACTTAATCGTGTTATTAATATTTCAATATACTTTCCATTGAAATAAATAGCTACGAGAAGAGTTCTCTTCTTGTGGCTATTTTTTTGTTTTAAATAATAGTATAGGAGAGATATTAATGTTAACAACGAAAAAAAAACTGGAAATCGAATTAAGTGAGGCATTTATAAAATTCCAAAGAGAGTTAATTGGAAGAGGTCCTCAAGAAGCAAAAACATATATTGTTGAAGACATGATTATCCTTCGATTCAAAGGCGTATTGACAACCGAAGAGAAACATTTAGTTTCACACAACACAGGCAAAAGTCTTGTAAAAAAAATGCGCCAAGTCCTTAGAGAAATGTATAGTAAAGAATATGAAGAAATTATTGAAAAACATACAGGATGTAAGGTTTTATCAAGTCATAGTGATACGAGTACAAAAACTGGTGAGCGAATTGAAGTTTTTGTAATGGAACAAAATATTAGTAAATTACTTGAAACCTAAAAATACAAATTATAATTAAACTATATTAAGGAGTACGAAAAATGAATATCGCGTTTTTCTTTACCCCCAAAAACGAACTAGTATATATGAATATCAATTCAACTATGCGTCAAGCACTTGAAAAAATGGAACATCATCGTTATACGGCTATACCTTTAGTAGATGATGATGGTAAATACGTTGGTACACTTACTGAAGGTGACTTATTATGGAAATTAAAAAATACGGCAAGTTTATCATTTTCTAATACGAACGAAATCAGTTTAAAAGAAATTTCCTTGCACAATTTTTATGATCCCGTATCAATTAATGCACAAATAGAGGATTTATTTACACGAGCTATTAATCAAAACTTCATTCCTGTTATTGATGATAAAGATGTGTTTATAGGTATGGTGAAGAGAAAAGAAATTATTGAGTATTGTAGTAAGAATTTATTAAAAGAAAGCCATTAAACCGCTAATAGACTATATTAGCGGTTATTTTTTTTATATTTAATCATAATTCATTTAATCTAGAATTTTGTCCAGCAAAAAGGATAATATAAATCCTTCTGTAATATTAATTAATAAAGAGGATTTCAAATAAAACTAGAATTTTGAAAGTTGGTGACTATTCAGTGAATGATAAAACTGTAAAGGTGACGCATTCTACTTCTCTTTCGAAAGAAGAGCTTCTTGAATTAGACCAAAAATATGTATGGCACCATATGTCGCCTCATAATCCAAATCCATTGGTTTTAGTATCCGGAAAAAATAGTACAGTCACTGATATTGATGGTAAAAATTATTTAGACGGGATGTCTGGATTATGGTGTGTGAATGTAGGATACGGTCGCGAGGAAATCGCCAAAGCTGCTGCTGAACAAATTCAAGCAATTCCCTATGTTCCAATGTCTCAAGGTAATGTTCCCTCTATCTTATTAGCTGAAAAGTTAAATGAATGGCTCGGTGGAGACTATCGTATTTTTTATTCTAATTCTGGATCCGATGCGAATGAAGTAGCTTTTAAGATTGCTAGACAATACCATCAACAAAATGGTGAGCCCCTGCGTTATAAATTTATATCAAGATATCGAGCTTATCATGGTAATTCTATGGGCGCTTTAAGTGCTACTGGTCAAGCTAATCGCAAAGTTAAATATGAACCTCTTTCTTCAGGTTTTCAGCATGTTGCACCACCTTATTGTTATCGTTGTCCTTTCGGTAAAACGTATGGGGATTGTGGCATCCAATGTGCAAAAGCGATCGAGGATGTTATTAATTATGAAGGTGCAGAAACGATTGCTGGAATCATTATGGAGCCAGTGATTACAGGTGGAGGGGTTATTGTACCCCCTGCTGAATACTTAACAAAAGTTCGAGAAATTTGTGATAAATTTGGTATTTTACTAATTGTTGACGAAGTAATATGTGGGTTTGGCCGCTCTGGAAAACAGTTTGGACATCAAAACTTCGGTATAAAACCTGATATCGTCACAATGGCTAAAGGAATGACGAGTGCCTATTCTCCTCTTTCAGCAACTGCAGTAAGAAGCGAACTATATGACGTATTTAAACAGCCTGGAGCAGATCATCATTTTCGTCATGTGAACACATTTGGAGGAAATCCTGCTTCATGTGCAGTTGCACTTAAAAACTTAGAAATAATTGAAAAAGAAAATTTAATTGAGCGTGCTAGCTTTTTAGGTGATGAGCTTCGTAAAAAATTAGACGGTTTACTAATTTATAAAAATGTTGGAGATATCCGCAGCTTTGGTTTTATTGCAGGAATTGAGCTTGTTGAAGATAAAAAGAGTAAAAAACCTGCTAGTCCAGAAATAGTATTAAAAATAATAACTGAATGTAAGGCACAAGGATTAATAATCGGACGAAATGGAGATACGGTTCCTGGCTACAATAACATCCTCACACTTTCTCCTCCATTTACAACAACTGATGAAGAGCTTGACTTTATCGTATCTACTTTAAACAAAGCATTTTCAAACCTATAATCGTATGAGGTGAAATTCTATGTCCACTCAAACAAATATCAAAGTATTAAAGAATTTTATTAATGGTGAATGGATTGATGCTTCACCAAATGCCAAAACAATCCCAGTTCCTAATCCTGCTACTGAAGAAATATTAGCATTTGTACCTCTCTCAACTAAATCAGATTTAGAAACCGCTGTAAAAGCAGCTAAAAAAGCTTTTATTTCATGGAGTAAAACCCCTGTTCCTAAAAGAGCAAGAGTACTATTTTCATATCAACAATTACTAATTAAACATTGGGATGAACTTGCTAATTTAATAACGATTGAGAATGGTAAAAGTTTCACAGAGGCATATGGAGAAGTTCAACGTGGAATTGAATGTGTAGAATTTGCTGCCGGCGCACCAACATTAATGATGGGTAAACAACTACCTGATATAGCTACAAATATAGAATCGGCAATGTATCGATATCCTGTTGGCGTAGTAGGAGGCATTACGCCTTTTAATTTTCCAATGATGGTACCTTGTTGGATGTTCCCATTAGCTATTGCTTGTGGAAATACTTTTATCTTAAAGCCTTCAGAACGTACTCCACTTCTTGCAAATCGTTTAGCAGAACTTTTTACCGAAGCAGGTCTACCAAAGGGTGTGTTCAATATTGTTCACGGAGCACACGAAATTGTAAACGAATTACTTCAAAACAAGGATGTTCCAGCTATCTCATTTGTAGGTTCACAGCCAGTGGCGGAATATGTATATAAAACTGCCTCTGCAAACGGTAAGCGTGTTCAAGCTTTAGCTGGTGCGAAAAATCATAGTATCGTTTTACAAGATGCAAACTTAGAAGAAACGGTTAAGCAAATCGTTACAGCTGCATACGGTTCTGCAGGTGAACGATGTATGGCTTGCTCAGTGGTCGTAGCAGTTGGAGACATTGCAGATCCTTTAATAGAGAAATTAAAAATAGAAGCGGATAACATCACAATGGGAAATGGATTAGATGAAGATGTATTCCTAGGTCCTGTCATTCGCAAGGAACATCGTGAACGAACGGAACAATATATAGAATGTGGAATACAAGAAGGTGCGACATTATTACGAGATGGACGAAATGATTTAATTAGAAAAGAAAAAGGCTACTTTATTGGACCGACAATCTTTGATAATGTGAACCCATCTATGAAAATCTGGAAAGAAGAAATTTTCGCACCAGTTCTATCAATCGTTAGAGTTGAAACATTAGAAGAAGCGATTGAGCTAACGAACAAGTCAGATTTTGGAAATGGAGCTTGTATCTTTACAGACAGTGCATCAAGTATTCGATACTTCCGAGAGAACATTGAAGTAGGAATGCTCGGAGTTAACATTGGCGTGCCCGCACCAATGGCTTTCTTTCCATTCTCTGGTTGGAAAAACTCGTTCTATGGTGACCTACACGCAAATGGTGCAGATGGGGTTGAATTCTATACAAGGAAAAAAATGATTACTAGTAGATTAGAGTAAATAAAAAAATTAGGCTTTTCCATTAGTTTAAGTGACTGACTAATGGGAAAGCCTTTTAAATAGAAAAAATCGCATATCCCGTTAGTAGTTACGGATGAGATGCGATTTGTCATTCATTATTGGTTTTTGCCAGTAAGTATATCATCATTTAATGCGTGACGTTCTGTTTTGATTGATCATTGCAGATTCGTTTTAAGCTTACCAGGATTGCATCGTTTTTAATAAAAAGTAGCAAAACTAGCTAAAATTCAAATCATCTTTTAATAATCCGAGTGAAATTCATCTATTTTTTTAATGATTTAATCTTTTAGAACACTCGATTTCAATGTTAATTGTGATTTTACTATTTTTATTTGTGATTCACAGATTTTAATTGCGATTCGGCCTTTTTATTTGCGATTCTCGGATTTTAATTGCGTTTCGGCACTTTTATTTGCGATTCTCTAATTTTAATTGCGTTCCGGCCCTTTTATTTGCGATTCACAGATTTTAATTGCGTTCGGCCTTTTTATTTGCGATTCTCTAATTTTAATTGCGATTCGGCCTTTTATTTGCGATTTTCAAATTTTAATTGCGATTCGGCCTTTTTATTTGCGATTCGGCCTTTTTATTTGCGATTCTCTAATTTTAATTGCGTTTCGGCCCTTTTATTTGCGATTCACAGATTTTAATTGCGATCCGGCCTTTTTATTTGCGATTCTCTAATTTTAATTGCGTTCCGGCCCTTTTATTTGCGATTCACAGATTTTAATTGCATTCGCACATTTATTTGCGATTCGCACATTATATTGCGATTCGCCCATTTTATTTAGAGATTCTCTAATTTTCAAAGATGAATCCCAAACTGTTTTATAATTAACGATCCAAAATATTTACGAGTATCAGCATTCATAATATGGAGCGTTATAAACCGATCCTCTTCATCTTGATTTTCAAAGTCAACATAAGCTCCGTCTAGCGTTTCTCTTACACTCTTAATCTTGTAGCCTTTCTTTACAAGGGAATCGATTTGATTTCTTTCGATTAAAAAGTCCTTGTATGTTGACATTTATTTACTCATTCCTTTCATTACGAATCTTTTCTTATAGACTAGTTTCACCATACTTCTTCCTCTTTAAGAACTGCCCACTACCTGCATTTCCTACAAATCGCTTTTCCCTTATGACAAATTCTCCACGAACTAATACACTCACTGGTTCACCTGTTACTTCCATTCCCTCGAATGCGTTATAGTCGACTGCCATATGGTGTGTTTCTGAAGAAATCGTTCGTTTACAATTCGGATCAAAAATCACTAAATCAGCATCTGAACCGACCGCTATTGTTCCTTTTTGTGGATATAAACCAAATAGCTTTGCACTTCTAGTAGAAGAGATATCAACGAATTGATTTAATGAGATTCTGCCTTTTTTAACGCCCTCAGAGAATAATATACTTACTCGATCTTCAATCATCGGTCCTCCGTTAGGGATTTTTGAAAAATCGTCTCGACCTAGATCCTTTTGTCCTTTAAAGTCAAAAGAACATTGATCAGACCCTAACGTTTGTAGATTTCCATTTTTTAAAGCATTCCATAGCACATCTTGGTTCCATTTTTCGCGAAGAGGAGGAGACCAAACATATTTTGCTCCTTCAAAGTCAGGCTTTTCTAGCATAGACTGATCAAGCACTAAGTATTGTGGGCATGTTTCACCCCATATATCAATTCCATTATTTCGGGCTTCCGTTATTTTTTCAACCGCCTCTGCACAAGTAACATGAACGACATATAGTTGTGAATTTGCTAGGCCAGTTAATGTAGCCGCTCTACCAGTCGCTTCTCCCTCTACTTCTGGGGGACGTGTCAATGCATGGTAAATAGGCTCTACTTTTCCTTCAGCTAAAGCTTGATTGATTAAATAATCTACAACATCACCGTTTTCCGCATGCACCATTACTAGTGCCCCATATTCCTTTGCTGCTAATAGCGTACGATACAACGTCGCATCATCAGCTTGAAATACATTTTTATAAGCCATAAATACTTTAAATGATGTGATTCCCTCTTTTTCTATTACTCTAGGTAACTCTTTTAAAACATCATCATTTATTTCGCCAACCATAAGATGAAAGCTATAATCGATCACTGCTTTATTTTTGGATTTTTCATGCCATGTTTCGATTGCATTTTGGAGTGGTTCTCCTTTATTCGTTAAACAAAAATCAATAATTGTTGTTGTTCCCCCAAAAGCAGCCGCAATCGTTCCAGATTCAAAATCATCCTTTGTGACAGTTCCACCAAACGGCATATCTAAATGTGTATGCGGATCTACTCCACCTGGAAAAATATAATGACCTGAAGCATCAATAACTTCAGCATCTGTCCGATCTAAATTAAATCCAATTGCAGAAATTTTATCTTCTTCTATTAAAATATCAGCCTTATAAGTATCCGTTGCAGTGACAATTGTTCCATTTCGAATAATTTTCTTCATTTTCTTTTCCTTCCCCCCTTTAAAATTGAATATTGATTAGATCTTGCTAATGTCTTTAAAGCATGTTGGCGATCATTCCAAGTCATCGAAGGCTGTTTACTTGGGACTTCTACCATGTTAATTGCATCTTCCACTGGACAAACGATTTTGCATAAGTTACATCCTACGCAGTCTTCTTCTCGAACCTTTAAATACGACTTTCCATTTTCATCTACTGACATATCAATACATTGGTGTGATGTATCTTCACAAGCAATATGGCATTTATTACAGTTAATGCATTCTTCAGTATCAATTCTAGCAACTACTTGATAATTTAAATCTAAATTTCCCCAATCGGAATATTTATGAACCGCTTTACCTACTAGCTCCGTTACTGAAGAAAGACCTTTTTCATCTAAATAATTGTTTAGACCATCAATCATGTCTTCAACAATACGGAAACCATGGTGCATTGCTGCAGTACAAATTTGAACGCCAGTCGCTCCCATTAATAAAAACTCTACTGCATTTTGCCAATTCGAAATGCCACCTATCCCGGAAATTGGAACTGATATACGTGGATTACGTGCACATTCTGCTACCATATTTAATGCTATTGGTTTTACTGCAGGTCCACAATATCCACCATGTGCTCCCTTCCCGGCAACATGAGGAACCGTATTCCAAGAATCTAAATCTACTCCCATTAAACTGTTAATTGTATTAATCATACTGACTGCGTCAGCTCCACCTCGAACTGCCGCTTCCGCTGTTACAGTAATATCAGTAATGTTTGGAGTTAGTTTTACAATGACAGGTGTCTTTGCAACTTCTTTAACCCAAAATGTTTGTTGCTCTACCAACTCAGGAACTTGACCGGATGCAGATCCCATTCCTCTTTCTGCCATTCCATGTGGGCAGCCAAAGTTCAGTTCTAAACCATCAACCCCAACATCCTCTACTCTTTTCACAATTTCGTGCCATTTATATTGTTGCGGTTCAACCATAAGTGATGCGATAATTGCTCGGTCAGGAAATCTTTTTTTCGTTTCATAAATTTCTTTTAAATTTACTTCAAGAGGTCGATCAGATATTAGTTCAATATTATTAAATCCTGCAACTCTTTGTCCGTTAAAGTTAATAGCTGCAAATCGTGAGGAGGTATTAATAATTGGTTCCCCTAACGTTTTCCAAACAGCCCCACCCCAACCAGCTTCAAACGCACGTTGGACCTGATAACCCGAATTTGTTGGAGGAGCAGAAGCAAGCCAAAATGGGTTAGGTGACTGTATGCCCGCAAGATTGATACGTAGATCTGCCATGAAAGAAAACCTCCTTTTAAGTGTTTAACTGTTTATGAATCGCATAAGCTACTTCTTTTCCTTGTTGTGCAGCAGTCACTACCATTGCTTCTCCTTGCCCTTTTCCAAAAATGACATCACCACACGCAAATACTTTAGGATTAGACGTCTGAAATGATTCTTGGTTAATTTTCACAACGCCATCTTTGTGATCTAAATCAAATTGTTCGATTAAGTCTGTATAGCGAGTTTGCCCGATTGCTTTAATGACTCCATCTACCGGTATCGTGAAATTGGAATCAGGAATAAGTACAGGTCTGCGTCGACCGTCTTTTCCAACTTCACCTAATTCTAATCGAACACATTCAAGTGCAATTACTTTTCCGTTTTCACCAATTATTCGTATAGGTAATGTTAACCATCGAAATTCAACACCATCTTGCTTAGCAAAATCATATTCAAATTGATAAGCGCTCATTTCTGATTGCGTCCTACGATATAAAATTTTGACATTCCCCGCTCCTAAACGAACAGAACATGTCGCAGCATCAATTGCTGTATTACCCGCACCTATTACAGCAATATTTTTACCGATAAAACGATTTGATAATTCTCCCATTTTTGTCTCTTTTACAAAATCAATCGCATCGTATACTCCGTCCAAATCCTCTCCTTCGATATCTAGCATCGGTACTTTCCCCATACCGATTGCTAGAACGACTAGGTCATAGTCTTTTAATAATTCCTCTGTAGAAATATCCGAACCGATTCTAGTGTTTGTATGAATTTTCACACCTAAGTTTTCGATTAGTTGAACCTCCCAGCTTGATATACTCTTTGGTAACCGGAAAGAAACAATACCATAGCGATTTAATCCTCCTGCATGATTTTCTGCTTCAAAAATTGTTACTTCATAGCCTAGTAAAGCAAGTTCACGGGCCGCTGCTAAACCAGATGGACCACTACCAACAATTGCAACTGCCTTTCCGTTCTTTTTTCCAGCCTTAAATAATTGTTGATTATTTTTTATGGCCCAATCAGTTGCATAACGTTGTAAATTACCAATCATGATCGGTTTAGTAGAATGATTAAGTACACATGCACCTTCACACAATTCTTCTGTAGGACAAACTCTGGCACAGCTTGCTCCAACAGGATTAGATGACATAATTGTTTTAGCTGATCCTTTTAAATTGCCTGAACCAATTTTCTTAATAAACGTAGGAATGTCAATCCCAGTTGGACAAGCTTTAATACATGGGGCATCATAGCAATAAAGGCATCGATGTGCTTCTTCAAATGCTTCCCTTTCAGATAAACCAGGATGTACTTCTTCAAAGTTCTTCGATAAATTCTCTAACGAAACTCTATTCACTAACAACACCCTCCTATTAGGCTACAAAGTTACTTTTTAAGAAAGCGGATTATACGATTTTTCCAATGACCTTCTATCATTCATTCCATACAACAGTAAAATTCCAGCCGTTTTCAAGTAAGAATTAATTACTTACAATCTTTCTTAAAAAAGGTAAAGCTTTTTCTAAAATTGAGGTATTTCAATATATGATTAAATAAATTAATTTAGACATGTTTATGTAAGGGTTGTCAGTGTTTAACTAATGATTATGAAAGCTTTCTACTTAAAAGTTAAAGATAGCTATCCTTTTTGGTTTTAATTCCATTTTAGTTAGTTGTATTAGAAAAAATAAAAGCTCAAACCCTTATATTAGGTTTGAGCTTTTTTACAACTTTTTCAAATTTTATTCTTCACAAAAACATTAAATCGTTTTCTATAAAAATAGATTAGCAAGACAATAATTAACAGTCCCAAAATGACTTTACCGAATAAAGTGAACTCTAACACTTGATTAACAGAATACGATTCAAATAATATGACGGGTAACTTACCAATCAAACTAGCTAACATGAAGCTTGACCATGTGATTTTACCAAAAGCAGCAAACAAAGTAATCAAACTAGATGGAATAAAAGGAATAAAACGTAGAAATAACACACCGTAAAATGCTTCTTTTCCTTCTAAGCTTAAAAGCCTATTTAATCCTTTAAATTTAGTTGAATTACTAATAAACCTTTTTTGTAAACCCTTTCTATATAAAATAAAAGATACTAACGTACCAACTAATTCACCTATGAAAGAGACTAAAAATCCACCAGTAAAACCGAATAATTTAATATTGATTGCTGTCAAAAACCAAGCTGGTATAATACCAACAATACTAATTAGAACATTAATTAAAATACTAAGTATCGCAGCATAGTCTTTGTATGTATTTAAAAAATGTTCAATTGCAGAAAGTGTCATAATTTTCCCCCATTTTTGTTAACCACTTAATTGTACAACATTTAGTATGATAAAAAAGCTAAGGTTACAAAAATACATAAATCTTCCATAAATTAAAACCTATTTACTATTTTAGACATTGAAATTTTAAACATACTAACCAATTTAAATTTAATTTTTAAAACAAAAAAAAGATGCCTTCGCATACAACACGAAATCATCTTTTTGATTTTTTTTATTCTTCTTCAGTTTGACCTTGGAAGAAGATAAATAAATATTTTACTAATTCTAACACTGAAATTAAAGTTGCTGCTAAATAAGTAAGAGCAGCAGCTCCTAATACTTTATTTACACCTTTTCTGTCAGTTTCATGGATTATACCACTTGCTAACATTAATTTCTTTGCTCGTGAACTAGCATTATACTCAACTGGTAAAGTGATCAGTTGAAATGCTACTGCTACTGAAAAAAGTAAGATCCCTACTCCAATTAGTGAAAATGCTTGAAGTAAAAATCCTGCTAAAAGTAGTAATGGTGCTGCACCTGATGCAATGTTAACGATTGGAAAGATTCGGTGACGAAGTGTTAAGAAACCATATGAAGTATCATGTTGTATAGCATGACCTACTTCGTGTGCTGCAACTGATACAGATGCAATTGATCTACCATAGTACACTTCCTCAGATAAGCGAACTGTTCTTGTTATCGGATCATAATGATCCGATAATCGCCCAGGCACTACTTCTACCGGTACGTTAGGTAAATTATTATTGTTTAATATATGTCTTGCAACTTCTGCTCCGGTTAATCCTCCTGATGCTGGCACTTCAGCCCAGTGATTAAAACTAGATTTCACTTTAATTGAGCCCAAATCGATAAACCGAAGGCAATAATAATAAGGAAATCCATTGGATGAAAAAACATTTACATTCTCTCCTTTTAAAGAATAAATGACAATAACGTCTGAATTAATTCTGATGTTTGTGACGTTAATTGACGGATAATATTTAGCTTTTGTTCCTCAGATAAATTTTCTAGTAAATAGTTTAATTGTGACAATTCTGTCTTCAACTGACTCATATGAATCGTTACTTCTTCAGTTAACGAGACAATACCCTGGTCCTCTACCAAAGTTTTTTTCTTATCTAAAATCTCTTTTATTTCTTGGAGTGGTAAGTGCATTGATTTACATTGCTCAATAAATTTTAAAGTTTCTAAAGAAGCTTCATCATAAAAGCGATGCCCAGATTCCGAACGCCTAGGTTCAAGTAATCCCAAGTTTGTATAATAATCAATTGTACGCTTAGACACTCCAACTTCTTTTGCTAATTCTCCAATTTTATAGACAATCCCAATGGTCTCACACTCCTTCTATTTGTATTATATGTGAATTAAATAAAAACGTACAGTAAAACGTTACGTTGTTCGAATCTCAGTATTTGAAAAGGAATTTCTACATTTTAAAGTACAGAATAGGAACAAAATTTATGGGAAAAATAGGGTAAAGTTACCAAGTTTAGAAAAGAGGAACATTAAATGATGGCTGACCGAGATCTAGATAAAAATGAAAAATTGCTTCGGGAATTGTTATTTAATAGTTCTGACTTTAAAACAAGTGATTTCGGAAGCAATGCTCGACGTTATCGGTTATTTTATTTGGATACGATGATCGATGATAAATCGGTGCAAGAATATATTATTCGTCCTTTGCTTAATAATACAAATGTAAGTGTACGCGAAGCCGTTTCGATTCTTGATTACAGTGAAACTGAGCTCCTTCCTGATGCGTCAAATGCACTAATTGAAGGAAAAACAGTAGTCCAAATCGCTGGGGAATCGAAGTTATATTTACTTAGAACCGAGCTTGTAAAAGAACGCTCTATCAACATTCCTTTAAATGAGCGTGTGTTACGTGGGTCTCATAAGGCATTGAATGAAAATTTGAATACGAATCTTAATTTAATTCGCAACCTTATTGCAACACCTGATTTAGTTGTAAAGCAATATCAAGTTGGTCGTAGATCGAATACGAAAGTAGCTATACTTTATTTACAGTCTCTCGCAAACGAAGTCGTTTTACAGGAATTTGAGAAAAGGATTGCAAATATTGATATTGATTACATTGATGCACCTGGTTTTTTTGAAGAATTAATTCAAGATAAAACATTTTCGTTATTTCCAAGAATGCTAACATCGGAAAGACCGGACCGCGTAAAATCTTACCTGATGGATGGGAAAATCGCATTTTTAACTGATGGTGCACCAGATTGTGCAATCGTTCCTATTTCATTCTGGGCTTTTTTTCAAAGTCCAGATGATTATCAAGTTGGTTGGTTATTTGGTAGTCTTTTAAGGTTTTTAAGAATTATTTGTTTTATTATTGCAATTAGTTTACCCGGTCTTTATGTTGCGCTAGTTACTTTCGATCCTAGAGTTCTTCCATTAGAAATTGCGCTTACTCTTCAAGGCTCTATGCAATACGTTGCTATGCCTCCAGTATTAGAGGCGATAACAATGCTAGCCATACTTGAGGTCTTAAAAGAGTCGACTGTCCGTTTACCAAATCCAGTTGGTCAAACGATTGGTGTTGTCGGTGGTATTGTAATTGGAACTGTAGTTGTTCAGTCGAATCTAATTTCAAACATGATGGTAGTCATTATAGCACTTACTGCTGTTGCTTCATTTATTATACCTTCGTATGAAATGAGTAACACAGCACGTTTATTAGCTTATCCTTTTATCCTCGTGGCTTCAGTTTTTGGGTTAATTGGATTGGAAATATCATATATGCTGGTTTTGACACATTTAGTCCGGATGAATACATTCGGCATTCCATACTTTTACAATTGGTTTAATGGCGATACGATAAAAGATACAATTTTCAGAGCACCGATCAGAAGTATGAAAAAACGACCACTGGAAAGCTTAGCAAAAGATGAAATAAGAATAAGTAATCCAAGGGGGGATAATAAGTGATTCAATTAAAGAAAATTTCTATTAATCAACTTATTTGTCTTGTTATACTGAACCAAGTAGGCGTCAGTGTTTTATCAATCCCTTATAAAATGTCTCAAATCTCGGGCTATGATTCTTGGATGTCCCTTATAATTGGAGGTGTCATAGCTCAAATTGGTATCCTTGTTGTCTATCAACTTGGAAAAAACAATCCCAATCAACCGATACAACAGTATATTGTCTCAATTATAGGAAAACCATTAGGATTGATTATTAATTTACTATTTGCTGCATACTGTGCAGAATCTTGTTTAATGCTCATAGTTTCTTATTCAGATGTCATTAATCGATGGTTGTTATTTGAGACACCATGGTTCGTACTAATAGGATTATTGGTTATAGTAACAGGTTATATTGCTTCATCATCACTTCGTTCAATATCTACAATTACACAATCTATAACCCTCATGTTCCTAGTATGTTTTGGAATCATTTTTATTAGTAGTTTTGGAAAGGGCGGAGATATACGTCACTTTCTACCAATAGGTACTCATGGGATTACACCTATCTTAAAAGGTGCTGTCCCTGCATTTTGGGCGTTTGCTGGATACGAACTTCTTTTGTATGTATTTCCATTTGTAAAATGTAAGAAAAAGAAAGAGATTTTTGTTGCTATGTCTATCGCTAATGGCATAACTACATTATTTTACGTATTTATAGCTTTTATTGTGACGTACAACTTTAGCGAGAAACAATTAACTCTTATTCCTGAGCCGATGATCTTTATTCTTCGTAAATATAGGTGGCCAGTCGTTCAAAGTTTTGATATTCTATTTATCGCAATTTGGCTATCAGTGACTTTAGTAACAGCTTATATTTACTTGTTTTTGTCTGCTCGTTATTTAGCTTTTATCGGTAGAAAAGAAAACCGCAACCATTCACTCTTAGTGTGGTTAATAGCAATCGTATGTTTTGTGGCGGGACTATTTTTTACTCAAAGACAACTGATTCCCCGGTTTTCTGATTATCATAATATTACTACACCTATCTTCATAATGGGAGTTCCGACTATACTTCTACTAATATCTTTTGTAAAAGAAAAGGTGGCAAGCAAATGAAAAAACCCTTCATTTTACTACTTCTATTGCCCTTATTGACAGGATGTTGGGATCGGTTGGACTTGAAAAAGCTTCATTTAGTAGATGTAAATGGTTTTGATTTGAATGAAAAAACCGGTGAAGTGGGGGCTTTTTTTCTCATTACGAAGCTTAAAAGCACTGGACAAGGTACTGGTGAGTCTTTTTCGGTATTAAATGAGCTTAAAGGACCGACATTAGCAGAGGCAATTGGCCAATGGGAATTTACTGATCAGTCTCCTTTCATAGGTATTAGTACAAGAGTTTATTTAATGAGTAAAAGTTTTGCTTCAGCTGATCCTGTTTCAGAGCTTGATTTTTTACTTGGAGCACCCTATTCATCTATAAACACTCCTTTGGTTGTTATAGATGGAAATCTCTCGGAAGTATTTAAGTCTGCTTCAGATCCAGCCAAAGAGTTTTCGAAAAATCTGAATGAGTTTATTGTCTCCATGGAGAAAAACAGAACCATTCCAACAGTCTCCATGATGAATTTTATACAATCTAAGGATGATCCGTTGTCCGATCTAGCACTACCTATGTTAAGTCAAAAAAATTCGGACTTGGAATTAAGCGGTGCGTTATTATACCGCAGTGGTATGCCTACTGGAAAAACACTCGATCGGGATCAAGTAAAACTAATGATGCTAATGGAAGGTGGGAACACCGGAAGGCAAAGATTTACTGGTAATTTGAAAAGGTTTACTGGAAATTTTTCAGGTAAAAATGGTGAAAAATCATATTCTGAAACTGCGAATAAAAATAATTTTGGATTTACGGTCAAAAGAAACTTTTCGAAAATTACCGTCTCCAATGCGCCAAATAAATTACCAAAAATTGAGGTAAAAGTAAAGTTACAAGTTAGTACTTTCGAACTTGGTAAAGAAGGTCATAAGTTAAAGCCTGATTATGTTCAAATGGAAAAAGTTCTAAATAAACATTTTGAAAAAATGGGATTGGAAACGATTAAAACGATGCAATCAGCAAATTCCGATGTATTAGGTATTGGCAAGGAATTAAAAGCATTTCATCCAAAAGTTTGGAAGTCTATAAACTGGAGAAAAGATTATCCAAAAATGACGATTGAACCGAAGTTTGATATCGATATCCTTAATGTTAACTAGTAGTTTTAAGAAGCTATTTTCACTCAAGCATCTACTCCCCCTGCACCAAGCGCGGGGGCTTTTTATTTATTAGACGGTATAATCTTTCTTCAATTTATACTTTTTCCGTTCCAATAATGACTTGAATATTGGTCTTGTTATTATGTAATACAGCAACCTAATTAGGTCGCTGCGTTATTTACATTATAGGAAGTTTATCTTTTACTACATTGAATTACGTTTTTATCCAAACACTATTCCTCTTGCTTTATACCTAACTTGTCTTCTATCCGATTTATCCGATCATGCAATAGCTTGCCTTTTACACTTGAATTAAAATATGGATCATCCTGCCACCAATTTAACCCAATCTCCATCGCTTTATCGATTGAAGCGACAACAAGGCGAATTTTAATTGTGAGTAATTCTACATCTGCTAAGGCGATTTTAATATCTCCTGCGATGACAATCCCTTTATCTAAAATTTTCTCTAAAATATCTAAAATATTAGTAGATTGTGCTGAATGTTGCATGTTTTCTCCTTTCTTACATTAAGTTCCCTAAAGGTCCTAAATCAATGTTTAAGTCTTTTCCTTCAAGTCCAAAAATGATTTTTAATTCTTCCATTTTTTCTTCTAAATTCAATAGAGCTGTACCAAGATTTTCAATTTGTTCTTCCGTAAGCGTACCACCCTCTACCCTTTTAATAGCTTGTCGCTCTACGAGTTGCCTTAGCAATTCCAAAATTGTAAGCACTAGTTGAGCTAGTCCTTGTTCAGCATCTTCTGGATTCAAATTAATTCTCTCGGCGGCTATTCCCTGATTCGCTGACATTCTTTATCCCCCTTTCATGAATCGATTCTACTGCTGTCACTAGTAAGCAAATATTTACATATACCAAATCAATATCTGCAATAGAAAGGATGAGATCACCTGTAATAACTACTCCTTTATCTAGAACTCCGTCTAAAATATCTAATAATGTGATGTTATCATTCTGACTGTTCATGTAATTTTAGAATCCAAACTAGCAAAATGATAGAATGGCCATGGTCCAGATATCTCTACAATAATTCCTCTATCCTCATACTTTTGTGTAAATTCTTTTATTAGCAGTTCAAATTTCTTTCTGCCGTCTTTTAGGATTAGAGAAGTACTATTGTAGATCATATCAACATTTCTTCCTGTAGCATTTCGGCTCCAATTTACTCTTGTTTTATTGTAAACCGTTGAATTTACTAAGGTGTTTTCCAAGCTTTGAGATATTACACGTAGTTCACTTTGTGCTTCATTTTCGAGTAGTTGTCCTTGCTTTTTCTTCATGAAGAATTGTTTCCCAGGAGATAATACTTTTAACTCATCCCTCATATTTTGGATTACTTTACTATGTCGCTCCAATACTTTAAAAAATTTCGATTTATCATAGTACATCTTTACATTCCATTCCTCTTTTTCCTTTAATTGCTCAAAAAGAGAAAGGATATTAAGCTCCTCTTTCGATAAATCCTCTCTTAATTTTTCAATACTTGAATAGATCGTACAAAACTTAGAAGGAAGAAATAAATAGTTTTTAGAATAATTCACAATTGTTTCATGATGATGAACTGCATGTTTGTGTACCCAATTTGGATTGTCCATCTTTTCTTTTAGAACTGACTCAGCAAATTCTTCTTCACTTAAATAACAATAGATAGCTGTTATTTTTCCAACAATTTCAATACAAGTTTGACCTTGATTAATCCCCTTCACTGGATAAAAAGGTGAATCTGTTAGTTGGATTGTCGGTAGCAAACCATATAAATAAATGCTCACCGGCCTACCTCCCGTTCTTTCATTTTTGCAACTTGATATCGCAAAAGTAGTTCCTCTTCTTGTTGTTCATAAATGTCCTGCGAAATTTCTCCTAATTCATACATCATTTGTAGACGGATCAATTGTTGCTCTATCGTTTTCGAGTCAAATAATACGCGGTCAGCTTCCTCCTTTATTTTTTCTCCTAATAGAATGATTGATTTTAGTGGGAAGGCTAAAGCTTTAAAAATCATAACTGATCTCCTGCCGTTATGGTTAACTGAATAAAGTTATATGCAGGCCATGGCCCAGAGTATTTGAATTCTACTTTATCCTTCCATAATTCATAGAGCTCATTAACTTTTTCATCAAAGATTTCTTCTTGGTCGCGATCAATTAAAAAGGCCGAATTGAGAAGCATTGTTTCGTATATTGGAGGGTTTGATTTAGAGGCACTCGAAAGTGAAGAAAGAGGTAAATAAATCTCATTGTACAGATCGTGTTGCAGATTGTAGAAAAAGTCTTTCGTTTTTTCTCCAAGTTTAATCTTTTCGTAAAATGCAGCTTCTTTTTGCTGATTTACTTTCTCCTTAAGTTTTTGTATGTCATCATTCATCCGTATTTCTTCTTCTAACCACTCCTTACGCCCAATTACTTTAAGACCAACCTCAATTTTATTGATTATTTTTTGGAAAATTGATTGCAGTTCATCATATAGTTTTTCTAGTAATAAATGAATCTCTTCTGAAAAAGAAAATACATTATTAAAACTCATTGGAATGACCGTAAACTGTTTCATAATTAAAGAGATTACACCTTGATGGGCTAGTAAATTTGCACGAGTTGGAAGGTAGTCCTGGTCAGATACATCTGCAACAATCATAACAACATCTTTATATCGGATTGGGTACAGTTTAATTTCTTTTCCTTCCCATTTTGTAAAACCAAATTCGTGATCGATATTCGTTTGAATCATACAAAATGGATAAACACCTTCGCTCATTTCAATTTCCCTCCATTTGTAAGCTTATCGTTTTTACAAGGAATTGTTTTGCCTGTGAGTATGTTTGAACTTTGCCAGCTTGTTTGAGATGAAACCAAAAAATATCTGTGCATAAAATCTGAAACTGTTCATTATAAATTGAAATTGGAATATTATTACGCTTTGCGATAGAGGCTAGCTTGATCGAGGTACGAAGACTTTGAGGTTCAATCTTTCTACAATGATAACGGACAATTTGCACTAAATTACCAATATAAAGACTTTCATTTTCCGATAATCCAGTTATTTGTGATAAAGCGGAGCACTCTGTTTCATGATCCATTTTTTCTAACGGAATCGTAATTAATCGATCAAGAAGTGCGTCTTGTGCTTCAAATACACCAACATACTCCTTGGGATTGCTTATAAAAATTACTGAAAAGTTAGGATGAACGGGCAAAAAAGACTCTTTCCTTTTCATCCCAAAAAGTGGGATAACTCTTTCTTCCAAAATTGATAAAAAAAGAGTGTTTGTTTCTGGATGCGAACGAGTGAATTCATCATAAATCAATGTATATCCTTTTGTAGCAGCTTCTATAATAGGGCCGTTAACCCAAGTTTCTTTAATCGTTTCCTCCTTTTTGTAAACGGAATGAATATAGTTATCTATCACTTTTTTGTTTGTATAGCCATTAAAACTCCCAAGCAAATCCTTATTAGACATTTCATGATTTCCATGAATTAATAAATACGGTCTACCCATTTGTTTTGCAATATGAAGTGCAAGTGATGTTTTTCCAACACCAGCTGGTCCTGTAAGATGGACTGAAAATCCAGATTGTAAATAAGACAGTAACCGTTCTGTTAAGCTATGCAAATAAGGAGACGATATAAAGCTTTTTTCCATAGTTTTCCCCCTCACTCATGTAGAATTGCGCCTCTAGCCCGTAATGATTTTCTTTGAAATGATACAATTTCTAATTCAGGACTAAGTAAAACATTATAAACTCCTACTAACTCATCTTTAGCGTGAGCTTTCATATATTCTTTTTCTTCAATTACCTCAACTGTAAGCTCCCACCCCCTGTCAGATTTATGAACGTGAGTAATTTTATGAACTGGTCGAATAAACTGCCCAAAAAAAGTTTTTACTACTTCTAGTATTTTAATAATTTCCATAATAGCCCCCTTGTCTAAAAAAGTAGACCAAAGCATAAAGCCTTGGCCCTACTTGCTTAAGCAACTTCCTCTTCTTCTTCTTCTTCCTCGTCTTTCAGCAATCCGACTGCTTCTGCATATCGTAACCAAGTATCAACACTAGCGATAACAACACGAGCTTCAATTGCTAAAAGCTCAATGCCGACAAGAGATACTCTTACAAATGCATCAATCACAACACCTTTATCAAGAATACGGTCGATTACTTCAGCTAGGCTGGAAGAATCTACACTTTTTTGAATGGAAGCCAACATATATCCCTCCTTTCCTATTAAAATAAGAAAGAAATGATAGAAAACGAGAATATAGCTTCCTTCTCGAACGATATCCTATCTCTTTCCCTCTATCCTATGGGACAAGCAAGTTGAGAGTGATAGACTTTATTCAAAATGAATCTATTATCCTATACTCCAATTTTTTCCAACTGAATGATAACTTTATAATTTGTGAAAATAGCGGAGCAAAAGCTGAATATAAATCTACGAACATTAAGAGTAAAAACAAAAACCATGAACAACAACTACTGTTCATGGTTTTCCAACTTTTGCTCAATATTTACTTAATTATTCTTCCCAATAGCGGCGAGCACCTGAGAATTCCTCGATATAACCAGGAGTATTTAACGGAATGATTTCAACACTTCTAGCAGCATTAGGAGCCTGAATCATTAAACCGTTACCGATATACATTGCAACGTGATGAACTGATCCAGTTCCATTGTTACTTGCAAAGAATAATAAGTCTCCAGGTTGGATTTCATCTTTCTTTACTTCCTTACCGTTCTTAGATTGAGGTCCTGAATCTCTTGGAATTGTAATACCATATGACTTAAATAAGCTATATGTAAATCCTGAGCAATCAAACCCAAATCCAGATACTCCAGCCCATAAGTAACGTAAACCAAGGAACTTCTTCGCTGTATTAATTAAATTTTCAGGCGTTGCCTTAGGAAATTGATTTTCATTTTGATAGACTGCCACATCTTCTTTTTTAATAAATTTATTTCCATCATCTGGTGTTGCAACCATTACAACATCCCCAAAATCTTTAACGACAGGTAAACGAGTATTAAAGCTAATTTCCATAAACTTATCATTTAATGCTTTCCCATCATAAAGCCATGCTGTTTGACTCGATACCATAATAAATGGGGTATTCTTATAATTCTCTAATCGGTCATCCGTTGTTAATTGTCTTTTCGGCATCCAACCAGGATAGCCTAAGGAGTTTCGTGGTGTAGGCTGACCATCTACAGCAACCTTTACCCAGTCACCTGACTCTTCTAAAATGGTTACTTTTGTACCGTATACTGCTTGAGTTTCAAGATAACTTGTTAGCCAACGACGAACTTCTGTATCTTCCATATTAGCTGACCATTGACGTGGATCAACTGGATTGCTTAAAGATGGCGCATCAATATCTCTAACTTGGAATCTACCATTTGTTGTCCATTGTGTTGAAACAGACACATCTACGTAGGCTGTCTCACCTGGAGTAAGTTCCTCCTGCGTTTTTGCTAAAGATTGGCTTGTCATTGTAGAAAGTAAAGTACCTGCAACACATAAACTTAAAATCAAATTTTTTGTCTTTTTCATCGTAAAGCTCCTCTCCTTATTTTAACGAAGACTTTTAGAGAATCCTCGGTGTAGCCCTAGGCCGGGTAGTGAAGATAAGTGCACTTCATCACCATTAAATTCAATTCCATCAAAATCCTGGATCTTTAACCAAAGTGGTGCATCCAAATCAATTTTTTGTATGTTCGGATGAGCAGTAGCAATATGTGCAGCCGCAAGTACTGAGACCGAAGTTTCCATCATACTTCCTATCATGCAAGGAATATTCGCTCTTTCAGCAATATCTGCAATTTGCAGCGCTCTTCTAATTCCTCCTGTTTTCATCAACTTAATATTTAGAAGATCAACTGCATCCTCTTTGATCAGACGCATTGCATCCTGGGGAGAAAAAAGACTTTCATCGGCCATGATTGGTGTTTTGACGTTTTGCTTTACAAATTTTAGTCCATCAATATCACCTGCTTGGACCGGTTGCTCAATAAGCTCGATTTTTGAATTCAACTGTTCTAATTCTTGGATAATGGAAACAGCTTGTCTTGGCGTCCATCCTTGGTTGGCATCTACTCGGAGCGTAATGTCGTTTCCGACCCTTTCACGGATGGCCATAATTCGTTCAATGTCTCTCGTCCAGTCTTTTCCTACTTTAATTTTCAAAATAGAAAAGCCGTCCTTGATTATTTGACTCGCATCATGACTCATTTCATCCACTGTTCCAACACTAACCGTCATATCATTTTTTAATTGATTCGTCCGCCCTCCAAGATATTGATAGAGTGGAAGATTAAGATGTTGGCATAATGCATCATACAGTGCGATTTCCATTGCCGCTTTTGCACTTGTATTTGCCACACAAGAGCGTTCAATTATTAAAGAGAGTTCATTAATATTTCGAATATCCCTTCCTAGTAGTAGTGGTGTAAGGACAGTCTTTAAAATCGCTTCAATACTTTCTTTTGATTCTCCTGTAATAGCTAAAGTTGGTGCTGCAGCTCCTACTCCGACAATCCCATCTTCTAGCTGGACATATACAAAGACGTTCTCTATTTCGGTAGCTGTCCTAAGAGCTGTTTTAAATGGCTTTTTTAAAGGGAAAACTTCTGTTTGCACTTGTATCGATTGAATAATCATCTTTTTTGTCCTTTCCGTTTAAGATTAAAATTTTTAGTAAGTTTCCGATTGTCACAATAATCTTGTATTAAATAAAAAATCCAGCTATTAGAAAGGGCCTTCCCTTTGCTAATAACTGGATTTCATCTACGAAAATAGATAAAGCAGCATTTAAGATTCAATTATTTGCTTGTATTTTATATGTGCATTTTTAAAGGCTACAGTCAATGCTTTTTGGGATGAACCAAAATACCTTGAACTAATTTCATCTATTACTCCATCCACATTTAACATCGATTGCCCTTCGAATAAATGCTTCACAAAGGATGAAGTTAAAGAAATAGTAGCTGAGCAATCAGCATCAACAATCAAATGACTTGTCCGATCGACTACCAGTCCAATAAAAAAAGCATTATATTTCTGCATAATCGGATTATTAGATGAAGTCTTTGCATCTCCGATAAGATAGATCGTATCTTTATTGTACAATTTATTTCCTCCCGCAAAACAGGTATTCCGTGCATAACTCCAACCGGAAAGGAAAGAATTGGCATCGGCATATGTATTCGCTTACAGTTAATATTAATATATGAAACTATTTTTGACAATATATTATGAATATTCAGTTTAAAGAAAAGGAAATGTGGACTAGATGGAGACTCTTACTTTTTTACTAGATTTTAACCCAACATCTAAAATTTAAGTACGAAAGAAACCTCTTGAAGTACAAGAGGTTTCTACAGAGTGTTGAAATATAAAATGGTCAATAGGGAAAACGGACATTAAATAAACATTTAATAATGATGAAATTATCATTTTTCTGGATGTTCTTTTAATGGTCTTAAATGTTAATATGTTCGAGCAATTTTATGATTCCAATAACACTAGACATGTTTTTTTCAGAAGTTAAATAATTATGAGCTTATTCTTAGAAAAACAAATTTATTTGACTAATCTAGTTTAATGTTCGATATTAATAGAACTACAAACTGATTAATAAAAACTGCTAGATTACTCTAAGTAAAGGCAATTTGATTAGGATTTATTGCATACTTTTTTTGATGAAAAAGTTGATTGGAATGGAGGGGTGCTCGACTCCTATGNNTGTTTTTCAACAGCGTGAAGAAACCTCTTGAAGTACAAGAGGTTTCTAACTTCTTATTCATTCTTTTTTACTATCCTCTTATAAAGATATAATTTTAAAGCGATACAATTAAAAGTAGGCAATTTCAAATGGAATACTAAGTATGTTTATTGTGTTAAAGCTACCTGTTCTTAGATTTGTTCCTAGAAAATATGTTGTCCAAACTTTGTAAATGACTTAAAAAGATTATTTCCTTAACCAAACTACATTATCGCGTTTCACGTTTTAAATAGTTTGTTTTTTTATTTTTGCAATTAAACTCGAAATACTTAAACCTTGTACTAGTAAAGAAAAAACTACATTTACAAATACAATTAATACAATACTTTTATAATAAGGAAAATTATGAGGTAATGTTAATGCCAATGATATCGATAAAGCTCCTTTTAATCCCCCCCAATTAATAAGAAACTTTTCAGTACTTGTAAAACTCTTTGCTTTAAATAAACTAATATAAACTGCAATTGTTCTGGCCATTAAAGTAATTAAAATAGAAAACAAAGTTAATTTCCAATTTGAGAAAATGTTTAATCGGTACACTTCTATTCCGATAAGCAAAAATAAAATTGTATTTGAGATAAATGAAATAATATCCCAAAAACTATACATATAATTTTTTGTATTTTCATTCATTCCTATTTTTTTGCCATAGTTACCAAAAACAATACCACCAATAACAACAGCGATTACTCCACTTCCATGGAATATTTCTGCTATTAAATAGCTACCGTAAAATAAAAGAAATGAAACCATTGTTTCAAGCGGATAATCATCAACTAAGCTAATTAAATATGACGCGATAAATCCTAAAACCAAACCAACAATTACACCAATAAAAACAATTTTAAGAAATAAAATAAAACTTGCGCCTAAAGCACCAAATAACCCTTTATTCATGAAGCTTATAATATAAACTGTAGAAATTTTAAATAGCACCACAGCTATTCCATCATTAAATAAACTTTCTCCTTCTAAACTAATCGCAATTGATTTTTTAGCCTTCATCACCTTTAAGATGCCCATTACTGAGATCGGATCGGTTGCACACATTAAAGAAGCAATCGTAAGTGAAACGACAAATGGTAAATGGCAAAGATAAGTCAATACTAGTGCAATGATGATAAAAGTTAAGAAAGTCCCAAATAATGCTAGTCTTGCAATTTCTCCTTTAAATTTATTTAGATCTTTAAACTCTAATTTAATTGCTGCTTCTCCTAATAAAGAGGGTAAAAAGAAGCTTAAAACAATGACAGAAAAGAACTGATGGTCACTAAACATATAGGCTATTTTATTAAAAAAAGGAAAATTTAATAAACCAATTAATAAACCTAATATGACAAGGAAAATTGTATATGGTTTTTTTAACTTACTTGCCAAAATCCACACTAAAACTCCCGCTAACAAAAGAATTAATATACTTTCAATCCAACTATTCACATTTTCAATTAAATTTGTTTCCATATCATTTTTAAACCTACTTTCTACCATCCAAAAACTTCATAGTTCTATTTTTTTCCATTTCATATTTTTAATACGATATGAAGACATAATTTTATAAATAGGGATTGAAACTTTCTCATCACATTAAGATCAATACATCCTTTATACAAAAATAGCTTGTATACAAATGGAAATTACCACTTTGTCTACAAGCCGACATTTCATTCTAATATAGAATGCGTTTTTTAGTTAGAAAACTTTTGAAATACTTTTAATTTACTTTTTGAATTCTTCCTTCAACCTCATAAACAAAAGGTCTTGGAAGTGATTTAACATAATCTACAGTCGCTTGAAGATCTTCTGGTCCTACTTCTAAATCAGTAGAACGTTCGCCAATACCATATTTTACATTTCCGTACATATAGTTGTTAACTACAACTGAATATTCTTTGTTCGGGTCAATTTTACTACCATTTGGTAAAAGGATGTCTACTACTTTTCTAGTTGATGAATCCCACGTATACTTAAATCCAGCAATGTGGAAATCTAAGCCCTTATCGGTAATTTGATTATTTAACACTGTTTCAATATCTTGACCACTAAGCATTACTTTATTTAATACATTTCCAAAAGGCTGAATTGCGAATAAATCACCAAACGTAACTTGACCAGCGTCAAGTTCCGCTCTAACTCCGCCACCGTTCATCATTGCGAAGTCAGCATTCATCGCAGCTTTCATTCCATCTGCAATTAAGTTACCTAGTGCAAAATCGCCATAAGTATCAGAAGATGGATATCCTTTTGGTAAAGTTTGCATTGAGTCACCAACAATCTCAGCTTTAATTGGCATAATTAAATCTTCATATTTTTTCATGATCGCTGAAACTGTCGGGTCTGGTGTATAGTCTTTTTGATAAACTGTTACTACTTCTCCATCCTTCTTAACAATATCACCTGTTACTGCATCTAATTCTAAATCTACATCAGAAAATGCAGAACCATACGAATAAGCTTGTACGATTAATTTATTATCAACTACTTTATTATTAAATACATGATTATGAGCAGCAAAAATAACATCTACTTCATCATCAACTTTTTCAGCAATATCAGTTGCATCATATAAATCTGCTTTACCTGTTTGAAGAGTAGGGTTATGTGCTAATACTACGATTGCTTTAATTCCTTGTTTTTTTAGAATATCTGTATAATGGTTAATTGCTTCAACTTCATCACGAATTTCAAGCGTTTCATTTCCTTTTCGAACAATCATATTAGGAGTTTCTTGCGTTACTACACCAATAAAACCAATCTTTTTACCGCCCACTTGTTTAATTGTGTATGGTTGAGTAATTAATTCTCCTGTTGCAGAATCATATGCATTGGCAGCAATCACTGGAAAGTTCATTCCGTCATATCCTTTTGTACCTTTAGGATGTTCTCCACCATTCATCATACGCTTTAATTCAGCTATACCTTCATCAAACTCGTGATTTCCAACTGTACCTACATCAAAACCCATTGCTTCCATTACTTCAACTGTTGGTTCATCTTGGAATAATGCTGAGATTAGTGGACTACCGCCAATCATGTCACCCGCATGAACAAGTAATGTATTTGGATTTTCTGCTTCACGTTGCTTCATTGCAGCAGCTGTGTATTCCATACTCCCAGCTAATAATTCTTGGCCATTAACAGTAACTTTTGTATCCGTATCAAGCTGACCATGAAGATCATTTAAGCCCAATAATTGAACTTTAATATTTTCTTTTGGAGCAGTCCCTAAATCTAATTTAAAAATTCCAAAGCCTGCAAGATCCGTTTTATTTTTAAATGAAATATTACTATTAGGCTTGATGAATTCTTCCGCTCTTGGTGATGTCGTAAACGTTACATTTACATTTCCGCTAATTGGTGCAATTGACCAGTTATGATCTGCTGTTGGTGTAATTGTTTTCGATTCTGAAATGTAATCCATTAAGATTTGACGGTTTTCATCAGCAGAATCTACTACAAGTTCGCTACCTTTAACACCTGGGAAATTACCACCGCCACCAGCACGATAGTTATTTGTTACAACGATGAATTCCTGATTTAGATCAATTGGTTGTCCATTATAAGTTAAATTTATTACTCGACTTGAATTACTATTAACAAGATTTCCATTTAAATCGTACTTGGCTGGTTTTGTTACATCAATTTGATAGTTAACACCGTCAATTACATCAAAGTTATAAACAGGAAAAGCTGGATTTAGTAATGCTTGTTCTTCTGTTTTATTAGGATCAATTTGATTGTATTTACCTGCCGTCATTTCAATCCATTCTTTAACTACAGAACCTTTTACTTTAATTGCTTTTAACGTATTATCATAAAGATAAAGGTCGCCTGCACTTCTTATCGTAAGGTCGCCTTTTTTAATCTCAGTATACTCAGCTACACCATTACGGCCAGCTTTGAATGGAGCTCCTACTGATAAAATTGGTAATTCTTTATATTCTGGTTTCTTTTCAGCAATATATTTTTCTACAAACCATTTTTGTGCATTTGTAACAACTTGAATCGATGGATCATCTTGTATCAATGAAAAGTAACTATGGATATCATCAGTAGTTGTTCCAATTGGCGTATTTACATACTTAACTGTTGCATCATGATTTGGTTTAACAGCATTTACGATTTCTTGATCTGGAGCTACTGTGCTTTCTGTTTTTGTTTTACCTGTAGCAGGATCCTTTACATCAGCCCATATTTCTCTAGTTGAAGACTGGGAATTGACTACTGACCATTTTCCTTTTTCTTTTTTAAGTGTTAGGTCAATTAATCCTAATGAACCACCACCGTATCCCGCTTGAACAGCAGGTACGCCATTAATTGTTCCTTTCGAATTATCAACACCAGGTAATGGCTTTTTATCTGCCCCTAAAAATAATGCATCAAGTGTAGCCTCTGATTTTGCCGGGAATACCTTATGTGTATGAGAAAACGTAATTGCATCAATACCAGGTACTTCACTTAAAGAATAAATAACGTCTTCAGTATTTTCTTTATTTGCATTAAAACCTGAATGAGTCATTGCAACAATAACATCTGCACCGTCTTTTCTCATTTCAGGAATGAATTTTTTAGCTGTTTCTACTATATTTTTAGTAATAACTTTCCCATCAAGATTTGCCTTGTCCCACTCATTGATTTGAGGTGGTACAAACCCAATAAAGCCGATTTTAATTTCTTGCTTCTTTCCTTGCTCATCAATCATTTTTTTCTTAATGATTTTATAAGGAGTAAATTTGTTCTGATCATTATTAGGATTTTTATCGTGATCATCTACGTAAACGTTTGCATTAATGTACGGAAAATCCGCATCATTATATGCTTCATTTAAAAAGTCTAATCCATAGTTAAATTCATGATTACCTAAAGTTGCAATATCATAACCCATTATGTTCATTGCTTTAAATACAGGATGAACTTCTCCTTTTTTTAATGGGTCAATTTTTGCTTCATAAGTACCTAGTGGAGTACCTTGTATTAAATCCCCATTATCGACTAAAACATTATTTTGAACTTCTTTACGAGCATCTTTTACTAAAGTAGCAGTCTTAGCTAATCCAACTTTTTCGTATGCTGCATCCTTGTAGTAATCATAGTTTAATAAATTTGTATGGATATCTGTCGTTTCCATAATTCGAAAGTTTACTAAATCCTTCTCATCTTTATTCTTTTTAGATGCAAGCACATTTACAGGTTCAGCCTCTTTTGGTGTTGCATACGCCGGCGTACTCATAACTGACATACTTAATAAAGATAAAGCTAGTGAAAATGATAACGCTTTCGAATTTTTACGGTTGTTTCTCCTCATCTATATTCCCCTTAAATACTTTATTAGGATTTGATTAAAAATTATCCCCAAAAATTATTATAAAATTAAAATAGGTTAAAATATATTTAATTATACTTAAATATATTTAACTATTTCTTAAGGAGCAAATAAATGAATTTAGACCATTTAGCTTACATTGTAGATGTTTCAAAAACGAAATCACTATCAATGTCCGCAAAAAATTTACATATTTCTGTTTCAGCAATCTCACAAGCCATAAATAATTTAGAAGACGAATTCGGTTTTAAAATTTTTACACGTTTAAGACAAGGAACAATTCCAACACCTGAGGGCGAAGAATTAATTGAAAAATCTCTTCATGTGCTAGCCCATGCTGAAAAATTAAAGCAGTTAGCTATCAACAAAAATGAAATCCAAAAAGAGATTACTATTGCTTCTGTACCTGGACTAATGCATTATATCGTTGGTGTCATTAAATTAATTAAATTTGATAGTCCAAACACTAAGATTAAAGTTAATGGTAAAAGCTCGCTAGATATTTTAAATGAGGTAAGACAAAAGAATGCACGTTTCGGTTTGATTTGGATATATGATCAACTATTACAAAATAATAAAGATCTGGTATTCGATATATTTCAAGAGGTGAATATCAATGTTTGTGTCAGTAAAAATCATACGCTAGCCGAATGTAACCAGTTAACGATTAAGGATTTATCAAACGAGACGTTTGTAATTCATGAAGAACAATATCTAAAATGGTATTATGATGAATTTTTAAAAGACAAAACTGAGATCTTATTTACAACAAATAATCTCGATAGTATTAGAAGTGCTGTCAATGAAAATATTGCAATAACAATTGGTACAGACTTTGTCGTGCAAAATGAGTCACTCATTCAATCTGGGGAAGCCTTTGCAATCGAACTAATTAATCCTTTCCATCGTCCTTTTTATGTTGGTTGTGTTCGAAGTGAGTATCCTCCGCTTTCATCAACTGAAAAAAAGTATATAAATGAATTAAAAGAAGAATTTAAACGTGTAAATAATTTACAAGAAGACTAATAGAATTGGGTTTTTCTTGCAACTTTTTAAAAATTATAAGGATATTGAAATACTCATAAAAGGGGCATGAGTATTTCAATAAGCTTGAAGTTGAAAATAACTTACTCATAACGGGCTCATGACTAAGTACATACGCAAAAATATTAATATACTTTACTCATAATATTGACAAACTAATTTTTCAACAGTCTAAAAAAACCTAATCTTTTTTTGATTAGGTTCTTTTAAGTCTAATTCAGTTATACATGAACCTCAGAAGAAACAACTCCTATTTCAAGAGCAGATGTCAGGCCTTCATAAGTAGCTTCCTCAATTGTACGAGGTGCTAAACAATCCCCAATTTGTCGAACAACTGGTGCCATACCTTTCACTTGTTCAAAAAGCTCAAAATTTGGTACTCGTCCCATTGCAAGTACAATTGTATCCCAGTCGTTAATCAATTCAGTCTCATGAGTAAAAAGATTTCTCAATTTGACCTGGTTATTATGAATACCTCCAAAATCAAAGTGCGGGCGAACATCTACCTTTAATTGATAGAGCCTTTTTAGATATTCATTTACTAGATATGAATGAAGTTCTTTTCCTATGTGAACCTTAGCGGAAAACAAGGAAACATCGTGATTTTTCTCCTTCAAGTGTATAGCTGCCTCTATTCCTGGCCAATCACCAATTAAATCAAATACCAGTACACGTCTTCCAACCTGGATAGAATTTCCGCTGAAAAGCTCATCAACTGTTATGATTCTCGGGTCATCGATGCCCTCTACATGTGGAAAATATGGTCTAGATCCGACTGCACATATAATGACATCGGGTTTTATCTCTTTTATTTTATCAATGTTCATTTTCTTTCCAAGCTGGACATCTATCTTACTTTTAGATAGCTTTCTTATATAATTGTCTAACATCGTTTCAGCTACTTCTTGTCGCATTGGAGCCTTTCTCATTTTTCTTAGCAATCCGCCAATCTCATCACTTTGTTCAACTAAAATTACTTCATGTCCTTCACCATCAGCAGTTAAAGCAGCATGTAATCCAGCAGGACCTGCACCAATGACAAGCACTTTTTGTTTTACTTTTACACTTTGAACAAGCGGTAATAATTCTTTTTCTTTACCTGCCATCGGATTTTGAACGCATCCAATAGGAAGGCCTTTAGAATAGTGACCAATGCAAGCTTGAATACATCCTAAACATGCATCAATTGAATGT
Organism: Bacillus sp. AFS029533; assembly: GCF_002585125.1. NCBI lineage: Bacteria > Bacillati > Bacillota > Bacilli > Caryophanales > Bacillaceae > Bacillus > Bacillus sp. AFS029533. Next base: position 3,715 of record NZ_NUQC01000020.1, on the reverse strand, counting down.
AGATCGCCTCTCATTGCTTTATTCGGTAATTCAGGGTCAACGATTAAAGCTCGTGTCATTCCAACAACATCAGCTCTTCCTGAACCAACAATTCGATCTGCATCCATAGGGTCTATGATTCGCGAGCCGACAAAAACTGGAACCGCTCCAGCCATCCGAATTTTAAATGAATGTGAAGAATTATAAGCATGTTTGATTGGAGAAGGTGGAACAATATGAGTCGAACCTGCATATGTACTTGAATCACCAGATGTTACATTTATAAAATCCACTCTAACATTTTCAACTAAGTGCTCGACGATTTTCACAGCGTCTGTTACCTTCGTTCCATCCATTGTCATTTCGTCTGCACTCATTCGAATTCCTACGGTAAAATCTTCACCCACTTTTCCCCAGATACGTTGTATTATTTCGACGATAAAACGCATTCGGTTCTCAAATGTACCACCGTATTCATCTGTTCGATAGTTCGTATGGCTAGACCAAAATTGTGCTGGTAAATAACCATGAGAGCAACAAACTTCTACTCCGTCAAGACCAGCTTTTTTAGCTAATAAAGCTGAATAAGCATATCCCTCTATGACATCTTTAATTTCATCAATGTTCATCGGTCTAGGCATTATTCCAAATCGAAAACTTGGTTCAGAAGACGGTGCCCAAGCAGCATTACGGTAATCGCTTGATACGACTTCTCTACCTCCGTGAAATAGCTGACTAAAAACTTTCGTGCCATATTGATGAAGTTGTTTTGCAATTTCTGCATAAGCAGGTACTACTTTTTCATCAAATCCCGCGATTGTATGTGAAGTAAGCATGCCTGACGAGTGAACTGCTGCCGCTTCAAGAATAATAAGTCCAGCTCCCCCCTTCGCACGGGCAACATGATAGGCGGTCATTTCAGGAGTAGGAATGCCATTTTCTACATAATTCGTTTGATGTGCTGTCGATAAAATTCTATTTTTAAGTTCGGTATTTCCAATCGTCACTTTTGAGAATAGGTGTTTAAAGTCAGTCATAATTGAACCACTTCCTTTCTCCTAAAATAAATAATTCGTTATCCATTTTCTTTAGAAATTAGTAAGCATCTGATCGTTCTTTTCTACTACAAATTTTCGTTTTCTTGTAACCCTACTTACTACAAGCGTTACAGTAAAATTAATAACCATGACAACTAAACCAACATCAATATCTTGTACGACATGCGGAAACGATGGAAACAAAGTTGCTAGCGTTGTGCCAGTTATTGTGGAATACGTAACGGCTGCAACACCAATAATGATTCCGGCAGATGCACCTTGAACTGTTACAGGATTCTTTTTCCAGAGACTAAAATACAACGCCGGGAACAATTGTGCCATAAAGCTGTAAGCCATAATATACAGTGTCATAATTGTATCGCCACCATTTAAGGTAAAATAAAGTGTTACTAGTGCAATGATTGGTACTAGAAGTCGGGTTAATTTTATTAGCTGATCATCTGTTGTATTCGGCTTCAAAACCTTGTAGACATTCTTCGTTAAGATTGTAGTTGCAGATGTTAAAACCAATGAACTTGGAATAAGTGCTGCTAAAGCACCCGAGGCACCAATGATCCCAACAAACCATGGATCAAATGAAATCTTTGCGAGTTTAAATAAAGCTAAATCCACATCTCCACCTTTTAAAGTTGGAGCTTTTAAAATAGCAGCGAATCCAACAAATAAAGAAAAGACAATAATAATTTGATAGATTGGCATAAATGCAGCATTCCATCGAAGAGCTTTTGCACTCTTTGAAGAAAAAACTCCCATAAGCATATGAGGAAACATGTAGAAGGAAAGTGCTAGCATGATACTAGTTGTAATAAACCAAGAAACACTTAAACCTTTCTCTGGAAATATCAAAAAGTCAGGTTTAGCAGTTTGGATAGCCTCAAACATCGGCTGAAAACCACCATAATAATGTACTGGAAAATAGATCCCTAAAAAGATCACAACAAATAAAATTAAAAAGTCCTTAATAACAGCCGTCCAAGCTGAACCATGAATACCCGAAACTGTTACATAAATTGCGATTGTAACCACGGCAATCGTAATAGCAATACTCTGAGGAATTTTTCCATATGAAGCCTCGGAAACAATAATCCCTAGCCCCTTTAACTGCATCGTTAAATATGGAATGATTGAAATAATGCTAATAACTGAAACAAGAACGCCTAGTGCTGAACTATTATACTTTTTCGTATAAAAATCAGCTTGTGACACAACGTTATTTTCTTTTGCATATTTCCAAACAGGAGGTAAAAGCCAATAAGCTATAATAAAGTAGAAGGCATTAAAAGCATAGACTGCCGGCATACCAAATGAGTAGGCACTTCCCGATGCCCCCATAAAAGTAAATGTCGTAAACATTTCTCCTGCTAGTAATAGAAAAACAAAAAGAGAACTAAAACCTCGTCCACCAATTGACCACTGCTCAAAAGTCATCTCTTTGCCTTTACGTGCTTGTAAGCCTAACCAAATTGATAAAGCTAGAAAGCCAAGGATAACAATTAAAGCTGAATTCACTATTGATCGCCCCCTTTATTAGCGGGATCAAGTTTATTCACTATTAATAAAAATATAGCCGTAAGAAAAACCCATAATATCGTCCAAAATAAAACAAACGGCATTCCAAGAACATATGGCTCTACCTTATTAATAACTGAGAATGACCCAATAGCTGGTATCGCACTTAATACATACAGTAACTTTTTCATTTGATACCCGTTGCCAAAAACTTATAAAAATCAATAAAAAACGATTATTTTTATAGATTTCGTTTATTTCCCTTTTCTACGTGTCCGATTTTGCCTAGTTAGGCTACTTTCGTTTGGTATAACACTCCAAGGGCGTAAATTCGGATACAACGAATCCTACATGTACAGTTATGACGTCTAGGTAACAGTTACTAATTTATATCGTGACAAGTTGATTGCTGCGTTTAAATCTCGATCAATTTCATGACCACATTCACATTTGTATAATCGGTCTGATAGCTTTAAATTTTTTTTCAATTTCCCACAACTTGAACACATTTTAGAAGATGGGTACCAAATATCAGCTTCAACAAATTCAATGCCATATTTTTCACATTTATATTGAATTTGGCGTTTGAATTTAAATAAACACTGCTTTGCAATTGCTTTTGAAAGGTGCTTATTCATCATCATCCCTTTAATATTTAGAATTTCCATTATGATGCGATAAGGTTTGGTTTTCACGATCTCGCTCGTGGATTGATGAAGATGATTTAGTCTGATATTTTTCAACCTTCTATGGAGGTGTTGCATCTTTTTTTCGATTTTTATAATGTTGCTTGTTTTGACGAAACGGTTTCCCTCCTTATTCATTTCATATTTACGAGAAACTCGACGCTGCAACCTACGTAGACGTTTCTCTACACTTTTAACAGTATCTGTCTTGTTAATATTGTTCTTCTTGGTGCCATCTGAACAAACGGCTAATTTTTTTATCCCTATGTCAATACCCAGTGAAACATTTGTATGTTCAACTGTTGGTTTTAATTCTTCAATCCCTACAGATATATACCAGTATTTTCCATCGTTACTAATTCTAGGATTATAGTATTTTTCATCCGATATCAATTCAGAAGTTACAACCCAACCGACTTTTTCAATTAACACTTTCTTTCCTTTTACTTTCAACTTTACATTATCGTTATAAAAGGATGGTTT
>NZ_NUQC01000001.1:0-193953 GCF_002585125.1 Bacillus sp. AFS029533 | reverse complement strand
ACCAGCTCTTGCAATGGATTTGATTTTTGCTTGTAATAATTCGTTGGTGTGCTCGTCGAGAATAATTGCTTTGTTCTTTTCAACGAGTGAGCGAAGAAGTTGACTGAGATGCCACTTCGAACGGTTTACTATTTATTTTTATATTGTTTATACTGTTGGCAATGACGAGCGTATACAGTCCCTTTTGTTGATTAAATTAAAAAGTTATTCAACTAACTCATGCGATTCTTCAATAGAAGATCGCTTTTTTTATTCAACAAAATGGCAGTTTAGTTGCATTATTACTTGGAATTTTATGGTAAAATATATGCGTTAAGGGTAAATGTTAGGAGATTCTATGAAGAAAAAAATGATTTTCGTTTTTATTTTTTTAATTGCATTTGGCTTGATTGTTAATTCGTACAGATTTTTTGAAGACGGTCCATTCTATACAAAATTTGTAAAATCCACAGACCTTTCAAATGAAATCTTCGATAAAGTAGAGCTACACGATAATATTAATACTTCAGCTTACACAAAACGCTTTGGTAAACCGTTGGAAAAAGATGATAATGATGCCTACGATTACTACTTTTGGAAAAATGGATTAACAACTGCTTCCATCATCAATGGGGAAAACAAAGGAGAAATCGTCAGACTAGCCATCGGTAATATCAATGACAGTGAAAAACAGTCTGACCTTAAAACCAGTAAGGGAATCGTATTAGGCGATTCAAAAGAAAAGATCATTTCGTTATATGGACCAAATTATTTTAAATATGTCGAGCAAGGGTGCGATACCATCGGATATGTTGATAAAAAGAATAAGAAGATACTTGAATTTTGGCTGGCGGATAAAGTCGTTGAAATTCGTTTAGATGATCTGAATATGGATTAAGTTAAAAAAGCATTAAAAAGACTGTTTGGTGAATACAGTCTTTTTTAGTACGCAAAATTCAACATTTTAGTTTAACAGAGTCAACTTATTAAAAATATTCTTATGTAACTAACTAATGCAATAGTTGAACAACCTAAAAGCTACTTCAGTAGCTTTTTCTTATTAAAGTAAATAGCAGTTTAGTTGAACAAGGAGTATTAAGATAGTGGATATTTTTGGTAAAATATTTATTGAATAATTACCAAAGGAGATACTTATGATTTTAAACTCAGAATGTTTAGGTTGCAGACTATCTAACCAACTTGAATCAGTGAATATTGTATATGAAAATGAGTATGTTTGTTGCATTTTGGATATCGAACCTTTTAATGAGGGACATACTTTAATTCTTCCGAAAAAGCATTATTTAGAAACCGAAGAGTTAGATGTTGAAACAGCAAATGATATTATGATAGCATCTATGACCATTTCAAAGGCACTAAAAAAATTATTTCAACCTGATGGTATTACTATTTGCCAAAACGGTGGAAAATTCAACGACTTGACGCATTATCATATGCACGTCATACCGAGGTTTGAAGGAGAACCATTTTACTATGAGGAACAAAAGGATAATATCAAAGAAAAAGCTACTTTTATAGAAACGAAAAATAGGTTAAAAGATATGATCGAAGAGATTATCGAGAGGTAAAGTGAATTTGAGAACTTATGTAACTAACGTATGCTTAGTTCAAAAATAATGTTAAATAATGATGTATTCGAGTAGGAGACGAACCATGAAAGATAACGAAATGTATGTTTATCACATTGTTACTAGGAAAAAAATGAACCTTGGTCAGATAATTGACTTCGACAGTGATCAAAAAAACACCTTATATAGCTTCTTTTTTGAGATGGAGCAATTGAATTCTAAAGGTGAAGATTTTATTCGGATTTTTTACAAACATTATACAGAAGCAGGTTTGAAACTGGATGTAGAAAATACTGAAGTCGTTAAGAAGTATATAGGTCAAACAACCAGAGCAATTAGAGAAGTAATTTTAGAAATGGTTAGACTACAAGAATATCCAGAATATCCGTCTAGATTGTCTTGTTTATATGCTGCTAAAAGTTACGAGGATGCTTTGAAATGGAAGGAAATATTCGATTCGTTCAATAGGAATGTTTTGCAAATCGTTAAATTAAGAGTTAAGGGGAGTTCATTTGAAGGGGATGGAAATCTTTTACCAAAGGAGGATGGAGTTCCATTTGCTCGGAAAATTGAACAAGCTAGAAAGTATTGGTTAGGTAATGTTACAAATGATCTTCCTGAGCTTTTAATTAATGGGAAAATTGAAGTAGTAGAAATTATTGATGATTTCGCAGTTTAATTTCACCGTTTTTAAAATTTATTTCTTATGCAACTAACGCATGCGATAGGTCAATAGGGTCATTAGTTTATTTCAAAGGTAGGTTTTGATATGAGAGATAGGAATTATCGAGAATTTCTTAATAAGTTAGTTTCATTGAAGAAATTAAAAGATAAATCTGGCGAAGAAATTGTAGAAGAAATTGCATCAAACTTATATGAAGGCGAAAATTATTTAATATTCCAAGAGGAATATTTTTATAAAATCCCTGAACAAATTAGAGATGTTATTCTCTTAATCAATTTTGATACTGAACTTGCAATGGAAGGTATATTGGGTTTTCTTGAAAACTCAAGTGGTGTTTATCTAAACGATACAATAGAAACCTTAGAAAAGATAAAAGCAGAACAAGATCACAATATATTGAATAATATCAAGCATATATTGGATGAGAATAATATATCTACTTCTCAATTAAGAGCTAATACAAAGGATCAAGAACTTTATAGCATTCAAGGCTTTAGTGAAACACATGGCTCAGCATATGATGATATGGCAGATAGAATTTGTGAAATTGCGGAAAAACTTTATATTTCTTCAGAAGATAGAAACATATTTGATTACCTTATTTTGTATGTAGATAAAAATAAATCATTGTTGATCACGGAACTAAACAAATGAAATTTCAGATTCTCTTATTCAACTAACGAATGCTCTAATTGAATAACTGTTCCTAAAGGTTGTCTAATTTGACAATCTTTTTTTAGTTGAAAAATAAACATTTTAATTTAACTGCGCTTTCTTTTTATTTAATTTGCTCCAACTATTTAACTAGTATAATTTCTTTAATCTTCTCTTTAAATTCATTCCAATTAATTAAGTGACTGTAATCCAATCAAAAAATTTTAATACTTTTAATTCCGTTTATGAATAAAGTTAAACGAGGAATATAGCTAATATTCAGAAAAAGTAATTGAAAAACGACATTAGTGTCGTTATAATTAAATAAAAAACGACATGAGTGTCGGTTTCAAGGGGGCTAAGTTAGATGAAGGGTCTAAGGAATAATAAAGGTTTCTTAACATTAATGGTTGCTCAAGCGATTTCAAATATTGGTGATTGGTTAAGTATTGTCGCCATCATTACGCTTGTAGGGTTAAAATGGAATGCTTCACCAATTGAAGTGTCATTTATTATTTTATGTCTCGCTGTTCCGATGGCTTTATTAGGACCAGTTGCTGGTACGTTTGCAGATCGTTTTAGTAGAAAGCAATTGATGGTTTTATCGGACATTGTCCGTGCTGGTTTATTTGTTTTACTTGCATTAGCAAATACGTTGTGGATGGTCTATATTTGTTTGTTTACAATTGGATTGTTTTCTGCTGTTTTTAATCCTGCGAAAAATGGAAAGTTAAAGGAACTAGTTCCGAATGAAGAAATAAAAAGCGCGATGTCAATTACAGCAATGATTGACTCAGCTACAAAAATTTTCGGACCGATTTTGAGTGGAATTCTAGTTTCAGCAGCTGGAACAACGCCAGTATTTTATATTAATTCAGTATCATTTATTATCTCTGCGATCTTAATTTTCTTGCTTCCAAAAGTTGCCCAGCAGATTAAAGGAGAAAAAGTGAAAGATAAATCGAAATCTTCCTATAAAACTGAATTTATGGAAGGCCTATCATTTATTAAAACAAATACTCAAATTTTAGTAGGTATGTTATTTTTAGGTTTTAGTCTCTTAATCTTGCAGTTATCAGATTCGCAAATTATAGTTTTAATAAGGGAACTTAAACATGCGTCACCAGGTTTATTTGGCTATTTAGTAACTGGGTCTGGAGTAGGAATGTTTTTTTCTAGTTTAATATTAGCGAAAAAAACAAATTATCGTGCTTATAATTTAATGTTAATTGGGGTTTGTGGAATCGGATTTGGTTTTGGTATGATGGCTTTATTCACACATTTTAATCTCGATTTTTCAATTGTTTGGGCACCATTATTAGGGTTGTTTGCAGGATTTGCAGCTGGCTTAGTATTTGTTCCATTCCAAGCATCTGTTCAAGTCGATACCCCAGTTGAGTTAACCGGCAGAGTATTTGGCGTAATAGGAAGTGTTACCACAACAGCAACAATTATTGGACCTTTATTAGGAGGATGGTTATCAACGGTAATAGGTGTCATTCCAACATTTATTATCTCTGCATCACTTTTAGTATTTGTCTCACTAATAGGATTCTTAACGAAAAATAGAGTAGAGCGGGGGAAGAACTATGTCTCCGAAAGTCAGCAAGGAGCACCAACAGCAACGTCGAACTAAAATTTTAGAAGCAGCAAAACAAGTGTTTATCGAAAATGGATATGAAAGAACGACTATGAAGCATGTGATGGACGCATCAAATGTAAGTAGAGGTGGATTATATCAATATTTTGCTAATAAAGAAGAAGTGTTTGAATCACTTTTATATGAGTCGCTACTTAGAGTGTCTGAGGAAACAAGTAAATTATTGAATCAAAATGTTGATTCATATTGGGAATTACTTTTGTTAAGAATGTTCGGTGAAAGCAGAGTGCCAAATGATCGAATGGATCCTTTGGCACCAATTACTTTAGAGTTTTTCATTACTGGTAGAAATGATGAAAGAAGAAAAAAGTATGGGAAAGAACGATATTTTTATGGTATTAAAATCTTTTCTGATGTCATTAAAGAAGGTCAAAAAAACAAAGAATTTAGTAAAAAGTATGATAGTGAAATTTTAGCAAGAATGATTGTTTCATTTATTGATGGACTTGCACTATACTATGCGATACTCTCAGCGGAAGAAATCATGATAAAAGAACAATCGATTTTGTTTGTACAATTTTTAAAATTTGCTCTCGAAGTAGAATGAACGGGATTGTTATTAAATTAGCATCCCAAATAAAATTATTTATTTAACATATTCCAAGTCTTTTCTCCAACTATCCCGTCCGGTTTTAGACCGATCTGTTGTTGAAATAGTTTTACGGCATTTGCAGTCTGAGTACCGAAATGACCGTCTGGCGTAATGCCTAAAAGCTGTTGAATGGTAATGACATAAATATTTGAATCTCCTATTTTCATAACATGACCAGGGTATTTTAATGAGTGATTCAATAAATGCCCTACATTTATTTTGAAATGATTAAAAATATCAGTATATTTTACAAATGGGTATGGACATGGTTTTCTAGTAATATCAAAATGACGGACGATATCTTTTTGAGTTAAATTAAACATTGAACATAAATCATTCACAACCATTACTGTTCGATTGATGGTCGTATTTGAAATACGATTATCTTTTTCAACACACATTTCAACGGCAATTGATAATAAATTGGCATTTGGCTTTAATGCTTCAACTCCACGAAATGGTACACCATTCACATAAGTATATTTTTCATTTGCATGGAATGTCACCTCGTTTAAAGGGATAATACAAATTGCCTCTTTAGGATCTACAAAAATATGTGCTGAAGCATATGAGGGTTTTCGCCCTTGACTTATTGCCTCCGCATTTTGTTGGGGTAAAACCTCACCAAAATATTTATAATGTCCGTTAGCAGTTGCACCAGGATTAGCAATCCAATGAATAACGATTTTTTTAACTCCATTTAATTTTTGACCTGATCTTGTATATTGATTAATTGGGATGAATTTATTTTTCCAACTTGGCATGCAACAACCTCCTTATCTATATTTTTAAGAATTTTTGTAATGAATCTGTTGAATTCCAATTGTCACTAGTAATAGAATATGAACACTAAATTTTTATCATGTTGAAAATGGCCCCAATTAAAAGAAGGTATACAATTAAATTGATTGAATTCATTTAAGTGAAGCAAATCTTTACTAAAAATGGTGAATGAGTTTAGGAGGTACCAAATGAAAGAGGTAAAAAAAGCTAAAATCGAAAGTTCATTGACCGTATTATTAGTTTCTGATTTTGACAAATCGAAAAAATATTACGAAGAATGTTTAGGTTGTGAAGTTAACGAATATTGGGCAATAAGGGATGATTTTGGATTAGGATTTAAGTTAATTCAAGCGAATAATAAGGAAGATGTTAATCCTAACAAAGGAACATGGAATACGTATGCTTATGTTAATAATTTTGATGAATTAAATTTGCTATTTGATGAATTAAAAACAAATGGAGCCATAATCGTTACCGAGCCTGAATTAAGCGAATTTGAATGGGGAGTTTGGAAGGAGTTTTCGGTACGAGATTTGGACGGTTATGTAATTGGATTCGGATCAGGGCATAAAATTGAAAACTAAGAAAATGGCTATACTAATCGTGACAAAAGGAGTGATTAGATGAATTTTCGATCAAAGGAACAAATTTTAGCCGAACAACCATCAATTGAAAGAAAAATAGAATTTAGAGGTAATAAATATAAATTAGTTGATACAGTTCATGATGTTTCACACGGTGGGTTTGATGATCTTACATGCTACACTTACAGAAATGAAGCGGAAAACGCGGAAATATTGCTATATGTACAAAAAGGAAAAATCGTAATTGTTGAACCTTAAGAAAAGGTTTTAAGACTGTCTTGTATATACAGGCAGTTTTTTATTTGTCTTAGGACTAATATGATGACATTTAGAGATATTAAGTGAAACGGTAGATTTGGAAAAATAGGGGGCATGTGGATTGAAAAAAATTATTCTTTTATTCTCAATTCTTTTGTTTACTGCTTGTTCTCATGGTAATGGTGCAGTTGAATCATTAAAAAAAGAATATCCTAAAACTATAAAACAAGATGTAGATCAATTACCTAAAGATGTACAAAAAGAACTAGTTGTACCAGAAAAGATACCGTTTAGAGCAAAGGATGTCACAATGGATGTACAAAAAAATCAAAAAAATGGAGCTATTAATGCTACCTCTTTTAATTACTCAAATGAAGAAGTAGAGGTCACAATGTTTGTCATCACTTATCATAATAAAAAACCTTCCTTCCCAGATGAACAACAACCATTAAAAACAACTAAATTAAAAGATGGAACAAAAGTTTTGATTGTTGCTGATGATGATAATACAAAAACAATTCGTTGGAAGAAAGACGGGCTTTATCATTCAATTTCACTTCTTTTTTCAGAAGAAACTGGTAAACAATACACGATTCGAGATTTAGTAAAAACCGCGAATTCGATGAGTAAATAATCAAAATTGACCGCCAAAATGACGGTCATTTTTTTACATATTTAGAAAGTACAAATTGGCAAACGGAGAAGAAAAATCGGCGCAGATGGATTTAAGTATCAGTACAATTGCGCCTTTTGATTTCTCCTAACGACTCACCAATCGCGAGTTTTCTTTATGAGTTTTTAACTTCATTAAGAGCTTCAGTATTTGATTTACTTGGAGCAAAATAACCTTCTGAATTAACTGCAGCAGGTGTAGGTTGCCCTTTATTTTTGTTTTTCTTTTTTACATGTGGATTTTGATTGTGACCCATGAAATATCACCTCCAAATTTAGTATGTGCTATATTTCCAACTTACTTTCGGAATTGTTATTAACAATAAGTGGGAAGATTGCTAGGCAATTTTCTTCTCTTTTTGGGTATGTTTTCTTGAACGGTTAAGAATTAGTAAAGCTAATATTGAAAAGAAGATGGGACCTGCAATCATCCAGATTGTTGAGTTGTAATCACCCTCAATAGCCGGTTGTATGATTGTAAAAAAGTTTGCAAATCCAACTACTAATATAACGAGAATGCTTGCAAATAAAGCAGATGAATTTGATTTTAAAATTTGGAATGGTTTATCGATTTGATCATTCCTTTTAAACATTGGATACGCAATTCCTAAGAATATATAAGGTAATGTCATTGAAACATTTGTCATTAAAGTTATTTTATTAAAAAATGCAGACGCTCCTTGACCTCCAAAGGATGTTAGGACAATGATAAATGAAACTATTGCAAATTGTACCCACATTGCATTGACAGGCATACCTTTCTCATTTGTGTCTGTAAATTTTGTTGGCCATAAGTATTTTGGTGTACCCTTAATGATTGTTTTTAATGGAGCATAAATTAATGTGAAAAATGCTCCGGTATATGCAAGAAACATTGATAATCCAGTAATTCTTGCAAACCAAATGCCAATTAGATCGGCAGTATGTGTTGATAATGTAAAAGCTTTTCCAAGTTCTAATCCTAAATTGTACATTAGCACATATGTTATATTCCCTAAATTTGTAGTGCTAGCACTTAAATCATTTGACCAGTTAATAAAAATACCTACTAAAAAAATACCTAACGAATATCCTACTGAGATAATAATTGCTGAAATCGTAATGCCCTTTGGAAAATTACGTTCGGCGTTTTCTGTTTGATCAACTAATCCGCCAATTGCTTCTAAACCGCCATATGCAAAGATTGCAAATACAACAAATGATAAGATCGCAAGGGTAGATAGATAATTTGGATTAGGTGAGTGAGCAAATGCTGATGAAAAGCTTTTAATTGGTTGAGCAAATTTTCCTCCATTGAATAGAAAAATAAGGATACTTGTGATTAGCAATACTATATTTAATGAGAAAACTGTAACCCCACCAATCGTTGTAACCTTACTAATACTTTCAATCCCTTTAGAAGCAAAATATGTCACAACTAACATCCAAAGTAATGCTAATAAGCCAATTGATTGAGTAGATGAAAGTCCAAATAATGAAAGGGATTGGGTTTTATCTCTACCAAAAATAAACGTTGATAGCGGAATCCAAACCTTAGAAGAGACACTAACCATATAAATTACATAGGAAGAGAACCACATAAAAGTTCCAATAAAAGCGAATCTAGGCCCAACTGAATCAGCCATCCATGTATAAATTCCACCTTCAGAATGCTTATATGCAGCTCCGAACTCAGCCATCATAAAAGCAAATGGAATAAAAAACGTAATAGCTGAGAGTAAATACCATGGAATTGCGCTATATCCCATTAAATAAAAAGCTGTAGGTATATTTCCAAAACCATATACAGTTGTAAATACCATTAATATTAAGCTAACAAGTGATAGTTTTTTACTCAAGATCTCACCTCAATAAATTAGTCGATAATAAATGAATAATATTATTTTCTTCAATAATCGGTAATTTATGAGGACATAACAACCGAACAGGTTTACTAATTTTTTAGAAATAATAAAGAATAGTTTCGTTCTATTTTTCAAACGCTAAGTTGATTAATAAATACTTAAAATGTTTTTTGGAAATAGAAAGGATGAACTAAATGAGCTTTAATGAAGTAGTATTGAGAGTTATATGCTCATTTTTTGTTTTATTTATTTTAACGAGATTAATGGGGAAGAAGGAGATTAGTCAATTAGATGTTTTTACATTTATAACAGCAATAACAATAGGGAATATAGCAGCATCAATTACGACATCTAAAACTTTAGATATTGAGGATGGAATCATTGGATTAGTTGGCTGGGCAGTTTTGACGATCGTCATGGGGTATTTAAGTTTAAAATCTAAAACTGCACGTCGGCTGATTCTTGGTGAACCAATTATTTTAATTAGACAAGGAAAAATAATGGAAAATGCATTAAAAAAAGCCAGAATAGATACGGAGCAATTTCAAGGAATGCTTCGTAATGAGAGTATTTATTCGTTGAAAGATGTTGAGTACGCTATATTTGAAATTGATGGCAGTCTGTCCATTATGAAAACAAAAGATGTTAAAACGAAAAAAAATAAAACGTGGAAAAAAACTTTGTTATTTCCAACTTCAACAGCAGTGGTAACTGACGGGGAAGTAAATGAAGACGCATTATCAAATTTAAACTTGGATAAAAAATGGTTAATGGCTCAACTTGAGAGGGTAGGCATAAAATCAGTTTCAGATGTGTTTTTTGTTGAAGTACAAACCGACGGGTCGTTATATATCGACTACCGAGAAGATCATTTTAATGAAGAAGAAAATTAATTGACTCACATCCTAAAGTGGATATGAGTCAATTTAGTTTTTATCAAATTATTCGTAAATTGGCACCCAGCCTTCAGTAGTAACAAACAATCGAACAGCAACTACTTTACGATCCTCTGCTAATGTGAAGTAGTGGCGTACATTTGGTGGTACAGAAATTAAATCTCCAGGATTCAAATTAACATGGAAAAAGCCTTCATTTCCTTCGATAATAAACGTTCCGTGACCGCTAACAATGAAGCGAACTTCGTCATCTGTATGATGATGCTCACGGTTGAAGTTTTTAAGTAATTCATCAAGATTTGGAGTTGCTTCTGAAAGCGTAATAATATCACTTGCTAAATAGCCACGTCTTGATGAAATACTGTCGATTTCAGTTTTAAATGTTTCAAGAATCGCTGCTTTTTCATCATCTGATAGAATAAATTTTTCTTGTAACGAACTTTGTAATTGTTCGATATTCCAATTTTCATAAATAACACCTTGTTCTTCTAAATATGCTTTTACTTCAACATCACTTGTAATATGATAATCTTTTTTTTCTACCCAAATTGTTGCCATTCTTCATTCCTCCAAATTAGTTCTTTATAAATGTATTTTTTTGTATACCTTGTAATGCGTATTGAAAAAGAAACTCATAAGCTTCTAAATGTTTCTTAGCCTCAAATGCCGATTCGGCCCATACTGTTATACCATGATTATGAATTAATACAGCACCATGATCATTATTAATATGTGGTAGAAATTCATTTGCAAGAGTAGGGATATGCGCATGATTTTTTATAATTGGAATTGTAATTTCAGCTTCTTCTTCCCATAGTCCTAATGCTTTTATAATTTCGATACCAGAAAAAGATAACTCATCTTGATATGGAAAATCCTTTGTTATAAAGTTATTTGCTAAAGTGTGTACATGTAGAACGCATTTTGCATTTGTGTGTTGATAAATTAGACGATGCAAAATGGCTTCAGCTGATGGTTTTTTTGATTCATCCCAAACAGATTGGTCAAATTCATTAACGAGTAAAAAATCGTCATAAGTATGTTTTGTTTTATCTTTACCACTAGTTGTAACTAAAAAGTTCAAAGGCTCCTCATTTACTTTAATTGATAAATTTCCACTAGTTCCTAAAAACCAATCTCGATCAGCAAGTACTTTTTTTACTTCACGGATTTCATCATAATGTTTGAAAAAGTCCTTCATACTAGTACCTCCTTCTCTAATGAAGCTCGAATATCATCGAAATTTTCAAAAGGAATGAAAGGTAAAGATAATTCTACACATTTATCTTTTAAGAAATCTCGGGCAAAAATTAAATTTGCTTCTTTTGCAATTTGTAAGTCAGTAATTGAATCGCCAATGACAATGATAAAATCATTTGATTCACTAAATTTTCTTTTAACAGATGGTTTGCACATTCCACAATCATTCGTACAGTTTTCATCACAAGAGTGATCCCAATGAATTTTTACAGTTTGGCCTGTAAAGTCAGTACGATTACATAAAATTTCCGAAGTTGGAAGGTAATCCGCTAATATAGGATGAACGAAAAAATCTAGTCCGCCACTTACAACTTTCAACTCATATTGTTGAGCGCTTACAAATTGAATAAAATCGCTAAAACCATCTCGAATGACAGTACGATCAATTACAAAATCGGTCATTTCTTGTTTTTTCGTTGAAGGAATCGTAGCAAACATTTTCTCTACGCCTTCTCGAATTGATATATTGCCATTTAATACTTCACTTGTTAATTCACTTACTGAAGGTGGAGTGAATTCTTTAATTAAATTAACGATATTGTCACCCTCTGTAATTGTTCCATCAAAATCACAAAAAATCTTTATTGCCATTGTTGTTTACCCCCAAAGTTGTAATGCTTTTTGTAGTGATGTATTTGGAAGTGCGTAGTCTTTTAGCTCAACTCCAGATAATGTTGCTGAAATTGCTTCTCTAAATGCATTACCTCCACCGATTGGTCCATCCGGGTGTCCATGCACACCGCCGCCAGCGTTGATGACTTGCTCAATTCCAAAATCTTGAATTAGTTGAGGTACAAGTCCTGGGTGAATTCCAGCAGATGGTACTGGGAATGTCTCTTTTAGTCCATTTGATACTGTTAAGTTTTCAGCGATTTTTAATGCTGTCTCTTTTTGTAATGCAACTGATCCATATGGAGAAGGGAATAGACTGAAATCTGCACCAGCAATTCGTAAAAGTTTCCCTAGTAATAATCCAGCGTCAATACCATAAATTGGAGAGGAACTAAACGCACCCGATACAGCAGGATGTGCCATAATTGGAATATTAATTGATGGATCTTCTGCCAATCCTTGCAGTACATCAATTCCATACGAGAACACATTTAATAAAAATACATCAGCACCAGCTTCAACAGCCCGTAATGCTTTTTCTTTTAACTCATATGTACGGCCAGTTAAATTCACCGCGTATAAAGTTTTGTGTCCTGTTTTTTCATAAACTTGGTTCAAAATATTTTTTCCGTGTGTGACGCGATCCGTAATAGAGGTAATCGTGTCAAAAAGAATCTCGTCATCTTTAATTAAATCAACGCCACCTAAAGCTTGTTTTTTTAATTCCCCTGAAATGTATTGAATATCTCTGCCGATAATTGATTTGAAAATGCTCATTAATAAAGGACGATCATATACATCCAACTTCTCTCGAATGCCTTTAATACCAAATTTTGGACCTGGGAAAAGAGTTAAAATGTCATCTGTAAAATTTAAATCAATTAGTTTAATTTCACCATCAAGAGATAGCTTACCGAAAACAGTTGTTAAAATAGCTGGTAGATCAGCTGAAAAATTTAAGCTAGGATAATAGATTTCAATAATCCCTTTTGTCGCTTTATAGCCTAAAAAGTTAACGATATTTTCTTCGCATTCTATTTCATGAACTGAAAGTACTTTGCCTTTATGCTTTTGTAATTGAATTTGATCATTTTGAGGTAAATTCGTCCATGAACCAACCGTTAAACCTAGCGCAATTGACTCTGCCTTTTTTTCTAAATGATGATTTTTATCATAAACTTGGTAAGTTGCTATTACTCCACTCATTTCAAAACCTCCAAAAAGTTTTAATCAAACAAAAAACCTCTCCACTAAGGAGAGGTTTACCTACACCTTATCTGTCAGCAAATGCTGCGAGAATTAGCACCGTACTAGTTAACTAGCCGGTTGCCGGGTTTCGTCGGGCTCGGTCCCTCCACCTACTCTGAATAAAGTTATATTTAATTTTGAATTCTTAATCTATTCGCATTATTTCATGAACAATCACAATTGTCAAACATTAAATTTTGAAAATATTTCAATCTCTTTTAATCTAGCAACTGCTTCCTTCAAGCGATCCGTATCTGATAGTAGGCCGACTCTTACATAACCTTCACCATATTCTCCAAATCCATTTCCTGGAGCGACTGCAATATGAGCTTTTTCAAGTAAAAGATCAGCAAATTCCTGTGATGTAAAACCTGATGGAATTTTTAACCATGCAAAAAACGAACCTGCTGGTGCAGTTACTTCCCATCCAATTTCGTGACAACCGCTAATAAATACATTTCTACGCTCTTCATAAAGAGCTAATAGTTGTTTGACACTTTCTTGCGATTCAGTTAGTGCAACAGCGGCAGCTTCTTGAACAGCAGGGAAGATGCTAACGTAAAGATGATCCTGTAATAGATTAATTGCTGAAATAACTTCTTTATTTCCAACTGCAAAACCGATTCTCCAACCAGCCATATTATAAGTTTTAGAAAGGGTATAAATTTCAATCCCGCATTCCTTTGCTCCTGGAGTTTGAAGATAACTTAAAGGTTTTTTGCCGTCAAAACCAAATGCACCGTAAGCAAAATCATGACAAACGGTAATCTGATTATTTTTTGCAAGCTCAACTGTTTCTTTAAAAAATTCATCAGTAGCTATAGCTCCTGTGGGATTATTTGGATAATTGATAAATAATATTTTACTAGCATCCAAAACGTCTTGAGGAATTAACTTATAATCTGGTAAAAATTGATTTTCTTCTAGTAATGGAAGCATGTATGGAACTGTTTTTGATAGAGATATACCAGATAAATAGTCCGGATAGCCTGGGTCTGGCACTAAAATTGTATCTCCCGCATCACTTAAACAAAGTGGTAGCTCTACTAATCCAGCTTTTCCACCGAATAAGATGGCTACTTCTTCCTCTGGGTCTAAATCAACATCATACTCTCGTTTATAAAATTCTACAACAGCATTTTTTAGAGAGCTCATTCCTCTAAACGGAGAATAGCGATGAGTTAATGGATTTTCAACAGATTGCTGTAATGCTTTTATAATATGATCAGGTGTTGGTTGATCTGGATTTCCTTGACCAAGATTAATGACATCATGACCATTACTGATTGACTGATTTACTTTTTGGACTAGTGAAGCAAAAAATTGTTTTGGTAAATTGTTTAATAGTTTACTATGATTCAAGTTAATCACTCCAAAAATATAATAAAATTAATTTGAATAGATCGTTTCTTAATCGAATGATTTTCATGAACGACTGTTGCAATAACTTTCACCATCATATATGCTCGATTTAAAAATGTCTATAAAATTTAGAATAGGGTGAATAAATTGTGATTAAAATTGCGTGTATTCAATCTGATGTTATATTAGGTGATTCAAAGGCTAATTTAGAGAAAATGAAAACTCAAATAAACGAAGCTGTTAAAGAAAATGTCCGTATAATCGTATTACCGGAATTATGGACAACAGGCTATTGTCTGGAAGAAATTGGCGTACACACAGATCAACAAGAAGCAGTTATTTCTGAGCTTCAGTCAATCGCAAAATCAAATAACGTAATATTGATTGCTGGTTCGTTCCCAATTGCAAGAGAAAATGGTGTAACGAATACGTTAATTGTTATAAACAATACAGGTGAAGTAGTAAAAACCTATGATAAAGTTCATTTATTCCAGTTAATGAACGAGCATCACTATCTTCAATCAGGGGAAACTGATGGTCTTTTTGAAATCGATGGATTAACGGCTGCAGGTTTTGTTTGCTATGATTTGCGTTTTCCTGAATGGATTGGAGCGCATTCTCAAAAGGGTGCAAAAGTTTTATTTTTTGTTGCTGAATGGCCAATCCAAAGAATGAATCATTGGGAAATTTTATTAAAAGCAAGAGCAATTGAAAATCAATGTTATGTTGTTGCTTGTAATCGAGTGGGAAAAGATTTAGCGAATACATTTGGTGGAGGATCAATGATCATTGACCCTTGGGGAGAAGTAGTTACCAAAGGCAGCACGAATGAAGAAATCGTTTTTGGCGAAATTGATCCGAAAAAAGTTGATGAAATACGTGGTACAATCCCAATTTTTGAAGACAGAAAAGAAGGAATTTACAAAAAGTTTCAAAAAATTAATTGACAAATTAAAAAACGATAAACTAAAATACGATTATAAAATCAAATATGCGAACTCTTATTTCGAGTAGGCGGAGGGATTTGGCCCGACGATGCCCAGCAACCGACCGTAATACCATTGTGAAATGGGGCGTATTGTATACGCCTGAGCTTAAATGCTCAGTAAGGCACGGTGCTAATTCCAACAGAAAAGAAATTTTCTGGTAGATAAGAGACGAAAGCCAATTAGTATTGCCTCTTTTCGTCTCGGAAAAGAGGCTTTTTATTTTGCAAAATTCAAGGGGGATGAATTTAGTGACTGTCATTGAACGAAAAGAATATAGACCATTAACAGAAGCAACTGCAATTACTTATTTACAAAAACTTGGCTATTTTAAAAATGAATTATGTGAATGTATTGAAATAGGGGATGGGAATTTAAATTTAGTGTTTAAAGTTAAACCAGTAGGAAGTGAGAAAGGGCTAATTATAAAACAGGCTCTGCCATACGCAAAAGTTGTTGGTGAAAGCTGGCCACTTACATTAAAGCGAGCTACGATCGAGAGTAATGCTACAAAAATATACAATGAGCTAATCCCATTGCATGCACCGAAAATTTTAGAGCATGACGAAGATCAAGCCGTAACTGTCATGGAGGATCTTTCACACTTACAAATTTTACGAAAAGGTTTCATTGAGAAAAAAAGCTATCCGTTTTTAGCCGAACATATCGGTGAATTTTTAGCAAAGTCATTATTTTTCACTTCTGACTTTGGAACTTCACCTGCTAAGAAGAAAGAGCTAGAGTATCTTTTTAATAATCCTGACTTATGTGATATAACAGAAAATCTTGTTTATACAGATCCATTTTTTAATAGTGAAACAAATAGTTTTGAAGAAGATTTAACAGATGAAATTCAAGAACTTTGGAATGATGCTGATCTTCAAATTGAAGTTGCGAAATTAAAATTAGATTTCTTATCGAAAAAAGAAGCTTTATTACATGGTGACCTACATACGGGAAGCATTTTCGTATCTGAGACTGAAACAAAAATAATTGACCCGGAATTTGCATTTGTAGGACCAATTGGATTTGATTTAGGGCAAATTCAAGCAAATTTACTTTTTCAACTTTTCAGCCGTACTGAGCTAAAAGACGAAATTATCGAACACATTTTAAACATTGAAAAAGTTTTTAATGAAACATTTATTCAACTTTGGGAAGAGCATAGTGTTAGACCATTTAATCAAAAAGCTCTAATTAACGAAAAATTAGAAGGATATTGGGTGGATGCAATTGGGGTTATTGGATGTGAATTAATCCGAAGAAGTATCGGTCTTGCTCACGTTGAAGACATTGATTCACTGGAACATAACCAAAAAATTAAAGCAAAGAAAAAAGTCTTAAAATTCGGAGTTTATTGTATAAAAAATAGATTTACTATTAGAAATATTGGAAATTTACTTAATGGATTGGAGTAATAATTGATGACTACATTACAGCAAATACCTGAATCATTACAATGGAACGGTGAAAGTTTAAAAATTTTAGACCAAACAAAATTACCAACTGAAATATATTATTTTGATGCAACGACATTATTAGATGTACGTGAAGCAATCGTAAAATTACAAGTAAGAGGCGCACCAGCGATTGGCTTAGCAGCTGCGTATGGACTTTATTTAGGTGTTCGAGAACTTGAAACTGAACAAATTGATGAATTTCATCAACAAGCAAGAGTATTAGCAAATGAACTGATTAGCGCGAGACCAACTGCAGTAAATTTAGCATGGGCTGTTGAAAGACTAATTGAATATAGTAAAGAAGCAGTGACTGTTTCCGAAGCTAAATTAATTATCATGGAAGAAGCGATTAAATTACATCTAGCAGATGAGGCAACTTGCAAGGAAATCGGTGAAAACGCTTTAACATTATTACATGACGGCGCAGCAATATTAACTCATTGCAACGCAGGGAGTATTGCGACAAGTCGATACGGAACAGCATTAGCTCCACTTCACTTAGCAAAAGAAATAGGTTGGGAAATTTCAGCTTATGCAACAGAAACTAGACCAGTATTTCAAGGAGCTAGACTGACTTCTTGGGAATTGAAACAAAGTGGTATCCCAGTTACATTATTAACTGATAATATGGTCGGCTACTTATTACAAAATAAAAAGGTTGATGCAGTAATAGTTGGAGCTGATCGCATTACTGCTAACGGAGACACTGCAAATAAAATTGGAACATTACAATTAGCGATTTTAGCAAACTTTTACCAAATCCCATTTTATGTTGCTGCACCTTTATCAACAATCGATTTATCTATCGAATCAGGGAATGAAATTATCATTGAACAACGGGATCGTACTGAAGTAACGCATATCGGAAATGTTCAAATTGCCCCTGAAGGAATCAATGTACTAAATCCAGCGTTTGACGTGACGCCGAATGAACTAATAACGGCAATTATTACAGAAAAAGGAATCGTTTCTAGCGATTATAAGGAAACTTTTAAAAGTTGGGAGCAAGAGTAATTTAATTCAATGCAAAAGTCCCTCAACTTATGGTTGGGGGACTTTTGATTGATTAATAATTACATTTAAAAGAGAAGGAACTACTACTTTTTATTAGTTAAGTCTTCCCTAGGAAATACTTAAAAAGAGCGGTTTTCTCTCATTCTTGTACAATTTTAAAACTTTATTAGTTAAATATATAAAAAGACCAATTATCTAGATTTTGAGTTTCGAATAAACGTCTATGTGAATCGGAATCTTCTATATTATATAGAAAAAATAAAAATGAATGAATTGCCATGACATGAAATGGAAAATATTCTTAGAAAAATATCATTATTGTAAGATCGAAAGCAAAATGGCTTAATATTTTGAATAAAAAAGAGCACATATAAAAGCCAATTCATAAATATAGGGATTGGCTTTTTAAAGCACTGCATGCTGGAAATTTTTCTATCTTTTTAAGTGATTTCTTTTTTGAAGTCGTCTCTTTCAGTTTATTTTTAGAAGGAAATTGTAAAATTATGGTGTAAAATACATATAAACATATTCGAATTAGAGAAGAAAAATGGACATTGGGATTGAGCGGATTTATAGTAAGGCTTTTTCCGTAAAGGGAATGCGCAACGTTATTAAGTGGGAAGTACACCAATAAAAGACCATTAATTAATAAAGAATAAAAGTTCGTTCCGTATGCTAGGAATTTGAGTAAGAACTAGCCATTCGCTCGTAACAATGCCCGCTGATATTATAACGAAGATTGTTAATCAGATTATTGAGGAGGGTATTTAATGGCAATTAAGCTTAAGCTCTGTCCCATGTGTGGGAATGAAAATAAGTGCTCAAGTGGGAAGACGTGTTGGTGTAATGATGAGTATTTCCCAAGAGAGATATTTAATCAGATACCACCAGAAGAGGTGAAAAGATCTTGTATTTGTAAATCGTGTTTAGATAAGTACAAAGAAGATAACAAAATAGAAGACCTAAAACCTTCTGATATTGGACCAATAGTCTTTAGTCGGAAGAGTGGCGTTGAACAGGACGATGAAGTATGTTATTGCTATGAAAAGTTTAAAGATAATCTTAAACCAGGAACAGTTACCAAGTGTTTCAAAGAGAAATGTGCTAATTACCTAAGTTGCACAAAAGAACGTAATAAAGGAGTTTGACTAAGAAGTTGGTCAGAAAAATTGGCAGGTTTGCTATAAAGAGTAAACCTGCCAATTTTGTGTAATAAATAAAAATTGTATGCAAAAAGCTACATCCTATTTAGAATGTAGCTTGTCTAACTTAATTATCTTTCTTTTACTTCAATGTTATAAAAATCATATAACTTTTCTATGGATGAACTGGACAAAAGAGGTACCGCTCTTTTAACCAATTCTCTATCCCAATCAAACCAACGCATTTCCATTAGTTTATTAATCTCTGAATCTGTGAATCGTTTCTTTATTTCTATTGAAGGATTTCCACCAACTATTGTATATGGAGGTACGTTTTTAGATACGACAGAACCTGCTGCAACGATTGCACCTTCACCAATTGTAACACCAGGCATAATAATAGCGTTCATGCCAATCCAGGCATCACTTTTAATAACTGTATCACCTTTTGGTTCATAAGATGGTCCTATTTGTTCACCAAATGGATAAACTGTAATCCATTCTGAATGGTGGTTATGATTACCCCCCATTAAAATGACAACTCCACTTGCAATACAAACATAATTTCCAATAATGAGTTTATCTAGATGCCAACCAAACTGTTCAATTGGATTGAAGAGTTCTTGGGATTTAGCATCACCCCATAAATACCTTACACAGCCATCTTCAAAATTTTGATTACCATAATACCCTGAATAATAGGAATACTTCCCTACTTCAATGAGTGGATTTGTCACTATATCTTTTAAATACTTTGTTTCAGACCAATGATTAAATAATGGATGATTCATAATTATATTCCTCGCTTCTAAGTATTGTAGATTCTAGAATTTACTTAGAAGCCTAATACCACAGCGACATTTTTAAACTTTTTCAAACGACGAACCATTATCTTCAGCCTTTCTGTTAACGTAAAAAAAATCATAATTTAATAAGATACTTTAGTCAAATTGTAAATTATGTCCTTAAACTAATCATGCATTAGATTAAGACTAGCTGCTAATATGAGTCTTTCTTATTAAAGTAAATGACAGGATAGTTGAACAAAAAAGCAGTAATTATGAAGAAGTAAATGGTAAAATAAGGTAAAATTGTATGAAACAGAATAGGAGAAACGTTGAAATGGATCTAAATATAACTAAGGATTTTAATGAGAAAGATAAAAAATATATTAATAGTAGTTTGTATGAATTTAACTTAAAACATTTTCCTGAAGATTTAAGGGGCAGATATCAAGAGGTTAATTTATTTCTTAAGGATGAGAATGGTACTGTACGTGGTGGGATATTAGGTGAGATTTGCTGGAATTGGTTAGAAATTCATACTTTTATGATTGATGAAGATATTCGTAAACTTGGATATGGAGCCAAATTGTTACTTGAAGTTGAACAAATAGCGCTTGAAAATAATTGTGATTTCATAAAGGTAGACACTTTGAGCTTCCAGGCTTTAGATTTTTATAAGAGGTTCGGCTATCAAGTTTATGGAACACTTGATAAAGTGGGAAGAGAATATGAGCATTTCTTCTTAAAAAAAGATTTATCTTTTTAAGTACTTAGTGAATATCATAACAGTTAAATTTGAGGATGTTCAAATGAAACCAAGTTTAAATCCCCTCAACAAATAAACGTATTTAATCATATATGAAGAGAATACAAACCGTTATAATCTCCAAACTAATGGAGATTATTTTTTTTAATAAAATAGTAGAATTTTAACTAATATTGCATAGAATAAAAAACAAATATTTTCATGTTAGATTTTCTAACATCGTATTGACAGATTATCTAACATGAAATAAAATACTTATAGATGAACGAAAGGAGCATTGCTATGAATGATCAAGTAAGACGCTCAACGCCACTTTTCCCAATCGGAATAGTCATTTCGTTAACTGAATTATCCGCAAGACAAATTCGATATTATGAAGAGCATGATTTAATTCGTCCTGCTCGTACTGAAGGTAATCGTAGATTATTTTCTTTCAATGATGTCGATCGATTATTAGAGATAAAAACTTTTATAGAACAAGGCTTAAATTTAGCAGGAATTAAAGAAGTACTCAATTTAAAATCGTCAGAAAAATCCAAAGAAACAGTGGTTCAACAAGTCATTGTTGAAAAATCAATATCAGATGAACAGCTCCGAAAAATGCTTCGTCAAGAGTTATATCAAAATGGTAAGTTAGGTAGAACCTCTTTACGACAAGGAGATATGTCTCGATTCTTTCATTAAGTTATTGATTAAGTCTGGATTATTCTAGCTTTTATATTTATATGGGGGGAAATATAAATGAAAAAGGAAACGATTTTAAATAGTGTTGAAGAACATAGTCTTGAATTTGTACAGTTATTTTTTACAGATGTAGAAGGGGTATTCAAACATTTAGAACTACCAATCACACAAATTGAAAAAATACTTAATAACGAAACTATGTTTGATGGCTCTAGTATTAACGGATTCACAAAAATTGAAGCAAGTGATATGATGCTTTTCCCAGATTTGAATACTTGGAAAGTCGACACTAACGAAAAGGTTGGACTCTTCATTTGTGATGTTTATTACCCGAATGGTACACCTTTTGAAGGTGATCCAAGAAATGTGCTTAAACGCGCAATTGAAAAAGCGACTGACAAGGGATTTACTTCCTTTAATGTAGGACCTGAACCTGAATTCTTCCTATTTACTAAGGAAGGAAATCAATTAGTTCCAAACGACAATGGTGGATATTTTGATGTAGCCCCCCTAGATAAAACAGTTAAAATACGACGTGAAATTACGAAAGCACTTCAGGCTTTAGGATTAGAAGTTGAGGCTTTACATCACGAAGTTGCAATCGGTCAACATGAGATCGATTGGAAATACGCACCAGGATTACAAACAGCTGATAATATTCAATTATTTAAATATACAGTTAAAACAATTGCTGAAAAAAATGGTTTAGTTGCTACATTCATGCCAAAACCAATTTTTGGAGAAAATGGCTCAGGTATGCATTGTCATATGAGTCTAGGAAATGATAATGGTAATGCCTTTTATGATCAGCATGATTCAATTGGATTATCTGAAACAGCACGACAATTTATTGCAGGTGTATTAACACATGCTCGTGCAAATGCTTCAGTTACAAATCCAACAGTTAATTCATATAAACGTTTAGTTCCAGGTTATGAAGCACCAGTTTACGTAGCTTGGTCACAAAGTAATCGTACATGTACAATTCGTATACCGGCTGCAAGAGGTGCAGGTACTAGAATCGAAGTACGAAATCCAGACCCATCTGCAAATCCTTATCTAGCTTTAGCTGTTTTATTATCTGCAGGCTTGGATGGTATTGAAAGAAAATTAACACCTCCAGTCGAACGAAGTGAAAACCTGTATTTGATGGATGACGTAACTAGAAAAGCAGAAGGCATTGAAACATTGCCTGGAAGCTTGCTTGAAGCAGTTACAGAACTTGAAAACAGTGAATTCCTGCAGCAGGTTTTAGGGAAACACGTATTTTATTCGTTCCTTCAAAACAAAAAAGAAGAATGGGATGCATATCGATTACGTGTATCAGAATGGGAAAAAGAAACATATTTAAACTGCTAATCACTAAACTTAAAATAAAAAAAATAGAAAAGTGGAAGTAGCATATCTCTACTTTTCTATTTTAAAGTGTGTTAGACTAATTTTGTTTGTTGCATACGAAAGGGGAACTTTTATAATGGCTAAGTTTACAAAAGAAGATATTTTCCGTATTTCAAAAGAACAAAACGTAAAGTACATACGTCTACAATTTACGGATTTACTAGGGATTATCAAAAACGTTGAAATTCCAGTAAGTCAGCTTGAAAAAGCTTTAGACAATAAAATGATGTTTGACGGTTCTTCAATTGAAGGATTCGTTCGTATCGAAGAATCAGATATGTATTTATTCCCTGATTTAGACACTTGGGTAGTATTCCCATGGACTGCTGAAAAAGGAAAAGTAGCTCGTTTAATCTGTGATATTTACAATGCAGATGGTACTCCATTTGAAGGAGATCCTCGTAATAACTTAAAACGTATGTTAAAAGAAATGGAAGCTCTAGGCTTCACAGATTTCAACTTAGGGCCTGAGCCAGAATTCTTCTTATTTAAATTAGATGAAAAAGGCGAACCAACTCTTGAGTTAAATGATAAGGGTGGTTACTTCGACTTAGCACCAACTGACTTAGGTGAAAACTGCCGTCGTGATATCGTTCTTGAACTTGAAGAAATGGGCTTTGAAATCGAAGCATCTCACCACGAAGTAGCTCCAGGACAACATGAAATTGATTTCAAATATGCTGGTGCAATCAAAGCTTGTGATGACATTCAAACATTTAAATTAGTTGTAAAAACAATCGCTCGTAAACACGGTTTACACGCTACATTCATGCCAAAACCACTATTTGGTGTAAACGGTTCAGGTATGCACTGTAACTTATCATTATTTACAAATGGTAAAAACGCATTCTACGATGAGACTGGTGAATTAGGTTTAAGTGAAACTGCACGTCACTTCATCGCAGGGATCTTAAAGCATGCTCCAAACTTTACAGCTGTTACAAACCCAACTGTAAACTCATACAAACGTTTAGTACCTGGCTATGAAGCTCCATGTTACGTAGCTTGGTCTGCAAGAAACCGTAGTCCACTAATTCGTATTCCTGCATCTCGTGGCTTAAGCACACGTGTAGAAGTACGTTCAGTTGACCCAGCTGCAAACCCATACTTAGCATTATCAGTATTATTAGCAGCAGGTTTAGACGGAATCAAAAATAAATTAGAAGCTCCAGCTCCAGTAGACCGTAACATCTACGTTATGTCTAAAGAAGAGCGCGAAGAAGTTGGAATCATCGATTTACCAGCAACTTTAGCAGCTGCACTTGATCTATTAAAAACTGACGAAGTAATCGTTGGTGCTCTAGGATCACACTTATTCGAACACTTTGTAGAAGCAAAAGAAATCGAATGGGATATCTTCCGTACTCAAGTTCACCCTTGGGAAAGAGATCAATACATGTCAGTATATTAATCAAATCAACCCTTGACGCTATTAGCGTTGAGGGTTTTTATCATTTCTTATACTTACTTAGGTATAGATGGTCTATATTAATTGAATAATATAACCATTAAACAATTCAATCTATTAAAAGAGTAAAATTGAGCTTTGCTTGCGCTAAAATAATAGGTTAGCCTAAGGAGAATTTAATGAACGCTATATCTAGAATGAAGTATTCAAATTGGAGATATGTAAGGTTATGTCTGCAATTGATTGTAAGTTTTATTCCGATTATTATCTTAGTAAGTTCTTTAAAAACGTTACTTTATGAATTTAGAATGATTGGCATTTTTATATCATTTATCATTATGATATTTGCAATAACAGCATTTTTTAACAAGAGTGAAGAATTTCTAAAGTTAACTCGAATTCTAGTTTTTTATAACTTTGGGGTAGTAATTGTCATTTTTTTAATTTATTACATATCTAATATTATGGTTATAACTGATTATTATGGTTTTGAAGGACTATTTAGAAAAAATATTAAAATTGCTAAGTGGATCTATTTTTTAATCTGTTTTTTCCACCCGATTGCTTTGCCAATTCCAGAAGCAGTCACTGTTTTAGCTGCAAGTACAGTGTTTGGTTCTTTTTATGGTTTTATAATTGATTTCGTAGGAATTGTTTTAGGGAATATTACTATGTTTTTTTTAGCAAGATATGGCGGATTAAAGGTAGTTAATCGGTTTATTAAAACAAAGCACCTTACAAAATATAATGAAATGGTTAAAAAAAATGAAACACTATTTATTACAATTTTGTTGATTGTTCCTGTTTTGCCAGATGAAATTGTCAGTGTTGGAGCAGGGATTACCAATGTTTCTATTAAAAAATATATATTAATCGTATGTTTTTCAAAATTAATAACATCTTCACTACTTGCATACTCAATAGAATTAACTAAGATATTTTCTTTATCAACAAACCAATTAATAATATTAATCTCAATAATAGTTCTAGTGTTATTTTTTCTTACTACATTTTTAAAAAAAAGAAAGCTTAATTAGATTTATACTTAAAAAAGGAGCCAAAAGCTCCTTTTATTTGGAGAAAATTATAATAAGGGTGAAAATAAGCGTGTTAGTGACTCAATTAACTTTTTAAATAAACTACGTTCTATAAATTCCGTAACATCTAACTTAGTAGAAACAGA
The DNA here is from genome assembly GCF_002585125.1 of Bacillus sp. AFS029533. Lineage (NCBI taxonomy): Bacteria > Bacillati > Bacillota > Bacilli > Caryophanales > Bacillaceae > Bacillus > Bacillus sp. AFS029533. The sequence continues at coordinate 168,449 of NZ_NUQC01000001.1, read as the reverse complement.
AAAATCATTTAAAAAAGATTGTTTAACTTGAGCAACTGCATCTGATTCATATAAAAATGATGTCAATTCATAGTTTAAATGCAAACTTCTTACATCTAAGTTAGCAGTACCAACTGAAGCAATTTCATGATCAATCAATATAACCTTTGCGTGAAGGAAATTCTTTTTATAAGTATAAATTTTAACGCCACTTTCTAATAGAGGAGCGAAATATGACTTAGATGCTGAATCACTCAAAATACTATCACTTTTTCCCGGATAAATGATCCTTACGTCTAATCCAGACATTGCTTTAAGTTTTAAAATCGTGAAAATCTCTTGGTCTGGAACGAAATAGGGAGTGGTAATCCAGATACTGTTTTCAGCGATTGTAAGCAGAGTATGAAAAGCATTCCTCATAATTGGTTCCTTCGTGTCAGGTCCACTTCCAAAAATTTGAATACCTCCTTTTACCTTATTTTTTTCATCTTGAAGATTTTGATCATTACTTTTTTCATTGTTTGATAGAATCCTTGTGACTGACTCATTAAAAGCTCCCAAAAAATCAGTAAGGATAAAGCGATTAAGCTCTTAGAGATATTTGTGCTAATAATAAAACACCTACAATCTTCCTTATTACTATATGTAGCAATTTTAATTTTTCCAATCTTAAATATTGATATACATAATCAATAGAAGGAAAAAAATTAAAAGTTCTTTATGATTTCTTAAGAATTACTTATATAAATGTAGTAGAAAATTTAATATGTATAGTCGAAAATATGAATACTTAATTATTAAACTATGAAATGAGGAAAGAAAGTGAAATATCGTGTAATAACTTTATTGAGTAGTTGGAGTATTCTTTTAGTCGTTATGTATGAATTTGGGATAATACCATTTTCTAAGAATGAATTAATTCAATTTATTACAGATAGACAGGACTATGCACTTTTATTATTCTTTGCTATTTTTTCATTAAGATTTGTATTAATGATACCAAGTTCTTTATTTTTACTGACTGGGATTTTTCTTTTTAATCCCTGGATTGTCTTATTATTATCACTAGGATCTATGTTCATTACTGAAAGTATCATTTTCATCATTGGTAAAAAAATAAATAAGTCATTATGGTATAAAAACTTCCTAAACAAACATCCAAAAATAGGACAAAGGATACAGAAAAACCAATATTGGATGCTCTTCATCCTAGGTGCAGTTCCAACATGCCCAACTGATGCTGCCTGTTTAATTTCATCTGCCTCAGGAATGAGGTATAGGCCATACATTATGATCGTTTTGCTAAGTAACACTTGTTATGCTTTATGGTATGTGTTATTGGGAAGGTATGTCCACTTATTATAATTAAGTTTGAACTTAAACCTCTTTAAAATTCTTAAGAAATTTAGTGACTTTTTCTTCAGATATTTATTTTATTATGATTTCATCATAAAAAGTTAAATATTTGGAGGTTAAGTTATGAAAAAATTATTATTTCTATTTCAATATATATTACGACCAAGAACTGTTGGAGCATTAATGCCAAGTTCATCGTTTTTGGCTGAAAAAATGTTAGATGATATTAATTTTAAGACAGCTAAAACGATTATTGAATACGGTCCAGGAACAGGAGTTTTTACTGAAAAATTACTTGAGCAAAAATTGCCATCTACAAAAATTATTTTAGTAGAAAAAAATGATGAGTTTTATAACCATTTAATTAGAAAGTTTGGAGATAATCATAATGTAACGATTATTAATGATAGTGCGGAAAGTATTATGAAGTATTTAGAAGGTTTTGGAATAGACAATGTCGATTATGTCATTTCTGGTCTGCCATTTACTAGTTTACCCTTAAACGTATCAAAAACTATTTTATTAAGCACCAAAAAGATACTCGGAGAACAAGGAAGATTTGTTACATTCCAATATACTCAGAGAAAGATGAAATTTATTAATACCTACTTTAAAAATATAGATATTAAAAAGGAATATAGAAATTTGCCACCAGCATATGTATTAAGTTGCAATAATTAGATTAGAGTACCGCTTTGAAAGGAGTAGTGAAATTTGATAAGTAAAATATTGGTTGTAGATGATGATGAAAAAATCAAAAAATTAATTTCGATTTATCTTGAAAATGAAGGGTTTTCTACTACTTTAGCCGATGATGCAGAAGAGGCTCTTGAACTTTTAAAAGATGAAGATTTTGATTTGATTATATTAGATGTTATGCTCCCGAAAATAGATGGAATAGAAGCGTGCATAATGATTCGAGAGGAAAGGACACTACCGATCATTATGCTTTCGGCAAAATCTGAAGATCTAGACAAAATACAAGGATTAAGCTCAGGTGCAGATGATTATCTAACTAAACCATTTAATCCACTTGAGTTGATCGCTAGAGTAAAATCTCAGCTTAGAAGGTATAAAAAATATAACAATATACAAAAGAATGATGAAATAGTATTAGTTTTTGGTGACTTGCAACTAAATACAGAGACAAGACAAGTTTGGATACGAAAGAACGAAAAGAGACTAACACCAAAAGAGTTTGATATATTAGAATTACTAGTCCGAAATAAAGGAATTGTACTAAGTGTTAGTAAGATTTATGAAGCAATTTGGAAAGAAGACTTTTTAAAATCTGATAATACCGTAATGGTTCATATAACAAATATTAGAGAAAAAATTGAAGATGATCCTAAACATCCTATTTATATTAAAACAGTTTGGGGAATTGGATACAAAGTATGAAGAATTTAATTCATAACTGGCAAAGAATTAGTATTAAGTTATTAGTTGCAATCACAATTAGTTTTGGTGTTTCTTTAATTGTTACAATTTTTATTTCTCAAATTTTTATAGGACCTTATTTTGTTTCTCATCAAAATAATGTAAGTCCATTACAATATAATCTCATTATTATTCCAACATTTGTGATTATCATATTAAGTTTCATTATTAGTTTTCTGTTACTAATTAGAAATAAGATACTTTATTTAAAAGAAATTTCAAATACTGTTCAAATAATTTCTCAAGGTAAACTTGGGGCTGTGATTGAGTTAAAAGGGCGAGATGAATTGACTCAGTTGAGTATGAATATTAATACAATGTCCAAAGAGTTAGAGCGGAAATTTAAAAATGAACGTCATATTGAAAATGTCAAAAATGAATTGATAACTAGTGTTTCGCATGATTTAAGAACGCCACTAACCTCAATATTAGGATATAGTAATTTGTTGAAGAATAGAGAATACAAGAATGAAAATGAGTTATACGAATACTTGAATACAATTTATATAAAATCGAATGATTTAAAGAATTTAATCAATGAACTTTTTGAATTTACGAGGTTATCTAGTCCAGATATTATTCTATCAAAACAAAAGGTTGATTTAAGTCAGTTGATTGAACAAATAATAGGAGAGAATATACCTATTTTTCAAAAAGAAGGATTAAAAATTAAAAAGGAGTCAATTGCAGAAGATATTGAAATTAATATTGATGTCGAAAAAATGGTTAGAGTTTTTGATAACCTATTTATGAATGCAATGAAATATAGTGTTAAACCATCAACAATAAAAGTAAGTCTAACACAAAAATCTGATGAAGTATTACTTTCGATATCGAATCACGGAATTAATGTAAAAGCAGAGAATCTTAAACGATTTTTTGAAAAATTTTATCGTGAAGATTCAGCAAGAAAGAGTCAAGGTAGTGCTGGATTAGGACTTGCTATATCTAAACGAATTGTTGAACTTCATAATGGAAGTATCTGGGTCGAACTAAGAGATGATTGGATCACATTTTTTGTGAAGTTAAATAAAAAAAAGTTATAAGTTTTTTAGAAGGTGGTTCCAAGTTCCATCCTATTATGCTTTTACATAATAAAGGGAGTCGTTTTTAATAAAAACGACTCATTCCTTTATATAAATTACTATTTAAATTAACGCATCCATTTTATTCCAGTATTTGGATTCATGCCCTGCACTCTAACCATTTCAATCCAAATCATAGCAAAAGGCACTAAATATCTTGAGAAATAAAGTTTACCAACTATTAATGGATCAAAACCAATTTCTGCAATTAGGTTTGACACTTTTAAATTAGCATTATCATGATCTCCTGCTATAAGCATAGTTATCTTTTCTTCATTAACCGTTGGATCAATCATTTTTTTTAGTCCAACTGTATTTAATGTTTTAACTACTTTTGCCTTAGGTATTATTTTTTGTATTTCTTCAGCATTTGAAGTAGTAGTACCTCTTGTTAACTTTAAACCCTCACCGATAGGGTTAGTCAAATCAATTACTATTTTCCCATCTATTTCTATGATGTTTTTAACTGCACTGTCTACAGCATTACCTGGTACAGCAAGAATAATTAGTTCATTGTTAATTGCAATATCTTTCGTTTCTACATAATTAAAAATAGGATTAACCTTTTGATTACTTTCTAAATTTCTAACTCCAAATGTAATGTCATGATTGTAAGTTACCAATCTATTTGCAATAACATTCCCAATTTGACCATTCCTAATAATCCCTATTTTCATTATTGATTCTCCTTATAACTAGATCTAAACAAAGATAGATTAACCTATTTTTGATTTGTATATTCCAATAGATCTATTAAGATGTAATTCAAAAATAAGTCTTTTCCACAAATAAAGAGATGACCGAACAATTAATTCATTTCATTTGGAAATGCTTAGATGATTAAAAAAAGAAGATTTACGTTGAGTAAATCTTCTTTTTCAGAGTGTTGAAATATAAAATAGTCAATAGGGAAAACGGACATTAAATTGAACTTATTTATAATGAAATTATCAATTTTGGATGATTTATTAATTGTTTTAAATGTTAATATTTTGAGGAATTTCATAATTCTAATAATCACTAGTAAAGTTTTTTTCAGAAGTTAAAAATACTATGAGCTAATTTTTAGAAAGACAAATTCAGTTTATTTGTTTAATTAAAGTTCGATATTAGTTGACCTACAAGCTGATTATTACACAACAGTTAGGTTACTCTGAGTAAAGGCTATTTGATTAGGGTTTATTGCAGACTTATTTTGATGAATAAGTTGATTGGAACTAAAGGGGTGCTCGACTCCTATGGGATTAGCGGGAAGGCTNNAGGTTGTTTTTCAACAGCGTAAAAAGAAGATTTACGTTGAGTAAATCTTCTTTTTGTTACTTTAAGTTAATAACTTACATTCAGTACAACATTACTAACAGTATATTTACTATTGCTATAGTATCCTTTTGTGTTTGCGTCTTTTATAAACTTTAACGTAAATTTAGGACCTGATTCATAACTATCACCATACAAATAAGAAACATTTGTATCTACCAATCTTGTAATTGTCGTAGTTGTTTCATACGCTGAAAATATATCCGAAGAATCTCGAATCGTCGAATAGTATGGTGTTGTAATTAATGATTTAGATGATGTAATTGATTTTGTACTTGTATTATAAGAATCACCAGTTGTTAAATAACTTACTTTTACATTATTTACAGTAAAAGATGCTGCAGTTCCGTAAGTTGCATTTGTTGAGTCTACTATGAAAACGCCATGTTCACCAAAAACTTTACCGGTAGTACCGTTCAAATATAGTGCTGTGTTTTCATCAATTCCATAGCCTACTTTTTGACCTAAGTCTCTTTCAGCTAAAAGAATTCGACCTATGCGACCTCTTGCATCGAAATGAGTATCAATTGAAGCGTTTACAAAACCAAAACCTGTTGTATATCCACCGTTATCCGGATATAAAGAATCTGCTAGTGAGATGTCACTGATTTTTTTAGATAATAAACGGTTGTAATATAAGTATCCATAGCTGACACCTTCACCGTAAGTTTTCGGACTTTGGACAGCAGTTCCAGCACTCGTACCAGAAATAATAGCTCCAGTTGCTGCTCTTTGTTGGATTGCTGCAAAAAGTGGGGTAGGAGTTCCATCGTCTTTTAGTAAACTTCTTACATGACGGGACTGATCACCACCGTTAAAAAATATAACGTCTGCTGAGTTGATTAGATCAATATTACTTTGCTTATAAGCTTCTGTTGTATAGTTATCAACTGCCACAGGTATAAATACAGGTGTAAAACCATAACGAGTAAATAAATTTTTATACGATAAGTGACCTGTTATATCATTGGTGTATGCGTCTAATGCAGTTGCATAGTCAGCAGCTGCACTACATACAATTGCAACTACTGGATTAGTTTTGCCAGTTGCAGCTTTTAGTGCATTGTAAATTTCGGCATTACTATCATCAATTGCACCACCCATTAAAAATACTTTTGGTGCAGCTGCAGCTTCAACATTTTTTTCAGATTGTAAGAAAGAAGTTCCAAATACTAACGAAAATACTAAAACTAATGATAATACGATTGAAATCTTAAACTTGTACTTCAATTTCATCATTAATACCTCCTGAAATGTGTTATTCAAAAGTGCCTTTTACAACCGGAATACCTTCTTCAACCATCTTTTTCCCAAGTGCAATTACTGTTTCAATTTCTAAAGTATCTTGATTTAATATGACAAGATCAGCATCGTTACCAGGTTTTATATTACCTTTGTGTGGTAGTTTTAGCACTTGTGCTGGATTTGAAGTAATTACTTGTAATGCTACTTCTAATGGGATTCCTTCATCAATTACTCCATCTCTTACTTCTTGATATAGGGATGAAATTTTTCCTATTTGAAGTCCCAAATAGTCTCCGTTTGTATCAAAAAAGGGAAGACTTGCCTGGGCATCAGATGAAAAAGTTATGTTCTCAATCTGAACCCCTTCTTCAAGCATAACCCGTAGTCCCTTGCTACACTTTACTTCGCCTTCTTCTAAAAACTGAGGGATCGTACTAGTAGTAAAATCTACAAATCCACCTTTAAGAGCATAATCAATACCAGCTTTAAACAATTCTTCATTCCGATTAATATGAGTCGGGTGGAACTGACGAATTGGAATATTCGTCTGTTCAACTAGTTGATGGAGAAGTGAAAGTTTATCTTTGCCATCACCAACATGAATTTCTAAGATGCCAGCCTTTCCAGATAAAATGCCTCCATTACGTGCAGCAGATGCAATCTTTGCAAGTTCTTCAATAGTTGGTTCCGAAGAACGGTGGTCTGCAATAGCGATTTCACCAACTCCAATAATTTTATCAATTAGAATAATATCGCTCTGAATCGATTCTGTTAATGTCTTTACAGGGATTTGATAAGAACCAGTGTGAATAAAACAAGTAATCCCTTCTTCTTCTAAACCGCGTGCTTTAGCAAGCAAATTCTCCATTGTTCTTGTTGTACCGTCTGTACCTAATACACCGGCTACTGTAGTAACACCAGCAGTAGTAACATTAGTAAGCATTAGTTCTGGAGTACGTGTTTTATAACCGCCTTCACCACCACCTCCAATGATATGTACATGTGAATCAATAAAACCTGGTACAACAAAAGAGTTGGAGGCATCTATGACATCGCAGGAAAGAAACTCTGGTGGAATGGAGATATGATCTGCTATCATTTCAATTTTTCCACCTGCTAAAAGAATATCTTTTCTGCCAATAGAGTGTGGTGTGTATACTTGACCGTTTTTTATTAAGGTTAACAACTTTTTTCTCCTCCTAAATCCTTTGTTAATTCATTAAAAAGGACCGTAGTTCATTAAATGTGCGATAACAACAGCGATTAAACCAATAATATATTGAACGAATACTAATGGGAAAATCCATTTCGCCCATTTCGTCCAAGGGATCCCTGCAATTGCTAAACCTGCCATTAAAGTTCCTGCTGTTGGGAAAATAATATTACCAATACCATCAGCAAAAGAGAATGATAGAACAGCAGTTTGTCGTGTAATTCCTAGTAGGTCGGCTAATGGTGCCATTATTGGCATTGTTAACATGGCATGACCGCTACCTGAAGCTAAAATAAAGTGAATAGCTGCTTGGAAATTATACATCCCGATTACACTTAAAGAAGCAGGGATATGTTTAATGACATCAGATACTCCGTGAAGCATTGGATCAACGATATGTCCTTGATTTAAAACGACTAGAATTGCACGGGATACACCTATAATAAGAGCACCACTAATTAAAGAAGCAGATCCCCCAGTAAATGATTTAACAACGTCATCGATTGATAATTTTCCAATTATTCCAATTGCAATCGTTAAGATAATAAATAAAGAAGCAGTTTCAGTAATGTACCATTGATATTTAATAACGCCAAAAGCTAAAATAATATAGTTTATAAGAAACGCAGTTAAAATCCATTTATGTCTAGAAGATAATTTAGCTTTAGAAGTTAATAGATCGTTAGTTTGTTCAATTGAATATTTTCCATAGAATCCTATGTTAGGATCTTTCTTTACTTTCATAGCATATCGATAAATAAAAATAACAGATATTAAATAAACAACTACAAATAGGACAAGTCTAAAGCCCATACCAGAAAATGTAGGGAGTTCTGCGATTCCTTGAGCTATACCAACTGTAAACGGATTCATAATCGCTGTTGTAAAACCTGCTGACGCTCCAACTAATACGATTGCAGTTCCTGTCATAGTGTCAAATCCTAAAGCAAGTGCTAACGGAACCAGAAGTGGAATATAAGCTAAAGTTTCTTCAGCCATTCCCATTAAGGAACCTCCAACTGCAAAGAACAGCATCATAATAGGAATTAATAACTTTTCTCTAGTAGCAAGTTTTTTAGCCATTGTTGAGATTAGCACTTCAATTGTGCCAGTAGCACTTAATACACCAAAAAATCCTCCAATTATTAAAACGAAGAAAATGATATTACCTGCTTCTACCATACCCGAATGAATGGCTTTTACCATATCGAAGAGGCCAACTGGTGTAGCAGCGATTGATTTAAATGAATTCGGATCGACAGATGAATGTCCGTCAACGTCGATATGGGCGTATTCCCCAGTAGGTAAAACGTAAGTAAGAGCTGTTGCGATTAATAGAATTACTAAAAGTAATGCAAAAACATTAATTTTACGTTCTTTCATAACTTTTGTTTTAGGTGTCATTTTATTTGCGTGAATTTGTGACATAGATCCATCTCCTTTTAATGATTAAGTAGCTAATTAAGTTTAATAGAATCTGATAAATAAAACGCTTCCAAATATTCCCTCCCAAATTTAAATTCTCAAAATCTATTAAAATGGCTATAACATTCTATAAGCAAGTTGTGTGCCAACTTTAAATGTCTTATTTTTAAGAAAATTTGATAGATTCTTCAGGTTAATTGGTTCTTTTTGGTTTGTTTGGTGCTATAATAAAACCAATTTTATCAAATATGGAGAGAAATTAAAGATGAAAAATTCACTAACATTGATCACAGGCAGTTCAAAAACAAGACAAGCTTTGTCTAGTCAACTTACTCAATTGCTAGAAGAATACATAACGATTAACTCATATGCAATTGACGAGGGAGAACATAAATCATTTAAGGATGAAATTATACTTTTTTCGTCAGAGGCAGTAAAAGCTGAAACTGAAAAATTTGCACAATTAAGTGCTAAACAAATCATAGTTGGGAAAAGAACACTTAATCATGAAAATGTAGACAAATTATTGAGAATTGAGGAGGGGACAAAAGTTCTTGTAGTTAATGATGATTTTCAATCGACAGTCGAACTTATTCAGTCCTTGTACCAATTGGGGATTAATCATTTGGAGTATTTTCCATTTAAAAGTGATCAATTATATTATCCAGATATTAATTTTTCGGTTTCACCAGGTGAAACTCACTTAAGTCCGTCATATATAAAACATGTATTGGATATCGGCGTAAGACTTTTTGATATCTCTACAATTTTACACATTGTAGAATATTTTCATTTTAACGACAATATAGCAACATTAATTTCAGAAAAGTATTTACGCAATATTATTGAATTACATAGAGAACTTTTCAATGCAGATCAAAGTGTAAAGAAAGTAAATAGACATATCCAAAGTGTTGTAAATACGGTTGATGATGGAATTTTAGCGATTGATGGATATAAAAGAATAACCGTACTAAATGATCGGATTATTAAGTTGTTTAAATTAATTAAAAGTAACTATGAAGGTAAGTATATAGACGAGATTATTAAGGAACAAAATATAAGGGACTTTATTTTAAATGGTACAGATGAATCTAAATTCTTTTCGATAGACAATATTGATATTGTTATCTACCGAACGTATAGTCATGAAGATGACAGGATCGTTGCTACTTTTAAGAGTGTTAATCAAGCATTTGAAATAGAAAAAACTGCACAGAGAGAGTTTAGAAAGCAAGGTTTTTATGCAAGATATGACTTTGCGGATATTATTGGTGAGGATGACGCAATTTTAGAATGTAAACGGATCGCATCAAAGCTTGCAAAGGCAGAGCATCCTATTTTAATTCAAGGTGAAACGGGTACAGGTAAAGAGCTTTTTGCACACGCAATCCATAAACATTCAAACAGAAAAAACGGCCCTTTTTTAGCCATAAATTGTAGTGCATTTACTGAGAGTTTACTAGAAAGTGAACTATTTGGTTATGAAGATGGTACGTTTACTGGAGCAAAAAAAGGTGGGAAACAAGGCCTTTTTGAAATTGCTGATGGAGGAACGATCTTCTTAGATGAAATAGGTGACATCAGCTTAAATGTTCAATCGCATTTACTTCGTGTTCTCCAAGAACAAGAAATTCGTAGAATAGGTGGCAGAAAAATCATTCCTATTAATGTTCGCATCATTGCTGCAACTAACAAAGATATCCATCATAAAATCTCAGACGGCTCATTCCGTTCCGATTTGTATTACAGATTAAATGTGTTAAATCTCATCATTCCACCTTTACGCTTAAGAAGAACAGACATACCGATGCTTGTCCAACACTTTATCTCTAAAAGTGGAAAAGGGGTTTCAATTGAGAAAGAAGCTTTAAATGAATTAATGGGTTTAAATTGGTTAGGTAATATTAGGGAATTGAAATCAGTTATTGATTATATGCTTACTGTTTGTGAAGGAAATACGATTTCTCGAAATGACTTTCCTCATTATAACTATACAGAGAACAGGGAACAACCAAAAAGAGATTCAGATCAATTTGAACTTCCTACAAGTGTTCTTGAAATTGAAGAATCTGTTACAATTCTTGAAACAATAAAGAACTGTAATGATTTAGGTAAAGCAGCAAGTAGAGACCTTATATCCAACTCGAGTGAGGAAAAAGGTAGATACTTATCTCCACAGCAAATTAGACTTCGTTTAGAAATTATGGGGAATAAGGGCTTGATAACAAAAGGAAGAGGTAGAGCGGGTACGAAGATTACTACTATTGGAATTGACTATTTGCATCTTCTAAAAGCTAACATGAAAAATAAATCTCTTTAAGTTTTCTAAATAGTTACAATTTGGTTAGAATTGGTTGTAATTATTCACCCAAAAATAGTTTTTAAATTGAATAAATAGTATTGAAACCTTGTCTAGTCAATCTACTTATTTTTGGTATAAAACTTGCTTGTATTCAGAAGTAAGCTAAAAAATAAGTAAAGGGGTTAAGGTATGAGAAAAAAAATTATTACATTTTTGGTTAGTTTTATTTTAACGTTTTCAGTATCAGGGTTATCTTACGTAAGAGCTCAAAGTTCACAAGAAGATATTCAAGGAAACCTTGTCATTGTTGGCGGTGGGTTAGGTTCTTCGAATAAAGTAGTGTATGAAAAATTTATTGAATTGGCCGGATCTAAAAAGGCGAAAATCGGCATTATTCCTGCTGCTAGCGGTAAATTAAAATCTTCTTTAGATTTTGAACATGATTTAATAAATTATGGTGTAAGTCCAGAATCAGTAGAGATTTTACCTTTATCAAATCATGATTTTTCTGATACAGATGAAAATGAGTCTAATTGGAAGGATAATGCGAATCGTTCAGAAATTGCAAAGCAAATAAGAGGGCTGACTGCTATTTGGTTCGTAGGTGGAGACCAACAACGTATAGTCGATACATTACGATCAGAAGGTAAAGATTCAATAGTCTTACAAGAAATCTGGGATATCTATCGAAATGGTGCAGTTATTGGTGGGACGAGCGCTGGAGCTGCAATTATGAGCAACACGATGATAACAGGCGGAGATAGCTTTGGTGCATTAAAAGGATATTATGAAAAAAATCAAAATCAAAATCAAGGAAAGGGAAAAGAGTATGAACCTCTGTCAGTTGAAAAAGGACTAGGTTTCTTTCAAAAAGGTATAGTTGATCAGCATATGGATGAAAGAGCTCGCTTTGCTAGATTAGCAATTACAGCAATCCAGTATCAAAATGATGGAAATCTTGCTTATGGAATTGACGAAGACATTGCAATGGTTGTAAGCAACAAAGAAAAAACAATAGAAGTTATAGGGCGTAGTGGTGTATCAGTGATCGATGTAAATGAAGCAAAAAGAAATGGGAATTTAGAAAATATTAAAATTAACTACTTAGCTCAAGGTGACAAGATCCATTTTGATTCTAATGCGATTGATTTTTCTAAAGATAAATATGAAACAAAAGGATATGAGTATTACTCTTTTCAAGCATTACCAAATACCGGGTTACTGACTCCTTATGGAAAGTTAAAAGATTATTTAGCTTACTCGCTTGTTGATAACGAATCGATGCAGGCAATAAAATCATATCTATATGATAAAGAAGGCAAAGGGTACGAAATAGTTTTTCGTAAATCAAAGGATACAAATGGTTATTGGAAGTATACTGACGGACAAAAAGATGATTATTCTATTCAAAATGTAACAATGGATATTCATCCTAGAAAATTTGGATTTAGTGAACAAGATTCGGAAATTGACTTTAAGAAATCAGATTTTAATGTTTCCAATCATACAAGCGAAGGACCTATAAAAGGGAATTTAGTCATTGTCGGTGGAGCGTTGGGAAGCAGTAATAGTGCAGTTTATAATAAATTGATTGAACTTGCAGGAGGACCTGAAAATGCAAAAGTAGGAATCATCCCTGCAGCGAGTACAAAACTGACTTCTTCGAATGATTTTACAAAAGATTTAATTAAATACGGAGTTAAAAAAGATTCTATTGAGATTCTGCCAATATCTAATCATGATTTTAAAGGTACTCCAGAAGACGAAAAGGAATGGATTAACAATATGAATGATGATCAGTTGGTTAAAAAGATTAGTAAATTAAATTGTATTTGGTTTGTTGGTGGAGACCAGACTTTAATTACTTCATCATTATTAAATGAAAATGGTTCAAATTCAAAAGTTTTAGATGCTATATGGAAGATTTACGAAAATGGTGCTGTTATAGGTGGAACAAGTGCAGGTGCAGCTATTATGAGCAATACGATGATAGCTGGAGGAGACAGTTATGGGGCTTTGAGATATGGATTTACAAAGTCTTATAATGATATGGAACAACAGGAAGGTGGACCAGTTTACTTAGAAAAAGGATTGAATTTCTTTCAAGATGGAATTGTCGATCAGCATTTTGATAAGAAAGCTAGGTTAGGACGTTTAATAGTGACAGCAAATGAAAAAGGAAAGAAAAATCAACTAGCATATGGCGTTGATGAAGACACGGCTATGATTGTAAATAACCAAAAACATCAAGTCGATGTAGTTGGTCGTGGAGGATTAACAGTTATTGATTTATCGAAAGTAAAAGCAAGTAAAAATATGCCAAATAAGTATAAAAATGTTATTGTTTCAGTTATTTCACCTGGAGATCATGTTAATTTATTAACAAATGAGGTAAGCATAAGTAACTTAAAGTCATCAACAAAAGGATTTGAATATTATGACTCAAAAGTAGCCCCTTACACAGGAGTATTTTCTCCTCATGTGTTATTAAAAAATTTCTTAGCATATAATTTAGTTGATAATGATCAAACAAAAGAAGTACATAGCTATAGTTTTAATGATGATAAAGGATTTGAACTATCATTTAGAAAAACAGCTGAAACGAATGGGTACTGGACGTATAAGGATGGTCAAAAAGATGATTATAGTGTAGTAAACGTTTCGTTAGATATTAATCCTATAAATGTAGAAATACGTTAAGAATTTATCACTGTTTTAATCTCAATATTCACGCAAATTTTTTCTTATTCTACCATATATCGAAAAATTTAAAGCAAAATGCTTGAGAGAGCTAGTAAAGATAAGAATTTATAATAAAAAGCTAAATCCTTAAAAGAGTATCTTTAAAAAAGTACTCTTTTTTTGTTTTAAAATCATTACCTTGGTAAAGTCTATACTAAAAAATAAAATTAATCAGACTAAATAATAAAGAAAACAAGTGTTGGGGGGAAGTGATTTGAGTTCAATATTGATATTTATTTTAACGTTAATGTTATTTGCAATGTCTGGATTATTATTTCCAATTGATCTTAAATGGTATACCATGTTAAAAAAACCTGTATGGACTCCCCTAGTAAATTATTTGGAATCGTGTGGGGTGTGCTCTATCTATTAATTGCACTGTCACTAGCAATTGTAAATTACAAGGTAGGTCTAATGAATACTCCTTTCACTTTTTTACTTATCTGGTTAATAAATTATATAAGTAACCAGGCATTTAGTTATTTTCAATTTAAAAGAAAGAGACTTGATTTAGCAGCCGTTGATTGTTTAATTGTAGCAGCTACAGCAGTATTAATCATTCTATTTACGTTACCTTATTCCATAGTAGCCTCAGTACTATTAATTCCTTATGCTATTTGGACTACTTTTGCTACATATTTAGCTTTTTCTATTTACCGTTTAAATTAATAAAAATAAAATTTTTCTTTACTAATTAAATTATAAATATCGATTTACTTAATGCTAAAAAAATTATCAAGAAGGAAACAAGTAACTAAGGATGGTGAATTTATTAGTTTCCTTCTAAATATCGTAGGGTTGGAAAACAATCAAAAAGAAATGAAATTGAATCATCTGAAATTTATAACAAAATAAAATTTTGATTTTGTACTTGATTCATGTAGAACTAAGGTGTATATTAATTGACATATCAATGGTTGACCCGTCAATTATTGATAGCTCAATGATTATTAACTGTTAATAAAATTTCATCATATTTTTTGGGAGGTAACGCGTGCCTAATACAAAAGAAACAAAAGTACTATCATTATTAAAAGAATTAAAAGTTCAAATTGAAATAACATTTGAAAAATGTATGGGGATTAGTCAATCACGATTAGAAATTTTGAATCAATTGTTTGAGTACGGTGAAATTAGTCAATCTCAGCTTCAAAAAACATTAAAGATTGATAGTGCTGCAATTACTAGACATTTAAAACAACTTGAGTTAAATGGAAAGATCACTAGAAGAAAATGTGAGACTGATAACAGAATAACGTTAGTTAGATTAACACAAATGGGACAAGATCAAATGTCTAGTTTATGGAAGGAAAAAGTAGAGTTTGTAGAGAACATGCTTATTGGCTTTTCCGAAAAAGAAATTGACTTAACGCTTGAATATTTAAACCGTATACAAATAAATATGAACCGAATTAATTCTGATCGAGAAACTAAATAATACGAAAAAAATTAGTAAAGAGGAGAATACAACAATGACTACGACAACATTAACTAATAATTTTAACGAAATTTTAAAAGGAAGACGCTCAATCCGCAAATATGATCCAAATGTTAAAATCCCAGTGGAGGAAATGCATGAAATAATAGAAACAGCTACTTTAGCTCCTTCTTCAGTAAACATGCAACCGTGGAGATTCTTAGTAATTGAAAGTGATGAAGCAAAAGCTACATTAGCTCCATTAGCACGATTTAATCAATCACAAGTTGAAACTTCTTCTGCGATGATTGCACTATTTGGGGACTTAAATAATTTTGACTATGCTGAAGAAATATATGGTCGTGCAGTTGAATTAGGTTATATGCCAGCAGACGTTAAAGAGAAGCAACTAGAAACACTTAGTGGTTTCTTTGCAAACAGTACTACAGAGCAAATGAAAGATACTGTTTTAATTGATGGTGGATTGGTAGCAATGCAATTTATGCTAACTGCTCGTGCTTATGGTTATGATACTTGTCCAATCGGTGGCTTCGAAAAAGACAAAATTGCAGAAGCATTCGGTATGGATAAAGACCGATATGTTCCTGTTATGTTGATATCAATAGGTAAAGCTGTTGATGCAGGATACAATTCTGTTCGTTTACCAGTTGAACGTGTAGCAGAGTGGAAATAAAAAATAATATAAAAAAACACAATGAAAAGAAGGTAAATATTATGATTATTATTCATGCGAAAATGACAATTGATTCAACAAAAGAAGCTAAATTTTTAGAGGAAATGACTTCACTATTAGAATTATCAAGAGCAGAAGAAGGTAATATTTCATACGATTTGACAAAACAAACGGATAGAGAAAATGAATTCATCATGCTCGAAATTTGGAAAGATGTAAATGCTGTTACTGCACATAATACAAGTGCTCATTTTACAGCGTTTGCTGAAAAAGCAAAAGATTACCTTACAGCGCCAATTCAAATAAATCTTTTTGAAGCAAATAAATTAAAGTAATTTAGCAAAAATGGAATAGTGTTATAAAATAAACAAGACGATAATGCAAGTTTGAACTGTTTAAAAATTATGAGCCTATAAAGAATTATGTTCATATTGTAAATTAAACCTATCTTAATCCTTGTGGTAAGATAGGTTTTTTCTTCTTAAAATTATAACCTTGTAAGAGTAAAATAGTAATGGACTTCAATTTTATGAAATCTTAAGTCATTACCTAATTGGATTTATTCATGTTGCTATTTGAAATCTTACATACATAGAATTATTATAGTCGATACTAAAATTATGGTGTAAATTACATCATAATTTTCGATGTGGGGGTAAACTTATATGAATATTCGTGAAGGTTTAATTCCAACAGTTTTAGGTTCTGCTGTAACAGCTACTGGTTATGCTTTAAAACAAAAACGAGGAACCAATAAAATGATTGCAAATACAGTTTTTGGTTTTGGACTAGCCCATATTGTATTAGGTGCAATTGACTTAGTTGAACATCGAAGTTAGATTGAAAGAAGAGAGTGTTAATTAGTAAACACTCTCTTTTTCAATCTTTTCTTTAACAGCATGTAAAACTGGCCTGATGTTTTAGTGTATTAAGGAAGAAAACTTTGCTAATCTGGCTTATCTTTCATAAGTTTGAACATTTACACGGCCCCTTAGGACAACCTTCTATCTCTTTTTAGTAATTTGTAGTTTTCGCTACTTCAGTATTATTAGGTTCAGAAACACGAGTTAAAAAGAATATACCAATAACAAATAGAATAATTAGACTAAATACGCCCATATTAGAATGACCTGTAAGTTGAGCTGTCAAGCCGACTATTAATGGTCCCATGATCGATGCAAATTTACCGAAAATATTATAGAAGCCAAAAAACTCATTTGATTTTTCTTTAGGTACAAGTTTTGCGTAGTATGAACGACTTAAAGCTTGGATTCCACCTTGAGATGTGGCAACAAGCATAGCTAAAATCCAAAAGTCTAAAGTGGAATTTAAAAAGTAAGCATATATACAAACAATCATATAAATAATGATTCCAACATAAAGCATGATTTTACCTGAAAACTTATCTGCAAGTTTTCCGTAAATAATTGCAAATGGAGCAGCGACAACCTGTGTGACAAACAAAATAATTAATAGATTGGTTGAACTGATTCCAAGGTCAGTTCCGTAAGCTGTTGACATTGTAATAATCGTTCCAACGCCATCAATATAAAAGAAATATGCAAGTAAAAATATAAATAAAGCACGATATTGTCGGATATTTTTAAAGGTCTTTCCTAGCCTCTTAAAGCTATTTAATACAGGATTTTGTTCTGGTTCAATAAAAAAATTTTGACGAACGTTTCGAAACAAAGGAATTGTAAAAATGCCCCACCAGACAGCGGTTATGAGAAAGGCAATTTGACTTGCGCGAGTTGTTGAAATTGAAACTAGCTCCTTTTGAGCTAATACGATTAAAGCTATACTAATGATAAATGGGATTGTGCTACCAATATATCCTAGACTAAAGCCTCGAGCGGATACCTTATTCATCCGTTCTTCTGACGTTACATCTACTAAAAAAGCGTCATAAAATACATTCGCACCAGCAAAGCCAACAGCTGTAATCGTATAACAAATCAAAAGTAAGAGCCAGTTATCATTAGGAATAAATGTAAGTAGTGCAGTAAAAGAAACACCGAGAGTAAAAAAGAAAGAAAATAGCTTCTTTTTAAATCCTTTATAGTCGGCAATTGTTCCAAGGATTGGACCTAACATAGCTAAGATGAATGTAGAAATTGCGATCGTATAACCTAAATAAGCAGTAGAATCAGAAGCACTTATTCCAGCTTTTGAAGCAGAAGCTTTATAAAAAAGAGGGAATACGGCAGTGCTAATAATAATAGAATAAGCTGAATTGGCCCAATCGTAGAAAATCCAACTATTTTCTTGCTTCGTAAAACTCTTCATGAGTTTTTTCCTCCCAATGATTAGTAACTGCTATAGATTAGATACTACTAATATTTTATTTATCCTCTACAGTTTTCAGTATATTATCTAAAAATTCCCTGTATAAGCAGTGGACAAGAGGAGAATCAGTAAGGTTTCGGGACACGTGGCTAAACAAAAGCACAAAAAAAGGTAAAAAAGTAGTAGATGTTAATACATTATTTCCCACTTCTATGTTATCTTAGTTATATAACAATTCTTGGAGGTTACGAGTAATGAAATCTACTTTAAATGATACTACAAATGACAAACTACCATATTCAAGGACTAATCCATTTCCAGCGGAGGTTCTCAAAAATATTAATTTAAATGGAACAGACTCAAACAAGGAAACAAGGCATATTGAATTATCATTGAAAGGGTCAGGATTTACTTATGTCCCAGGTGCTGCTCTTGGTGTGGTTCCTTCAAATGATCCGGAGCTAGTTGCTGCTCTTATAAATGAAATGAAATGGGATGAAGAAGCAATTGTAACTGTTGGTAAGCAAGGTGAAACACTATCTTTAAAAGAAGCGCTTACATCTTATTTTGAAATTACACTGTTAACGAAGAAAATATTACAACAGGCTGCTGTATTTACAGAAAACGAAGATTTGAAAAACCTTGTGTTGGTTGAAAATGCAACTCAACTAAAGGAATATTGCTATGGACGAGATCTACTTGATATGTTACGTGATTTTGGTCCATGGAGTGCATCAGCTCAAGAAATCGTTTCATTATTAAGAAAAATGACACCGCGACTATATTCAATCGCAAGCAGTATTGCTGCAAATCCAGATGAAGTTCATCTAACAATCGGTGCTGTACGCTACACTGCACATGGACGCGAACGAAAAGGCGTTTGTTCTGTTTTATGTTCAGAACGTATTAAAGAAGGAGATACTCTTCCAGTCTATGTTCAAGCAAATAAACACTTCTATTTGCCAGAGTCTGGGGACAAAGATATTATTATGGTTGGACCTGGAACGGGTATTGCACCATTCCGTTCGTTTATCCAGGAAAGAGCAGTCAATAAAGTCACTGGCCGTTCATGGTTATTTTTTGGAGACCAGCATGAAGCGTCAGATTTCCTTTATAAAAGCGAGTTAGAAAAATATCAACAAGATGGAGTATTGACAAAAATTGATACTGCATTCTCACGTGATACAGATCAAAAAGTTTATGTTCAACATAAAATGCTTGAAAATAGCAAAGAATTGTATGAGTGGATTGAAAAAGGAGCTTATTTCTACGTTTGTGGAGATAAAGAATATATGGCAAAAGACGTTAACGAAGCGCTTATTACGATTCTTGAAAAAGAAGGTTCAATGGATCGCGAGGCAGCTGAAGCACATCTTAAAGATATGCAGAAGCAAGGGCGTTATCAACGTGATGTGTATTAAGATTAAAAGGTATTAAATTAAATAGGTATTTTGTAAAAAGAAGTAACCCTTCGTTCCAGTTGGTACGAAGGGTTACTTTTTTTATTGTTTTTAAATTCTATTTTTTGTTCTGATGCTTAATTAGAATCACTTCTTATAAATCTTTGTTAATCCAATGTTTAGTCTATCAGTTTACTCGAATACTTGACGTAGCTCAATCTGTCCTTCTCCAAGACCATGTGGATCTGGCGCGCGCATCGCCCACTTGATGGCTTCCTCGCGAGATTTCACATCTATGAACCAGTATCCTGCAATCAACTCATTGACTTCAGCGAAAGGCCCTTCTGTAATGGTCGGTGGTTCTCCGGGAATAGGGTAAGTAATACGAATACCATTTGAGCTTGGATGGAGTCCACCGACAGACACCAGAACTCCAGCATTCTTCAATTCTTCATTATATTTCTTCATCTCAGCAAACATTTGATCCATCTGCTCCTTTGGCATTGTCCCTGCTTCAGAATCTTTTGATGCCTTGACAACCATCATAAATTTCATTAGTATTTCCTCCTCTGGGTTATGTAATATTCTTAATGTTATAGCTATCATCATTATATCTTGGTTCAAGCTTGTTACCAAATGGGGTATGCCTTCACTTCAAATTCACGTCATCTTCAACATAATCATAAAGTTCTTTATGTAAATTAGATGATTGCCTACAGAAGCTTTTTCCTTTTTAAATTATTTGACATCTTAGTTGAAAAAGTACTTCTTGTTGTTCAACTAGAGCAAACATTAGCTTAATAAGAGTTATTTATGTAATTGTGATATGTAAAAGGATTGAGATGCAACAAAAATTATAATGACCGATAAGACAAAGAAGGTAATTGACCAGCTTTTCTTTTTTAAAATATATTGCTCTATCCCCGATAAAAACATATATACAGCAAGTGTTATTCCTATAAGTCCGGAATAGAAAAAATTAGTGGGATATGATTTTAAAGAAAGAATAAATAATACTGTGATTGGAATTCCCAATAGCATTTGAGTAATTACGATAGGCTTTACCCTGTTCTTGAAAAAACGGTCGCTAAATGTCATAAGATGTAAGCCTCCTTTCTGTAATAAAAAAATGTGTTTATCTCTAGATCGTCAAACATGTTGTTCAATTAAAGCATGCTTTAGTTGAAGAATTATAAGAAGGTTTCAGAGAATTTTTCTTCTGATATTACTTTAAATCCATTTCTTGTAAGTAAAGCAGAAGTAACTCCCATCCCATCAATTTTTTTACCAATAAAATCGCCATTGTAAATCTTTGAACTGCCGCAGGATGGGCTATTCTCCTTAAGTACCACTACAGTCGCTTTCATTTCTTTAGCTTTTTCGAGTGTAATATATGCACCCCTTATGTAAAGTAGGGTAACATCTTTGCCTGATTTATCAACTACTTTAGCCTTTCCATCCAGTACATCTTCTCCGTTTCCACCTATTATTTCAGCAGGCTCTCTGGGGGTTGAAAATCCTCCTAGTAATTCTGGACATATTCTAATAGCTTTATTTTCTTCTACTAGTTTACTTATTTTATTATTTAAACAATGCGTGCCATTATATCTTACCTCTAAACCTGCTAAACAAGAACTTACCAAAATCATTTACAATTCCTCCTTGAGAATAAAAAACGGTTTATTAAATTCCTCTTTAACTACGCACTGTTGATTGGTTTGAACTAATGCATTGCGTTAGTTGAAGATTGTGGATGTTATTTTATTTCATTCTTTTTTTGTTTATTAAATTCCCTCCAACCCTTAATTGAATAACCACAACACAAAATAAAAAATAATAATCCCCCGAACCAAACTTTAAACACTTCAGGGATTCGGTCGACAAGAGGTATAGAAAAGTGAACATGTTTGTGTAAATAATTCCCAATAAAACGGACTAAAAAATAAAGTACAGAATAGATAACAACATTTATGATAAATTCTTTTATCTTAAATTTTCTTTCATTTAAAAATGAAAAAAGTAATGCTAGGACAATTACAGTAATAAAGATTTCCAATTGGATTCCTCCATAATGAAGTTGCTTATAAATTAAATTATATCAAAAGTAAATTAATTTTGATTTGGGGATTATCACTTTTTTTCACAAAAGATCCAATTAATCTTAAGCAACTAAATTGCCTTTAGTTGAATAAGACAATCAACAATTTACTATATCTGAGCCAAAATTAAAGTAAGATCTAGCGATTCCATTCCAAGTAAAAATTAAATGTTTTCCACAAATTTGATCAACTAATTCCATTTTTAAAATGCATATCTTTATTAATAATAGAATAAAAGTAAAATTGTAGAAATAAATAAATGTGCGAATTAGGTAGAACATTATTTACATTTTATAAGAAGACAATATTTTTATTTTAAATTAAAAAGGGGGGAGAGAATTTGAGTTATTTAGATTCATTATTAAATCGACAAGTATTTGTACTTCTATCTGGAGATATAGCTTTTGAAGGTATTTTAACTGATGCAGGACAAGATATACTTGTATTATATAATGGTCAAAAGTATTATTATATCCCTTGGATTCATGTTCATCGAGTACATTTATGTCAACTTATTAAAGATAAGATAGATGCTCCTAACGAGCCTTCAATTGCAAATGAAATTGAATTAATTTCCTACAGAAAAGTTTTAACGAATGCGAGAGGGATCTTCTCGGAAATATATGTTACGGGTAATTTGACGTTTCATGGCTATATAACTAGTGTTTTAAGTGATTACATCGTTTTTTATTCACCCGTTTTTAAAATGATGTATATCTCTTTATCCCATCTAAAGTGGCTCTCACCTTATCATCAAAATGTAACACCTTATTCAATTGATAATGCAAACTTTCCTATTAATCCATCAAACATATCTCCTGTGCGCTCATTTGAATCTCAATTAAAAAAAGAAGAAGGAAAACTAGTTGTTTTTGATGGTGGGAATGATCCAATGAAAATTGGTTTGCTCAATTCGATTGAAAATAGTGTAATTGAGTTATCGGTCGCAAATGGGGAAGTAGTTTATTTAAGATTAAACCATATTAAGTCTGTTCATTTGCCTTAAATGAATTCATGTCTTTTATGAAAGATTAAAGACAGATTTTGTTAATTAGGGGAGCTCTTATTCTAGAGCTTCCTTTTTTATCGGTTTCTTATAGTGAAAATTATTTAAATATAATTAATCTGAATGAAAGATCATTTCTAGTCTATCTAATTAGAAAAAATATAAATAGGAGCAGATCATTTAAAATGTAAGTTGAATACCTATTAAATATGATATTCATTGTGATTTTTCTAAAGAAACTATTGGACAATTGCCACTATAGTTATTTATCTTTAGGGGACATTTGTATTATATAGGTAAAACAACCATCTTCCATAAAATAATGAATTCATCTAAAACATCATTGTTATATTTGAATAATAATATAACAAATGGACAAGTTTCATTGGAAAATATTTTATAAGAAGGTGAGTTTTATGAATTTCGAAATTCTAATGAGTGCTTCTGTTTTTCTATTAACGATGGCGGTCATTTTTTGGAGACCAAAGGGAATAAATGAAGCATGGCCTGCTGCAATTGGAGCAGTGATCATTTTAATAACTGGGATTGTAACAAAAAGTAATTTAATCGATATTATTCACAAAATTGGTGAAGCTTCTATTACAATTATCGCAACGATTGTAATGGCGATTATTTTAGAAAGTTTTGGATTTTTCCATTGGTCTGCTGCTAGGCTTGCACGTTTAGCAAAAGGTTCGGGACGCAGATTATACTGGTATATCCAGCTTTTATGCTTTTTAATGACATTACTCTTTAATAATGATGGCAGTATTTTAATTACAACTCCGATTTTAATTCTCCTATTAAAAAATTTACGTTTAAAACCACATCAACAAATTCCATATCTTCTTAGTGGAGCGTTAATTGCCACAGCTTCAAGTGCACCGATCGGTGTAAGTAATATCGTAAACTTAATCGCATTAAAAATTGTTCATATGACTCTTTATATGCACACAGCTATGATGTTTGTCCCTGCAAGTACAGGATTACTTTTTATGTCATGGCTAATGTATATGGTTTTAAGAAATAAACTACCAAAACAATTACCAGTGTCTACTGATGATATTGAAGAGTCATTTTTTATGAAAAATTTTCATCCTTTAAAAGGGAAAATGTCAGTAGAAACAAAACAAAAAAGAACAAATTTTATGTTAAAGGTATTGGGATTCGTTTTCCTAATGCGCTGCTTATTATTCGTCGCTTCATTTCTTGGAATACCGATTCAATATGTAGCAGTATTAGGATCACTCGTCTTATTAGCTTGGAGATGGTATCACTTACGGACAAGCCCTGTTGATATCTTAAAAAAGACACCTTGGCATATTTTAGTCTTTGCATTTTCGATGTATGTGATTATTTACGGTCTCCATAATGCTGGTTTAACTGCAGCTTTAGTGAAATACTGTGAACCAATCGTAAATCAAGGCTTATTTCAAGCAAGTTTTATCATGGGGGGCTTAGTTTCAATTCTATCTAATCTGTTTAATAATCATCCAGCATTAATGGTTGGAACTATTACTCTGACAGAAATGGGACTAGATCCAATTACATTAAAGACGATTTATCTAGCTAATATTATCGGCAGTGACATTGGGTCGTTATTACTTCCAGTAGGTACTTTAGCATCCTTAATTTGGATGCACATCTTAAAACAAAATAAAATTAAGATTAAATGGAAGGATTATCTAAATGTATCATTAATTGTCATTCCATTAACAACAATCGTAACGCTGTTTCTACTATATTATTGGGTGCAATTAGTTTTCGCTTAATAAACAATTTGAATCTATTAGAAAGAGGAGATGCAAGTGAGTGATGTACAATCATTAGTTGGAGAAAAAATTTATGTACAATTATCAGGTGGTAGTTATTTTGAAGGAATACTAACAGATTATGGTAGAGACGTCCTTGTACTATACAACGGACAAAAATACTATTATATTCCATGGCTTCACGTTCATAGGGTTAGTCTTAGTAACAACTATAAAGACAAAATAGACAAGCCTACAAGACCTTCAATTGCTGAAGATATTGGAACGATCTCATATCGTAAAATATTATCAAATGCAAAAGGAATCTTTGCAGAGATTTATGTTACAGGTAATATCACATTTCATGGAAATATTATAAACGTATTAAGTGACTATATCGTGTTTTATTCACCAGTATTTAAAATGTTGTATATCCCTTTATCACATTTAAAGTGGCTAACACCATACAATTATAATGCCAATCCCTATAACTCTGAAATCAATCTATTACCTGAAAATGTAAATATGTCATTTTCACGCTTGTTTGATACACAATTAAAAAAAGAAGAAGGAAAATTTGTCGTATTTGATGGGGGACTTGATCCAATGAAAATTGGAGTACTCAAGAGCGTGGAAGATGGTGTCATTGAATTAAAAGTAGCAAGTGGAGAGGTCACTTTATTGAGGCTGAATCATATTAAATCGTATCACTTACCATAGCCGATCATGTTCTAATAAAGATTTCTTGAACTCAAGTTCACCTTAGGTAGCTTGAGCAATACATGTCGTATATTAATTAAATCGACCCTTGACGTTGTATGCGTTGAGGGTTTTTCTTTTATCGGACAAGATTCTTAATTATTAATATTCCAGCGAAAATGTTAGGTATATAAAGTTACAGATAAAAAATACTATTGCTTAATTCTTCATGTAGATCCAGGTAATCCAGAATCTACTAGAGGGAAGTCTGATCAAAAAGAAGTTCAAAAAATATTAAATTTTGAAATTAAAGAAATGAGAAATTTTCTCCTAAAAAAAAATGAAGTATATGTTCCGTTTGAATTAATAGATTCAAAGGAGAAGATGGAGCGTTTAAAAGTATTTATAAAGAATAAATATGAAATGTTTTTTAGATAGAAATCAAAATAATATGCTAATTGTTAAAGGATAATAATATGTGAAAAATGCGTTGCTTTAAAGCAACGCATTTTAATTTTTGTTACTGACTTCTTATGTAATAAAATCAGCCATTGCATTTATAACTTCTAAGTTTAAACAACTTTAGAGAATTGAAAAGGTGGAGGATTAGATTAATCAATTTTTTTATATAATTTTAACTTTTAAATAAGTAGATAGTAGACATGAATGCGCTCACATAGCATTAAACCCTTAATTTTTATGTGCAAAAAAAACACATATACTTCAGAATTTTAAATAAAAGATAAATTTATTCCCCTGAAAATTACTTCATAAAAACCAACGAACTTATTCACCAAAATTACATTTTATTAAAAAAACTACCTTTTTCTATAAGTAGGGTGTGAGCTGAATAATGATTGGGTCTAAGCCCCAAATAAGCTTCGAATGCTCTCCTTATCACAGCTATTTTTTAAAAATTTCGAATTGAAATTATTGACAATATATTAGGATGAATTTAACATAATTAAATGTTAACCTAAAAATATATTTGGTTAACATTTAAAAGCGTTATTATCAAAAAAAGATTAGGAGACTAGTTCTGTTGAGGAATGAAAACTTTTTTAGTGTAAGAATGAGAGCTTCCAAGGATGGGGCACATGAAAATGGTGGAAAGCATATTTCTGGTGGTGAACTTATTTCAACTTACGACAATTTGAAAAATGCGGTTAATTTTCTGCTAGAAAAAGCCTTAACCCATACAAGAGGGAACCCGGACTTTATGCAAATTCAGTTCGAATTAATTGAAGAAACAATAACCAAGTTGCTACCTTTGCATACAGCGACAAATGAGGTTGAATCAGTACAAGAAGGACAAATACTAGCCGTGTCTCTTTTAATGAAATCAGGTGTTCCAAAAAAGAGCATTGAAAGGGCATTCCAACTAATAGATGAATATCCAAATCTTAGAGGGGCAATTTTGGTCAATATATGGAATGGGGAGCGCATAGATGATCGTCATGAAAAGGGTGTACGGGTTTCTAGAATGGACTGGTTGACGACAAATTTTGAAAAATGGGCTAACTACTTCACAATCCCTCGAAGTCAAAGGATAAAAGAGGCACTTGTTCTTGCAACAAAAGTGAATAGTCATCCAGCGACTATTTCGGAGTTATGCTGGTCAGATGATCCTGAATATACAACAGGTTATGTAGCCAGTAAAAACTTAGGTTATCAGCGGATCACAAATCTAAAAGAATACGGTGATGAACACGGATGCCGAATCTTCTTCGTAGATGGAAGAAGCGATATAGATTCATACATAGATTACTTAGAAAAACTGCCAATCATTGTTCAATGGGAGGAAGAAAATGCAACATGAACTATTTGAGAAGCTTAATAATCATATATGGTTAACATTCACACAAATGAAAGATTACGATGCTACTGAGGTAACAAATGAGGTGAATACAGTTGAAGCTTGATACATGGCTAAGCCAACGAATTAGTACGAGAAAAACAGCAGGTTTATATAGGAAATTACGAACAATGAATTCGGCACCACTTACTGAAATTTTGATTGATGGTCAAAAGCAAATTGTCTTTTCATCAAATAATTATTTAGCCCTTGCAAATGATCCTAAAGTAATACATGCCACAGAAATGTGTTTGCGAGACTTTGGAGTTGGGAGCAGTGGCTCGAGATTAACGACTGGCCATACAGATTGGCATCAAAAACTTGAGGAAAAGATTGCCTCATTTAAACAGACAGAGAAAGCCCTCCTTTTTTCAAGTGGGTATTTGGCAAATGTTGGTGTGCTATCATCTTTGCCTGAAAAGGGGGATGTTATATTGAGCGATCAATTAAACCACGCAAGTATTATTGACGGGTGTCGTCTTTCAAAAGCAAAAACGGTTGTCTATAACCATATTGATATGATTGATCTAGAGGGAAAATTGAAAGAATCGGCATCCTACCAAAGGCGATTTGTCGTAACAGATGGTGTTTTTAGTATGGATGGGACAATAGCCCCGCTCGATCAGATCATCTCACTTGCAAAACGATATGATGCCTACGTCATAGTTGATGATGCGCACGCAACAGGTGTTTTAGGTAAGAATGGGAGAGGAACAAGCGAATACTATGGAATCCATCCCGATGTTGTTATTGGTACCTTAAGCAAAGCTATTGGCACCGAAGGAGGGTTTGTAGCTGGTTCACACATATTAATTGACTTTCTGATAAACCATGCAAGGACCTTTATTTTTCAAACAGCTATGCCACCGGCGATCTGTGCAGCTTCCTATGCTGCATTTGAAATCATTGAAGATAGTCATACTAAGCGTCAGCAGTTATTTTCCAATGTAAAAAAAATAAAAGCTAGATTAAAAGAAATGGGTCACACCGTGAAGGGCGATCTTACTCCAATCATTCCAGTTCTCATAGGAGATTCGAAAGAGGCAGTGCTTTTTTCTGAAAAGCTTCTGGAAAATGGGATATACACCCCTGCGATCCGTCCCCCAACTGTACCAAATGGAGAAAGTCGCATAAGGTTAACGGTTACCTCCGACCATTCCGCGAAAGAAATTGATTATTTATTGGATTGTTTTCAAAGTATAGGAAAAGAGTTGAACATAATAAAGTGATCATTATTTTTGTAACTGGAAATATTGGCAAATCGATTATATTTAATAGTTCTTAATTTTCATTTCGCCTAGCTGTTGTTAAATAATCACCAATGAAAGTTAAATTAGGATAATAAAAAAAGAGTTTATAATTTTGATAGGATCAAGGAGACTGACATGAAGACGGATTACCAAGCATTTTCATTTACGACCGAGTTTTTTCAAAACCCTTATCAATTTTATGAGAAACTTCGGTCCATGCAACCAATCTATCGAGGAAATCTCATTAAAAATCCTGGCTGGTATGTTACAGGTTATGAGGAAGCAATTACCATCCTGAAAGATAAACGATTTAAAAATCGCATCCCACTGCCAGAGGGCTCAAAAAAATATGAGCAGCTAAAAAATATTCAAAAAGACATGATGCTTTTTAAAAACAAATCAGACCATAGGCGTTTGCGTTTTCTCGTTAGTAACGTATTTACACCAAAAATAGTGGAGCAACTTCGACCATCTATCGAAGAAACGGTAAATGAATTATTGCAACCATTTCAAAATCAGAAATCACTAGATGTAGTTTCTGATTTAGCGTTTCCTCTAGCAAGTCTCGTTATTGCGAGAATAATAGGCGTACCAAAAGAGGATTTATTTCAATTTAGAGAATGGGCGACAAGTTTAATTCAAAGTATTGATTTTACTCGTAGGGGAAAGGTGTTAGAAAACGGGGATGCAATTACTATAAAAGCAATGGATTACTTTAACGAACTGATTAGAATACGAAAACTTAACCCGAAAGAGGACTTGATTAGCAAGCTAATTATGGAGGAACAGCAAGGGGACAAGTTATCAGACGATGAATTATTAGCAACCTGTATATTACTGGTTATTGCCGGTCATGAGACAACCGTTAATCTTATCAGCAATTCAGTTCTTACTTTACTAAATCATCCTAAACAACTAATGAAACTTAAAGAAAATTCATTTTTGATTGACCAGGCTGTTGAGGAGTGTTTACGATATGAGAGCCCAACACAAATGATCGCTCGGGTAGCTACAGAAGATATTGATATTCATAATACATCTATAAAAAAAGGGGACCAAATATATCTCCTATTAGGAGCGGCTAATCGAGATCCACATAAATTTCATAATCCTAATCAATTTGATATTACGAGAAATCCTAATCCTCATATTTCTTTTGGAAATGGGGCACATTTTTGTTTAGGTGCCCCACTGGCACGCCTAGAAGCACAAATTGCGATTAAAACTCTCTTAGATTGGAAAAAAAACATACAGCTAGCCTCTTCAAACTTAAAATGGCAAAAACTAATTGGATTTCGATCTTTAAAAGAGCTCCCAATTATATTTGATTAAGTAAAAATAAAATATCGTTTTCTTATTAGAGACTGCTAGAGTGCAAACCGCTCTTGCAGTCTCTATTTTACGAATTGTTTTCAAAGAAAGAATTAGATACATTAATATCATATGTGAACAAATATTGAAAATAGAAATAAAGGTTAAAAGTAGAACGATAACGAAATAATTAAAAATACTACCTGAAAGGCTGGTCTAAAATGCTTAATTTTGTTTTTCCTGGTTTAGTCTTAATTATTCTAGTTGCAGTTTTTGTACTATTTAATAGAATCATTAAGAAATCTAAAAGATCATAGTTTGATAGAGAAAAGAATGTACAATTTGATTCTTTTTTTTATTTGGCCTTGTTAATGTGCAAATTAAAAATCGAAAAAACCACTTTAACAAAGATTACAAAATATCCATACAAATTATACCTTATTTACAGTATATATACAGTTCCTAAATACTCTTCCTTTATATTGAAATTAAGAAAATAATCAATAGGGAGTGTTATTAATGGGGAACAAGAAAACGATTATCAGTGCTGCTTTAACAATTGCAACAGCAACAACATTAGGATTTAATCATTTTGTAGATGCAAAAGAATCCGATAATAGTCACAAACAAGGAAAGGCTAAAAATGTGATCGTCTTTGTTGGAGACGGAATGGGGGCTGCTCACCGTGAGGCGATCCGACTGGCTACTGTTGGACAAACTGGTAAACTAGCAATGGATGATATGCCTTATGCTGGATTGGTACATACTAGCTCAACTACTGCTATAACAGATTCTGCAGCTGCGGCTACTGCTATGGCGTCTGGGGTAAAAACGTATAATGGGGCAATTGGTGTTGATGCAAACAAGAATTCAGTAAAAACAGTCTTGGAAATGGCGAAAGAAGCTGGTAAATCAACTGGTTTAGTTACAACTAGCCAGATTACGGATGCAACGCTAGCTGCATTTGGTGCCCATGTGACAGATCGTTCAAAACAAAGTGATATTGCTAAGCAGTATCTTGAAAACAGTAAAGTTGATGTTCTATTAGGTGGAGGAGAGGACTTTTGGTATCCTGCAGGAAATGCTGGAAGCTACGAAGACCACCCTGCAAAGGACCCTTCTGAACAAAGTAAAGGAACACAAGGAAATCTTGTTGAAGAAGCGAAAAAGCTTGGTTACAATTATGTAACGAATGCAAATGAGTTTCAAAAAGCGAAAAATGGTAAGTTGTTAGGTCTTTTTGCAAATGAAGAAATGTTCGAACAAAGAGAAGAGGGAAAAGGTGATCTTTATGATCCAGTAGTATCTCTTCCTGACATGACAAAAAAAGCAATCGATACTTTATCGGATAATAAAAAAGGTTTCTTCTTAATGGTAGAAGAAGAAGGCACAGACGAAATGTCACATGAGAACAATGCTGAAAAAGTGATCAAAGCTGGTCAAGAACTAGATAAATCAGTAACTGTAGCTAAAGAATACGCAAAGAACCACCCTGACACTCTTGTTCTAGTTGTAGCAGACCATGAATGTGGCGGCTTATCAATTGAAGATGTAGACAGCAAAGATGAGTCTGGCGATGGAATATCTAAAGAAGACGGACCATTTAATGTGGCAAACAGTAGCAATCAATTCATGATTGACTGGACAACAAGTGGTCACGGTGGCGTATCTGTTCCTTTAACAGCAATTGGTGCTGGAGCGGAGCTATTATCAGGAACATATGAAAACACTTATATCTATGAGGCTATTAAACAAGCAATGGGTTTGAAAAAATAATTTTGTTGAAAAACATTCCATTTATCTAATGGGATGTTTTTTTATTGAGACATCGGCAAGCGTTATAACAAAAAGAAAAACAGCGTTATTTACTAAATGAAAGAGAAAAGTCCAAGAAGGGGAATCACATAGACAAAGAGAATTAATGTTTTAAGGAAAAAACGGAAGAAATTATGCTAAAGATACTTTAATTACATTGAAATAATAAAAATAACTAAATAAAGGTAGTGTTATGTTGAGAAAACGGGTAATAGTACTTTTTTTAATCTGTTTTGTTTTAATTGCTTGTATACTTTTTAAATCGAAAACAGAATCGGACATTCCAAAAATAGATCACATTGTAATCGTAATTGAGGAAAATCATGCGAAACAGCAGATTATGGGAAACCATTCTGCACCTTATATTAATAAACTAATGAAGCAAGGTGCCAACTTAACTAACTATCATGCAATTGAACACCCTAGTCAGCCGAATTATTTGGACTTGTTCTCTGGATCAAATCAAGGTGTCACTGACGATGCTTTACCAAAAACAAAATTTTCAGCAGATAATTTAGCAAGTGAGCTTAATGAAAAAAAACTAACATTTGCCGGTTATTCTGAAGATTTGCCTTCAGTTGGTTTTAACGGAGAATCCAACAAAGATTATGCACGCAAACACAATCCATGGGCTAATTTTACAAATGTCTCAAAGAAAGCAAATCAACCATTAGAAAAATTTCCAACAAATTTTAGTAAACTTCCAACTGTTTCGTTTATAATCCCTAATCTCCAAAACGACATGCACGATGGAACTATTAAACAAGGAGACCTGTGGTTAAAAAAACAAATTGGTGCTTATGTCAAATGGGCAAAAACGAATAATAGTTTGTTAATTGTAACGTGGGATGAAGATGACTTTTCACATAATAACAAAATTCCTACTGTTTTTGTCGGACCTATGATAAAAAAAGGACAATATAACGAAAATTTAAACCATTTTAATCTTTTACATACAATAGAGGATATTTACGGATTAAAACATGCAGGAACAAATAAATCTGTTAAAACGATTAAAAATATATGGAAATAATTAGTGGCTTAATAATGGATGATGTAGTCAATAAAGATGAGTCTAGCAAGGTGATTTTTTGGCAAACAGTAGCAATCTAATCAGGATTGACTGGACAACAAGCGGTGATTTTAAGAAACATTCCATTTTTTATGGAATGTTTTTTTGAGCTGAAAAATTGAGCGGATAAATTAATTGTAAAAAAGTTGACAAAGTTTTAAAAAAGGGATTTGTAGAAAAATGCAGAATTTTATATTCATAATCAGAGAGGAGGTGTTTTCATGTACCTAGATGAAATACGCTCAAGAGCAAGGGATACCTTGAGAGGGAATTGGAAAAAATTTATTGGATATACGATCATAGTGAATCTATTAACTACATTAGTTGAAAATAGACTTTCTATATACTTCCCAAATCCCATAAAAAATGAATTGACGAAATACATATCTTTTTTTATTAGCTGGGATGACTACGTAACGTTTATATATAGTCTATTTATTTCGGCAATCATTACGATTGGGAGTACACGGTTATTTACATTTGCGACAAAGGAAGATGAGCAACCTTATTCCTTACAAACAATATTTTATTATTTTACTAACTTAAACTTATATTTAAATGCATTTTTACTAAATTTCTTAACTTATTTATATTCTACGCTTTGGACATTGCTTTTGATTGTTCCTGGCATTATAAAATCATATTCATATCGAATGGCCCCATACATATTTATTGAAGAACCACATTTGACTCCAAATGATGCCATTACAAAGAGTAGAAAAATGATGGATGGATATAAGTGGAAATTGTTTTGTTTAGACATTTCTTTTATTGGTTGGATTCTTTTATGCATTTTATCGATTGGGATTGGGTTTTTATGGTTGTTTCCTTATATGAGTGCAAGTGAGGCGCATTTTTATCATGAATTAAAAGGAAATTCAAAAAATGATACTGACGCTAAAGTTTTAGTATAAGTTATTAGAAAGATATTAATTAGTTGAAGAGTTTTTTTATAAAAAAACGGCTGTCCTATTTCAAATGATAAAGGACAGCCATTTTTTTACTTTACCTTGAGTAGATATAGTTTAATTAATGTCTTAAAAGGAAAGTGTAAACTTAATAGGGAATATCTATCATAAGAGGTGTTCGGACAATGTCGTTATTAAAGAGATATGGGAAATGGCTTTTCAAATTTGATAATAGAAGGAATGATCTAGCTGAATTCATCCTGGAGATAATTTTTTTACCTTCTCTTTTTTGGGGAACAAAATTCCTTCTTAAGAATTATTCTTTTATTATTGCTTTATTAGTTGTGTTTTTATCTATAAATCTCTATTCTCTCTTGGATGGCTTATTAAGAAAAAATTTAAATGAATTTAATGTCAACATACCAAAATGGATCAGTATTATTCCGACTACTTTGATCATTGCTTATATACTTTTTATAGATAAATAGAAAGGATCCCTAATATTTATATTGAGTGGAACCTAATAACTAAGTAGGAGGAATAATTATTAAAAAATCCGCTGAAATATACCCTAGAAAAATTAAAATTAAATACATATTAATAACGGCAATAGTACTTCATCTTGTCATTTTTTTGTTTCATTCTTTGCAACTAGAAGATTTTATTATTTCGATTGTATTATTTTGGGGAATCATTCAGCATAACAGAGAAGTAGATAAACTAAATAAATCTAGTATTTAAAAGGTATGTATTTAAAGATAGGGAGTATTTATGAACTATTGATAAAAAGGAAGTGATCTGTTGTCAGAAAATTGTATTAAAAGGGAACCAAATGTATCAAAAAAGAAAATCTTTGTATCACTATTATTTGTTCCAGGCTTTTATCTGATGGTTTTATTTACAACTGGATTAATCGTATTTGTTGGAAGTGGGTTAATCTTTATCATTCATTATTTTGTAGGTAAATTTTTAGGTGAATTAGGATTTGCATATTTTGGATTAATTTTACTCGATGCTCTACCTTTTTTTGGAATGATATTTGGAGTGGTAAGTTGTTTTATTGCAATTATTTCTATGTTTTTTAAAAATAAACAATTTGAGCCGGCTATATTAATTAATCCACATGATCATCCGAAACTTCGCGATTTAATTTCTGAACTTTCTGTAAAAATGGATTCACAAATGCCAGACGCGATCATTTTGCATGTAAAATCAAAATTTTTTGTGTCCGAAGGCAAAATTAATGTCTTTAATGGAACTGCAAAAGGTAGAATACTTGCAATTAGTTATCCTTTACTTCATGTATTAACGGTAAATGAACTACGTGCGATTATTGCCCATGAACTGTCACATTTTACGGGAAGAGATTTAGTTTTCCATAGGTTCGTTTTTCCTGTATATAAAGGTGCAAATAAGTATTTAGAGTATATTACATCATTATTTAATCACAATGGTCGTCGTCGTCCGATATTTATATCGATTCCAATGATATTACCAAAAGTACTTATGGAGTATTATCTTAAAATTTTCCACAAATATAATATGAAAATTTCTAGAGAAATGGAGTACAGAGCTGATTATATTGCATCAAAAATGTGTGGAAAAGAAAATTTTAAAGAGGCATTGTCCAAGTTAATAAGTCATGGTAATGTTTTTAATCGATTAATCGATGAACAAATGACTGAGAAAATTGTTCATGGTTTTCAATTTGAAAATTACTTTAGTTTTTACCGCGAACATGTTGAAACTTACAAAAAGCAAATAGAGGAGTCATTAGGTAAGGCTTTAAGAGATCATGAAGTAGAATACGCAACACATCCTACATTGAAAAATAGGATAGTAAATTTACCGAATGTTGATTCAATATATGATAATAATGAAGAAGCATTAGATTTAATCAATTCGTTTGATTATATAGAGGTAAGTATGACAAAGTATTATAATTATTATCTAAATGACAATGCTATTCATTTCTGATGATTGATAGCTCATCTAAAATAGATATTAAAAATTTAATGGAAAAACTCGTAAAAATTAGGAGCTAAAATTAGCTCCTTTTTTCTTTTATGGTAACATAATAGGAAGGATTAATATTCTTTTACATTGAATATTTTAATGGTTAACAAATATGATAAGTTCATTTTAACAATTTTAAATAATAATAAATGTTTGCTAGTTATAAGGCATAGTTAGATTAGGTCTTTGATGTTAAATGCAAATGTTTGAGAACAGGAGGAAGCATCATGACAAAAATAGCAATTATTTCAGATATCCACGGAAATAAAACTGCATTAGAAGCAGTTTTAAAAGATATTCGCTCTAGAGAAATTGAGAGGATTTTTTGCTTAGGTGATTTAATTGGTAAGGGGCCTCAAGGATCAGCGTGTATAGAGCTCGTTCAAAAAAATTGCGAAAAAGTGGTCCGTGGCAATTGGGATGTATTTATTCAGTCACCTGCAGAAAATGATTTTATACAATGGTTTAGAGACCGACTAACAGAAAAAGACTATCAATTTCTAGCTTCATTACCTTTTCATATTGATCTAGAATTAAATGGACAATTAATCAGGTTTTTTCATGCTTCACCAAGGAGTGAATTTGAGAGGATTCTACCTTTTCATCCAATTGAAAAACGGTTAAGTATGTTTGAAAATAGCGAGATAACAAATTCAAATAAAAACGAAAAGACTCCTGATATCATCTTTTATGGAGATATACATACAACCTTTTTGGAAACTTTCAAAAACGGAATTTTATGCAATGTAGGAAGTGTGGGAAATTCTCTTGATTTAACTTCAGCGTCGTATGCGATTCTTGATGGTTCTTATTCAACTAATTCAATCCAATTTGTAAGGGTGGAATATGATCGAGAAGCTGAACTTATGATTGCCGATGAGTTAAAATTGCCGGATCTAGATAAATATCATGACGAAATAATGTTCGCTAAGTACAGAAATTCATAATCTAAAATAAAAAACAGTGGGAAACCGTAGCTTTCCACTGTTTATTTTATTATTTAACTGGTTTTTTCAAAAATGGTTTTGATAGTCTCCATGAATGATTTTCACTTACAAATGTGGAACTTAATAGCAATGCCCCACCAATCATTTGAACAATTGTCATTTTCTCATGTAAGAAAACAGTTGAAATTAATAAAGAGGTGATTGGATCAACATAACTTAATGCTGCTATACTTTGCCCATTTAATTTTTGCATACCTGAAAAGAATAATAAGAATCCAATGCCCGTGTGTACGATTCCTAGGATTATTATAAATGGAATTGAAGAAACTGAGACGTCCAAAATCCCGAATCCTTCAGTAATGAATACATATGGTATGAGAAGTAATGAGGCTGTTCCAAGTTGGATAAGTGTAATTTCTAAGTCACCCATGTTTTTAATAAACTTATTGAGTAACATTAGAGAAGCATAAAACACAGCAGCTAATAATCCATAGCCAATCCCAATAAAATCCTCTAATCTAGCCGTGCCGAGCCCACCACTAGCAACTACTAATAACATACCGAATATGGCTATGACTATACAAATTAATTTCTTAGTTGATAATATTTCTTTCAGAACTAATGGGGATAAAATCAGGACTATGACTGGTGCAAAATAATAACTTAGTGCCGCGTTAGAAACAGTCGTATATTTATAAGCTTGAAAAAGAAAAATCCAATTTCCACCCAATGTAATACTAGAAAGTAAAAATATATAAATGTTATTTTTTATTGATGCCCATGATATTTTTTTCTTACCGATAAGCATGTATGTTATTAAAAATAAACTACCAATTAAACCACGCAATAAAGCTATTTCACTCGAAGCTAAATCAATGTACCTTATAAATACGCCAATCGTACCAAAGATCACCATTGATAGTAGGAATTGAATTTTAGATTTCATCGTCTACTCCTTCGAATCTACGAAACAGCTTATATTTCGCAGATTCTTAATCTGTTTTTAATATAAGCTCATTTAGTTTTACTAAAACAGCAGGAGTAAAGGGTGGTGGCGGTGAAGTTGAAAATGGTTTCCAAATATATAATTTAATAGAAGATAAAGGCATTTCGATTCCCCCTATTTCAAAAGCATATTAGTGTTACAATCAATTATACTAGATGAATGATTATGTAATGTACAAAACATTTATAAAAATAAAGATAGGAGATATAATATGGAAAAACAACGTAAAATTATTTTATACATTGGTACTTCAATTGATGGATATATAGCTAATAATGATGGTACGTTAGAATGGTTAGAAACAACAGAAGTAGAAGGAGACTCTGGCTATCATACACTTTTAGAAAGAATTGACACTATTATGATGGGAAAAGCAACATATGATGTCGTTCGTGGATTTGATATGGAGTATCCTTATAGTACATATAAAAACTATGTGTTTTCAAAATCTGCAACAGGATCAGATGAATATGCTACTTTTATAGATGAAGATATTAAAACTTTTATACAAGATTTAAAGCAACAACCTGGTAAAGATATTTGGTTAGTTGGTGGAGGGAATCTAGCTCGAGAATTTTTTAAAGAAAATTTGATTGATGAATTTCAACTTGCGATAGCACCAATCGTTTTGGGGAAAGGAATTTCTCTTTACACTGGTCATGACATTACCCAAAAATACACTTTAACGAAAGTAGAAAAGTTAGGTCAACTTGCTATGCTTCATTATGTAAAAAAATAGTAAATTCACACAGAAAAGAGCATTGAAATAAATCAATGCTCTTTTTACAATTCCTTTAATCTGATAATAGGGTCTTTTCTTGCTACTAAGTAAATAGTCTAACCGAATGCAGGTTAATTTGATCAAAACTATCTAATACATAAATAAACCATAATCTTCTAAGCTTGGATCTTCAAAAGTTTCGCTCCAATCATCATCTACTATTAACATACGGTTTTTCCAACGAATGTATGTAGTATTGCAAGAACATTAGAAAAATTTTAAGATTAAATTGTTCCTATAATTTTAGTGACTTTAATATAAAGGAGTAAGTTATGAATGGTAGAAACAGTAAACTGGAAAAATAATGCGATTGGACGTAAATTTATAACTTCTTTTAGCGGAGGAAAAGATAGTGTACTAGCTTTATATAAAGCTATGAAAGTAGGGAAAGCGGTTGGATTAATCGTTATGCTAGAGGAGGAAGGGAAACGTTCTAGATCGCACGGAATGCCTCCCGAAATAATACACGCTCAAGCTGAATCAATCGGTTTACCTGTGTATACAGGGGTGGCAAGTTGGCAGGAATATGAAAAAGTGTTTACCCAACTATTAGACAATGCAAAAAATCAAGGAGCAGATGTATTAGTAACGGGTGACATAGATATGCCTGCTCAAGATTGTTGGCATGATAAGGTTACAAAGAATGTTGGAATAAAGCTCGGTATGCCATTATGGGAATTGAATCACCGTGAAGCTGTCGATGAGTTTATAAATAGAGGTTTTCAAACGATTGTGGTAACAGTCAACTTATCGTTAGGAATGAAAGAAAAAGATTTAGGAAGAATGTTAACTCATGAATTTGTGAAGGAACTTGAAACTCGAGGGATTGATCCATGCGGAGAAAGTGGTGAGTTCCATACTACCGTGATAGATGGACCGATTTTTAATTATCCGATTTTTGTTAAAGAGTGCGAGATTATTAGGGACGGAGAGTATGCTTATTTGCCTTTGAAACTTACATAATTGAAATAGGAATTAAGAATAAATATAAAATATTAAATTAATTATGGTGAAATTTAGATAACAAAAATCTTCCAGGGAGAATTTCCTATGTATTCTTTTTTTCAAAAAGAAAAACAGCGATTTATGAAAATCGGATTAAAACCTATCGTTTGGATTGCAATATTATTTGCCGTTTTAATCGTAAGTGGATTTGATATGAATATTAAAGAGGTGTTGATTTATCTTGTACTTTATCAAATCGGTAAGAGCATTATCTATTACTTTGAATCAAAAAAGGTAAATTGGAAGGAAAGTATTAAAGGAATTATTATTTGTCTATTAATTGTAATTGTATATCACATTTTATTTCAACTCTTAATCTCAGTAGGTTTTAAGTCAATAAAGGTTATTAAAGTTATAATCGGCTTACTAGTTGCCACTTTGGGAATATTATCATTTTTGGATCTAACTTTTATTATTCCTTTTAAGATTCTTAAGCAAAAGGGAATTAGAAGAAAATAGAACTTAGGTTTTAAAAAAATCGGCAGAAAAAAACAAGGGAAGGGACAAATCTATGAAATTGTTAGTTTCAATCGTATTAGCAACCATTTTAGGCATAGTTCTTATGATGTTAGGAGAAGTTGGTATAATTATAGGCTTTGGAATTTTAGCTGGTACTTTGTTTAGAGGAGTATATCTTTTAAACGATTTAAGCAATAGACTTTCAAAAGTAGCCCCAATTGTACCGAAATCTGATAAGGTAAAAGAAGCTTATGAAAATTATTTAAGAGAAAAAGATATAAACATTTGAGGATGGAAATTATTTCGATCCTTTTTTTGTTGTATACTATTTAAATGGTTCTTACATTTTATAATAAAATGCTGAAATTAACCCAAATTACAAATAAGCGTTGTTAGTGTAATATTATAATAGAATTATATATAAAATTGTAATTATACTTTCATGGGGGAAATAGTATTGGTAACAACAAATAGTAAATCTATATCTTCATTAACTTTAGGGGTTTTATCGATCATTATTCCTTATATCGGTTTTATACTCGGAATAATAGGTCTATTTATATCTCGAAAAAGTATTGCCGAAATAAATCGTACGAATGAAAAAGGGAAAGGTTTAGCAATTTCCGGAAGGGTTTGCAGTATTGTTGGAATATGCATACAGTCAATTTTGATTATCATTTTAGTTTTAGGAATTATTACTTTTTTTTCAATGAATGATAATATGACTTTTTAATGAAAACATAATTGAACAAAAGTTTTCGAATGAAAATGATCATACTTTGAAGTTACTTTGACTGTTTGGATTTAAATGTATATAGTTTATATTAAAGTCTTATCTATCTACATAATTTTTGATTGAGGAGGGACGGACATGGAAGTTTTTGCAGATTATTTAGCAGGGATTGATCATCCAGACCACCGTGAGCGAACTGCTGAAATTTTGGATTGGATTTCGAATAAATTTCCTAGCATAGAGCCACAAATTAAGTGGAATACGCCGATGTTTTCCAATCATGGCACATTCATCATTGGCATTTCGACCGCGAAGCAACATATGAGCGTATCACCTGAAGAAAAAGGTATTGTTCAATTTGCTGATGAAATAGCAAAGGCTGGGTATAGTGCTACAAAAGGTTTGTTTCGTATTCCTTGGAAAGTCCCAGTTAATTATGAATTACTTGAGAAAATGATTGAATTCAATATTCAAGATAAAGCAGAATATACGTCATTTTGGCGTAAATAATGTTACTTATTACATAAACTAGTTGGTAACAAAACGATTAAATAAAAAATAGGAGCTGATTAGATCAGTTCCTATTTTTTATTCCAGAGTGTTGAAATATAAAATGGTCAATAGGGAAAACGGACATTAAATTGAACTTATTTATAATGAAATTATCATTTTTGGATGATTTATTAATTGTTTTAAATGTTAATATTTTGAGCAATTTCATGATTCCAATAACACTAGACATGTTTTTTTCAGAAGTTAAAAATTATGAGCTTATTCATAGAAAAACAAATTCATTTGATTAATTTAGTTTAATATTCGATATTAATAGAACTACAAACTGATTAATAAAAACTGCTGGATTACTCTAAGTAAAGGCTNNCTACTCCTTTTACGAAAATTTGGTCATTTAATCGACAAGGATATTTTTTATTTAGAAAGATT
Source organism: Bacillus sp. AFS029533 (assembly GCF_002585125.1). NCBI lineage: Bacteria > Bacillati > Bacillota > Bacilli > Caryophanales > Bacillaceae > Bacillus > Bacillus sp. AFS029533. The sequence goes on along the minus strand of NZ_NUQC01000001.1, from coordinate 126,887 downwards.
TAAATCGTAACAAGGTCATTTAAAGTACTAAATCGAATAAGATAGTATCAATGTTTTAAGATAAGTGGTGATTTAAGTGAAAGATAAAGTACCAAAGAAAATCCATATCATTGGTTCAGTTGGAAGTGGTAAGACGACATTAGCAAGACAAATGTCTAAAAAGCTAAATATACCTTATTATGAGTTAGATAATGTTGTATGGATAAGGCAAAAGGGCCATAAAGATATCAGGCGTTCCGAACAAGAAAGAGAATGCCATTTAGATACACTCATTCGCTCGGATACATGGATTATTGAAGGTGTTCATAGTGAAGAATGGGTAAGTAATAGTTTTCAAAATGCAGAGTTAATTATTTTTTTAGATACAAGCTATTCTGTTAGAACCTACCGAATAATTAAAAGATATTTCTTACAAAAACTTAAATTAGAGAAGTCAAATTATCAACCGACACTTAAAATATTCTTCAAGATGTTTAAATGGAATAAGTATTTTGAAGAAGTGGGGAAACCAACATTTTTTTCAAAGTTTAAAGATTACAATGATAAAATATTGGTTGTTAATCATATAAATGAGGTTGAAGATTATTTTAACGAAAATAGATCAAAAAATATAGGAATCGCGAAATAGCGGTTCCTAATATTTTTATTGCAGCCATCTTAATGCAATGGGATTGGCAGGTTTTCTACTAATTCTGATAAAAATACAAAATGTGCTTCTTCTTTAATTTTAGGTATATATTCCTTTATGACATTTGAGGTAATTTCGCCTGGTTCTCCAACATGTCCAATCGCTATCATAGTTGGTTCTACTTTTACTTTTTCTAATAGTAATCGTGTTTGCTTTTCTATATGTTTATAAGTGTATAAATCATCGAAGAATAACTTGTTTTCGATGACCGGCACGCCTATCTCATCTGCAATTTTAGTAACTACGCTCCGATAATTCGTCTTACTATCGAAAAAAAATAGGCCCCTTTCTTTACAAGCAGTTAAAACTATGCGCATTACTCTTTCATCGGAAGTTGCTTTTGAACCCATATGATTATTTATTCCTATTGCATATGGGACGTCATCAATAGCGGCTAGAACTCTTCTTCGAATTTCGTCATCACTTAAGTTGGTCTTAATCGCATTTGGACCTAACCAACTTGCTTTTCCTTTTCTCGGTTCCATTGGCAAATGAACAATTACTTCATAGCCTTTAGAATGAGCAACAGTTGCATCCTTTTTAGTTGAAGGTAAAAAAGGCATTACTGCAACTGTCAATGGGATCGGTAGCGAAAGCATTTGGTCCGTTCCTTTCATGTTGTTACCAAAATCATCAATCACTATCGCAAGCTTATGATTAGGCTCAGCAAATACTGTAGAGCAGGTAGTAGATAGAGCTACTAATATAGAGAAAATAGAAGTAATCCAAAGCTTCATCGGTAAATCTCCTTTTCCATTAATTACTATGCTCTACTATTTTCTGTGATTATAAAGAAAATAACCGTAAAAATTGAAAAGAAACTAAAATACAACACGTAAATATGATTTTGTGCTCAATTTTAAAAATAAAAATTCAATTAAAATATAAAGTTGAAGATATTATGAGTAGTGTATTGCAGTTCATTTTTTTATTTTAATTCCAATTTTACTTTCTAAAAAGGAACTTTAATTCTGTTGGAGAATGTAATTAAGTTAAAGTTTTGTTTCATCTTAGGAGGATATATGAAAGATTTCCATTGCTGCGCAACGTGTCAGCATTTTAAAGCTGAGAAACAAGTAAAAGGTATGAAATATTATTGTAGTAGATTGGGATTTGAAACAATGACGAACTATAAGTTTAATTGCTGGAGTCCAAATGTGAATGTGAAGAAGTTGATAAATAAGTTGAAAATGGACAGATAGACACATAAATAAAAAGAGGAAGATAATATGAATAGAAATAGGTTATATAAATCAAATACAGATTATGTATTTTTAGGTGTATGTGGAGGGATTGCAGAAGCTTTATCAATCGCATCAATTCTTGTAAGATTGGTATTTGTATTTTTGCCAGTATCTCTTTTAGTCTATCTAGTTTTGGGAGCACTGATGGGAAATGATGATTTTTATTACGTTGAAGATGGAAAGAAGAAGAGTAGGCTTAAAACACTGGTACTTGCTTTTGTTTTTGCTGTAATCGTAATGGTAATTTTATCAAACTTGGGTCTTTAGTAGGCGACCTCAACTAATTAAATAACAGATAAGTTGTAGAAGGTCCAAAAACGTTTGAGATAGATACCTATCATAATAAGTGAACAGGTGTGGTGAAATTGGACAACAACGAAACCATTTTAGTAGAGAAACAATTAAGTATACTCAATGAAATAAACACAATTTGTTTAAATCTAACAATTCAACTCTGGCTACGTGGAGGGTGGGCAATTGATTTTCTTCTTGGTAAAGTGACCCGAGAACACTCGGATATTGATTTAGTCACTTACATTCAATATCGGGAAAAATTAGAATGGGCAATGGTTAATGCTGGTTTTAATAAAATCCCAGTCAGTATGCTTCAAACGGATTTCATTAAAGATCAGGTTGAAGTGAGTTTTGTGTTTGTTAGGATAACAGAAGAAGGTAAAATCATAGCGAATGGTTTTCCTGCCTGGGAATGGAGAAAAGATGCTTTGCCAATTCAACAATATGATTTAAAAGGTATTTCAATAAATGTCCTAAATCCATACCAGTTACTTGAAGAAAAAAAGGTATATGAAAAAGGTACTGGACGCAAGCTGCGTCCAAAGGACATTGAGAGTATGAAAATAATTCAAGGAATGATTGATGAAATAAGCTAATTGAACTGAACGTAATAGATAGTAGTTTAATAAGAAAAGGAGAGAAAAGAAATGAGCACCACAAAAATTACTATGAAAAGTCCAACACCTATACTTCGTATGTTCGATGAAGATAAGGCAAAAGAATTTTACATAACATTTTTAGAATTTGAGATTGATTGGGAGCACCGATTTGAAGAAGATTTTCCTTTATATATGCAAATTTCTTATAACAACTGTATAATTCATCTTTCTGAGCACCATGGAGATTGTAGTCCAGGTGCAGCTATTCGAATTGAGGTAGAAAATTTAGACTTACTTCATTCAAAGCTACTTTCAAAGAAATATAAATATGCTCGCCCTGGCATCGAAGAAACTCCTTGGAAAACACGAGAGGTTCGGGTTGGTGATCCATTTGGTAATAGAATCGTCTTTTATGAGAACATGAAAGACTAAAAGAATTATTTCAATAATGTGAAGAACAATTAGAGGAATTACTTAAGGAGTATTCTAATTAATCCTCTTAAAAATTGAAAAAATGATTAAATCAGCCAATGTTTTTTACTATTTCAATCCTTTTTTTCTAGATATTAGTGAAGACCAAACGAACTGTATTAATCCTGCAGTCAAGACGCCTACAAGCGTATCCCTCATTCGATCCATCGCATAATCCTTTGATTGATGCTCAAATGCAAAGACAAATAGAATTGTGAGAGCTACCTGGTGAAATACTTTTTTGTCAAATTTTAAATATTTAGCAATATATGTACCAATTAGAATTAAAAGTCCTAAGGTCCATCCGTTGACTTTTAGATAACTTGCAATTATTACTGTAACTACAATTCCTATCATTGTGCCAATTACTCGCTTGATTGATAAACTAATGGTTTTGTCCATTGTCGATTGAATTGTAAGAATAAGAGAAACTGGACCTAGGTAGGGATGTGAGGAACCAAAAAATTTTGAGATTTCCCATGCCAATGTAGAACCAATTGATAATTTCCAAATCAGACTAGTTATATTTTCAGATGAGTTCAGTGATTGTGTTTCTTCCATAAGCACCTCTTGTAGAACTTTTCCATTTTTCTTTTATTATCCACTCAAATTAAATCCATTATGTATGTTTTGTTATTAAGAATAAATATAAAATTGAATACTTATAATAGTGTTTAACTATTAGACAACTAATAATTGAAAAGAGATGAAACAATGATCACAGTCTTATTTGAGTATAAGTTTGAAAAGAAATTTTTAGAGGATTTTAAATCAAGATTAAAAAAATCAGCAGATCCAAAATTTAATTCCGAGCCTTCAAATATTGGAATGAATTTTATGCAAAGAGAAGATGAGCAAAATTATTACATCAATTTATTTATTAAATATAGAAGTATAGAAGAATATGAAGAACGAACTAGATTTGAAAGAAGTCAGGTTGAATGGAATGAAACTTGGTTTAGTAATGACATTACCCATGAACTATTATCAGTAACAATCTGGAAGGATTTTAGTCCAATGTCCTAACATCTTCTTTGAAAAGTGATTTCTTATACTTCACGAAAATTTTGTGAACTTGGCATAAAAGATAATTTTTATATACCCGCAAGGAATTCATATTTCCTTGCGGGTTGTATCATTTATTCGTTAAAGTAAAAACTGAAATTTCTGGTACACTAAAGAATCGAAACGGAAGCCTAGTTGTTCCTATACCCCGATTAACGTATAAGTTCAAAGGTTTTATATGATGATTTATTTTATATAATCCTTCAGTATAAATAGTTGCTAATGGCGGAGTATAAATTGCTTCGTGAAATGGAAGTTTAACTTGTCCACCATGACTATGGCCAGAGAGTTGTAAGTCAACTGGAAACTCTTTAATTCGTTCTGCTACATCGGGTTCATGTACTAATAAGAGATTAAAGGCGTTTTTTCGTATACTTTTAAATGCTTTTGCTGGATTTGGTCTTCCTAAAAGATAGTCATCCAAACCAATAATATTAAGTTTACTGTGATCTTTTAAGACGATTTCTTTCTGTTCATTTTCTAAAACTGTAAATCCCGATTTTATGAAAACTGATGCTGAGATTTTCTTTCCTGCTCCTCCAACGTCATGATTACCGTAAATAGCATATTTACCATATTTTGCTTTTAATTGTTGAAGTACAGCAGGGATTTGATCTATCTTATTGTATATAGCGCTGTTATCAATTAAATCACCAGTAAATACAATTAAATCAGGGTTTTGGTTATTAATTTGGTCGACAACATTATTTAATTGCTTTAATGTATAATGAGCACCAAGATGGCTATCACTAAACTGAACAATTTTAAATCCTTCCATTTGCTTTGAAACGGAATTTGATGTGATTGTTATTTGATTTACATCTAACATTTTTGGTTCAATACTTTTTGAATAACTATATAAAATAATAGGGAAAATTAACAATATCAACGTAAAAACTATTAATCTTCTAACGATCCTTCGAAATATGGTATATTTCATGTCTATAACCTGCCTTTTATGAATGAATTGATACAATTAAGATTGTAAATAAAATAAATAGAGCACTGACTAAAATTTCAATTATCCTCATGTTTTCACTCCTCCTAGAACAGTTTAAGCTCCTTTTGTTACATGAACGTGACAAAATATCATAATGAACGGAGGGATTAAAAATCAATATTCTAATTGCTGATGATGAAAAAGATATGTTAAAGATCTTACAGGCATATTTCAAAAAGGAAGGATATACCGTTTTCCTAGCAGAAGACGGAGAACAAGCTATCGAAATCTTTTATAGCGAAAAAATTGATTTAGCTATTTTAGATTGGATGATGCCTTTTAATAGTGGAATGAATGTGTGTAAAGAAATAAAGAAAAATGGGGAAACAAAAGTCTTAATGCTAACAGCTAAAAGTGAAGATGAAGACGAATTACTAGCTCTTAAACAAGGAGCTGACGATTATGTAAGAAAGCCATTCCATCCTGGTGTCCTGATTACTAGAGCTAAAAAATTACTAAAAGAGGAACATCTTATTGTAATTGGTAATATAAAAGTAGATTTTAAAGGTAAAATAGCATTTAAAAACGAGGAAAATTTAAATTTAACGAAAAAGGAAATTGATTTATTAAGCTGTTTTGTTCGTAATCGCGGAAATATTTTGTCACGTGAGGATTTATTAGTGAATGTTTGGGGGATTGATTACGATGGAGATGATCGAACGGTGGATACCCATATAAGAAGATTAAGAGAAAAAATAGGAGAAGATCTTATTCAAACACATCGAGGTTTAGGATACAGTCTTATAAAAGAAAAATGAATCGATTAGGAAGAAAAATATCGATAACAATTACATTATGTATTCTTTTTGTTTTTATTTTTTATCTAATGATTAATTCTTATTTATTACCTAAATATTATTTATTTCAGATGAAAAATAGAGTGCATGACCTTTCAACAGAGATAAACAAGATGCCAATGGCTGAGTTTAAACAGTCCATAAATCAATTGGAACAAGAAAATAATGTAACAATCGCTTATGAACCAATTCAAACAAATTTAGACCATTTTAATGGAATATTAAGAGATAATTTATATCAAAAAAGAGTAACCTTAAATAAATTTTGGGTTACAGAAGATACAATAAACCAAGTTAAGAGTGGCAAAAGAATAAGTAAAATTTACAATCAAGGTAAGTTGAAATCTAGTTTTTTAGTCGATTTTATTCAAAAGGATAATGTATTTATTGTAGTGGGTGTCTCTATTGTATATTTAAGTGATGCGGTTCAAATCGTAAATAAGTTTACAATTTATATTATGATTTTCTTGATCTTAATGTTGATTTTAATGGTTTGGATTTGGTCAAAAAAAATAACTGATCCGTTAAAAGAGTTAAAAGATATTTCAATAGAAATCGCCCAATTAGAATTTAAAAAGGCAAAAATTTCAACTAATGATGAAATCGAAGAACTTGCTCAAAGTATTAACGAAATGAGCGATAAATTGAGGATTGCCCATGATGATTTAAATCAACGGAACGCAAATTTAAAAACGTTCATATCAGATATTTCTCATGAACTTAAAACACCACTGGCTTTAATCAAAGCTTATTCTGCAGGCATAAAAGACGGAATAGATGATGGGACCTATGTTGATACAATCATTAGACAAACAGATCAAATAAACCGTTTAATCGATAAATTATTAGAGTTATCAAGAATTGAACGAGAAATATTACATGTCGAACAATTTGACTTAATTAAGCTTTTTGAATCTAGTTTGGAAAACTTTGAAATCGAATTGAATCAAAATAATATCACTTTAACAAAAGAATATATTGGTACGAACCAACTAAATATTGAAGTAGATCGTGACCAATTTGAGAAAGTATTTAATAATTTAATTAGTAATGCAATTAAATATACAAAATACCCAGAAATTAAGATTAAGATTTACGAGGAAAATGAGGAAATTTTATTCAAGATTAAAAATGAAACAAATCTTAAAAATTCTACTCAAATTAAGCAAATGTGGGAACCGTTTTATGTTATGGAGGCTTCTCGAAATAAACATTTAACAGGCACAGGCTTAGGTCTAGCGATTGTAAAATCGATTTTATATCGTCATCATTTAAAACATGATGTGGAATTAATTGATGGTAATATTCAATTTTCAATTCATTTTCCAAAACCCTTACAGTAGAGTATGGGTTTTCACGTTGTTGGAAAACAACCTTGTCAATTTATCAAATTTTCGTAAAAGGAGTAAAGTGATGTTGATTTCCATTACAGGATCTCGCTTTCCATGGGGCGAGATTCTTNNGTCTCAGCCTTCCCGCTTATCCAATAGGAGTCGAGCATCCCTCCATTCCAATCAACTAATTCATCAAAAAAAGTTTACGATAAAAATCTAATCAAAAAGCCTTTACTTAGAGTAACATAACAGTTGTTTATTAAACAATTTGTAGGTCAATTAATAAAAACATTAATTTAAAAACAAATCAAATGTAGATATTTTTCTATAAGTTAAACATTACTAGTGTTGTTGGAATAAAAAAAATTCTCAAAAGTATTCACATTTAAAATCAAGAATTAATCATCAAAAAATGATAATTTTATGACTAATAACTGTTCACTTAAAGTACATTTTCCCCATTGGCCATTTTATATTTCAACACTCTAAAAACCCTTACAGTAAAGTAAGGGTTTTTAAATTTTCTTCTTAGGTTTAATATTCAAGCCATAAAGCAGCATTATGGAATTGTAAATTTATTTACACAGAAGTACCTATTAGTCTATGAAAATCGATTTTGTGGGTTTTAGACTTATTGGTGAATAACGACACCTGTACCAATTGTAACCATTGAAGATAACTCAAGAACATCCTTATTGTACATTCGAATACAACCATGTGAAACAAAGTGACCAATAGTCGCAGGATTGTCAGTTCCATGAATACCGTAATGTGGAGCTGATAGTCCCATCCAAAGTACTCCAAAAGGTCCACCTGGATTTGGATGTTTATTAATAATTGTATAGGTACCTGTAGGAGTAGGAGTAAGCATTTTTCCAACACCGATTGGGTAAGTTTTAAGCAGATTGTTGCCGTCGAAAAGTTTTAGCTGGCGGTTAGATGTAGAAATGTAGATCCAATTAGTCATTTTATCAGCTCCAGTTTTTAACTATAGTATGAAAAATGTTTAATAGTTGTTAAACACAAGAGGAGTAATAGATTCATGAAACTTAAATAGAAAAAATTGTAGAAGTTTTCATTACTTTTCTACTATTTCCTTAGTACGAAGAAAGGAGTAAATGAATACTTTATAGGACAAGCACTTTAAGGAGAGGATTAGTCTATAGTGTCTAATACAATTAAATATTTTCAAGATGCCCAAGAAGTTTCAAAAAAAATTGGCTGGTTAACCGAAGTAATTTATACTCAATGGCAAGTAGAAACAGCACATTTTACGTCTAAAAATTTTAAGAAAAATAACAATATCGCAGGTCAAACGTGGTATCCAGGCTTACCTCTTAGTAGTAGAGGAACAGCTAGACCTAAAAATGAAGGTGGGTATTATATAAAATATAATGATCCAATTCAGGGCTATGTTGATTTTATTTTAAATAATCCGCGGTACAGTAAAGTTAAAACATACAAAACTGCTAATGAACAATTTAAAGCGATTGCTGATGCAGGATGGGCAGCAGATCCTAATTATGCAGATGTGCTCATCTCGGTTAATAATGCAAATATTAAAAATGGATTATATAAAAGGATTATTCAAATTGAATTACATCCTTATAAGGGAATCTTAAAAAAAGGATCAAGGGGAGTGCAAGTAAAGAAAATTCAAGAAAAAATTGGCGTCAAAGTGGATGGGATTTTCGGAATTTTAACCGAAAAAGCAGTGAAAGAATTTCAAAGAAAAAATGATTTAGTAGTTGATGGAATTGTTGGTGTAGAAACATGGGGCAAACTTTTCAATCCAACAAATCTATAAGTTATGTAATCATTTAAAATGACCTGTATGATTCTAAATACAGGTTTTTTAATTTTAACCTACTACATAAGAGGGTTTGAAAGAATTTTATAGAAAAGTTAACTATAAACATTTAAGAATAGGAGAACGAAAGTGGAAATTAGAAATGCGGAAATGAGTGATTGTGAATCAATCGTAATTCTGGATTCTCAAATTATTGAAAGTCGAATTAGGGAAAATCAAATTAAACGATCAATTGAAGAAAATCGATGCATTGTATGTGAATTGAATAAAAGGATAGTAGGTTTTATGATTTATCATAAATTTTTCTTTGGCCATTTATTTATCGATTTAATAATTGTTTCACCAAATACGAGGAGGCTTGGTATAGCAAAAAATCTCATGAAATATGTTGAAGTTTTTTCAGAAAAGAAATTATTCTCATCTACTAACAAATCAAATAGCCAAATGCAAAAAGTCTTTCAATCACTAGGATATATTGAAAGTGGATTGATCGAGAATTTGGATGAAGGAGATCCTGAAATTATTTATGTTAAATTAATAGATTAAAACGATATTATCGATAATTTATTTTTTGAAGATGAATAATAAAAATATTATTATTACCCCAATTTTCATTAGCCACTTTCAAATACCCATCGTCAATACTATATAAATTTATTCTCAACAAGTTCTCAAACTTAGATTGAAATAATCCTATCATTTCATAGTTGCATTGAAAAGTTTACTATTATTCACAATAGTTACGAAAAGCGTGTAAAAAGTCCTGATGGATTAAACGATTTGTTACTTTAGGCTAATCAGTATAAAAAAATTTTAAATACATTCTTCCTGTTATTCTATTTATCAGTGCATGATGAATAGTAATAATATATAAATGCTCCAATTATATCACTACAAGGAGTGGAAATATGGATTTTAAAAGGGAATTCATCTTAAAAACAAAAGCAATATATAAAGAAACTGTTACAGAAAATATGGCATACAGTAAGATGTGTGAGAAATTCGAATCATATTTTATTGATTTAAAGGAGTCTTTAAAAAAGGAAATTGAAGTTTCGAATGGTGAGTTTGATATTATGATTGATAAAGATAGTGTGATTGAGGTCTTATTAAATCAAAGAGAGTTATTAATTACGATTGATGACGCTGGGGTAGTAGTTAGTATTAAATATTTTGATGAGGTACAAAATGAACAGGTTGAAAATAAGATTGATATAATTGAATATGATGGTGGGGCATATAAGAGTCAAGTCTTTCAATCACCTATTACTAGAAATATAATCGATAATTATTTAGCCATTGCGTTTAGAGATGATTTAGAGAAGAATTTTGAAAGCTATAGTGAATGACAAAGTGATATCTTCTAGGGGACTGATCGTATGTCTAGAGCTTGGAACTTCCAAGCTCTTTTATTTTGGCTATCGTTCTTCGACTTGAAATCTTAAAACAGTTTTCAATTTATCAGGTTGTGTTTTTCTTGCATCAGAAATATAGATTTCTTTATGTGTTTTTTGCACTCTTTCTAGGTTATTCTCTAAACAGAACTCTTCCATTAATTTAAAAGTTCTTGGCTCGTCATCATAGCTTCCGATGTGCATGGTTTGAACACATAAGCCTTCAGTGATCAATTCGAGTTTTACGTTTGCTAGCAGTGGACTTTTCTTTTTCTGTTTAAGTTGATCTAAAATGATATATGTTAAATCTTCTGTAACAAAGTCGGGTTGTCTAATCATTAATTTATATAAAAGATGTTCTTTATTTATATAGTCTAGTTTTCGACCTTCTTTATCTAAATCCCAAACACCTTCAAGAGGGAAGACTGTGTATTCATAGTATCCTTCTGGAACAATGTCTTTTTTGGGCAACATTTTAATGGCATAGGCTAAAGAATAAAGTGCTTCGACATTTTCTTTAAATAAATCATTATTGGGATTGCCTTTGCCTTCAATCGTTATATATTTAAAGGTTGGTATTTTAATTTTACTAGTCTTACTTTTTGGTAAATAAATTTCTTTTAAACTTTTTCTCCACTCGAGTTTACTCACTAAAAAATCTCCATTAATAATAAGTCAGTTGGTTTATTTTGTTATAACTATGCTTGTTAAAAACAAAAAGCAATCACATAAATATGTCATTGCTTTTAAAAAGTTTAATGATATGTACGATAGACTCCTATTACTTTTCCTAAAATTGATACTTGTTTTAATAAAATAGGAAACAGGGCATCATTTTCAGGTTGAAGTCTAAAATGGTCGCTTTCTTTATAAAAGCGCTTTACAGTAGCTTCACTATCTTCAGTCATGGCAACAACAATTTCGCCATTTTCAGCAGTGAATTGTTTTTTAACAATTACAAGATCGCCATTCAAAATACCAGCATTGATCATACTATCTCCTTCTACTCGAAGCATAAAAACTTGTTCGTTAGATGGAGCGACAGATGTCGGTAAAGGGAAATATTCTTCTACGTTTTCGACTGCTGTAATTGGAATACCTGCAGTTACTTTACCGATTACGGGAATGTTAATAATATCGTTATAGATTTCACTGTATGATGCTTGTACTTCATTTACAACCGCAGCTGTATCGCCAAGAATCTCGATTGCACGCGGTTTCGTAGGGTCTCTTCGAATATAGCCTTTTTGTTCTAGTCTCTCTAGATGACCATGTACTGTAGAGCTTGAAGCTAAACCAACAGCCTCAGCAATCTCTCGAACTGAAGGTGGATAACCTTTAATTTTTACTTCGTCTTTAATATAAGCTAAAATTTCTGCTTGCCTTTTCGATAGTTTGTTCATTCGAATTTCCCCCTTGCCTATAAAATAGATAATACGTTCCTCTTTATTTTTTTCATTATATCATGATAGGATATGATATACAAACGTTAGTTCTATTTTTTATTAAAGTAGTTTTCGTGTTCGTATGGAGGGAACAGTTAATGAATGCAATAATTTACGCGAGAGTAAGTACAGCAAAGGATTCACAAGAAACATCATTACATAGACAAATAAGTGAACTAACCGAACTAGGTGAGCGGATGGGAATGTGTATTCTAGAAACAATAGGCGAACAGGCAAGTGGGTATGAAGTAGAACGAGAAGGGCTATTCCAGCTATTCCAAATTATAAAAGAGCATCAAGTTGATGCTTTGTTAATACAAGATGAAACAAGATTAGGAAGAGGTCATGCAAGAATTGCTTTATTACATTTTTTAAAAAGGGAAGGAATAAGATTATTTACCTCTTCTCAAAATGGACAATTTCAATTAAGTGAAAGTGATGAAATGGTTTTAGAAATTTTAAGTATTGTAGAGGAATATCAACGGAAAATTCATAATATGAAAATAAAAAGAGGTATGAAAAAGGCGGTTGAAAACGGGTATAAGCCTCAAAAAAACTTAGAAGGTAGTTTAAACGCAGGTGGTAGAGATAAGTTGGAATTACCGATTTCCGAAATTGTAAGATTACGTCAAAACGATCTAACATTTGAGGAAATTGCAGCTACCTTAAAAGGATTTGGATATAACGTTTCAAAGGCAACTGTTAATAGAAGGTATATTGAACATATGAAAGAAATCTCCAATATTGAAAGCTAATGCAATTTATTGTAAGATGAGATACATTGAATAGAATATCAAACTCTGACTAACGATCGCTTTCTTCTTTGCATAGCCTGCTAAATGCGGTGCTCTTTTACACCAATGGTAAAACAGCACGACTTTAGACTTTCTCGCAAAGAAAGAACATACAATTAATCGTCTAATTATCAAAGTGATGGAACTAACAATGAATAGATAAGTTACAAATAAAGGAGAGGTTACTAATGGTTACTAAAAAAACTTTAGATAGAATAAATGAATTATCAAAAAAGTCAAAAGAAGTAGGGTTAAGTCCTGAAGAGAAAGTAGAACAAGATCAATTAAGAAAAGAATATTTAGCAGATTTCCGTTCTCGTATGGTCGATGAACTAACTTCAATTAAAATTGTTGACGAAAAAGGGAATGACATTACACCTGCAAAGTTAAAATATGAAAAAGCAAAGCGTAAAAATAACTTACATTAAAAAGTTTTATCAATATAAAAGTTCATATTTTGTTAAAAATAACAGAAAAAAGCAGAAGAAAATTCTGCTTTTTTCTATTTCTTGGAAAGAATTTGTTAAAAATGTCAAAACTAAGTGTTAGTTATTGTAATAAATCATGGTAAATTATATGATAATATCTATGAATAAGCTAAAGGAGCGAAATTTATGTCTAATAATATTGAACAATTAGCAATTAATACGATTCGTACATTATCAATTGATGCAATTGAGAAATCTAATTCTGGTCACCCAGGAATGCCAATGGGTGCTGCACCGATGGCATATGCATTATTTGCAAAATTTATGAATCATAACCCAAAAAATTCAAAATGGTTTAACAGAGACCGATTTGTGTTATCAGCAGGCCATGGTTCAATGTTACTTTATAGCATGTTACATTTATCAGGCTACGAAGTTTCAATTGAAGATATTAAAAACTTCCGTCAATGGGGAAGCAAAACACCAGGACATCCTGAATTTGGACATACACATGGTGTTGAAGCTACAACAGGTCCATTAGGACAAGGTATTGCAATGGCTGTTGGTATGGCTTTAGCAGAGCGTCATTTAGCAGGTACATATAATAAAGAAGACTTAAATGTAGTTGACCACTTTACATACTCAATTTGTGGTGATGGAGATTTAATGGAAGGTGTTTCTGCTGAGGCGGCTTCATTAGCAGGACATTTACAATTAGGACGCCTAGTAGTTCTATATGATTCAAATGATATTTCATTAGACGGAGAATTAAATCGTTCATTCTCTGAAAGTGTAGAAGATCGCTTTAAAGCTTATGGATGGCAAGTTATCCGCGTAGAAGATGGTAATAACTTAGATGAAATTACCTCAGCGATCCAAAAAGCTCAAGAAGAATTATCAAAACCAACTTTAATTGAAGTGAAAACAACAATCGGTTACGGTTCTCCAAATAAATCTGGTAAATCAAAATCTCACGGTGAGCCACTAGGAAAAGAAGAAACGATTTTAACGAAACAAGCGTATGCTTGGGGTTATGAAAATGCATTCCATGTTCCAGAAGAAGTGTATGCACATTTTAATAAAGTAATCGTTGAAGCTGGTGCAAAGAAAGAAGCAGAATGGGATGCTACATTTGCAAAATACGAAGAAAAATATCCTGAATTAGCAGCTCAATTAAAGAATGCGATTGAAGGTAATATTACTGTAGATTTAGAAACAGCACTACCTAAGTATGAAGTAGGTAAAAAAATTGCGACTCGTTCATCTTCAGGTGAAGCAATTAACGCTATTGCAAACGTATTACCTAGTTTCTTTGGTGGATCTGCTGACTTAGCTGGGTCTAACAAAACGTATATGAATGGTAAAGGTGACTTTACGAGAGAAAGCTATGACGGACGTAATATTTGGTTCGGTGTACGTGAATTTGCAATGGGTGCAGCCTTAAATGGTATGGCTCTACATGGTGGCGTTCATGCGTTTGGCGCGACATTCTTTGTTTTCTCTGATTACTTAAAACCAGCAATTCGCTTAGCAGCTTTAATGAATTTACCAGTTACTTATGTATTTACACATGATAGTATCGCAGTTGGTGAAGATGGACCTACTCATGAACCAGTTGAGCAACTAGCAGCATTCAGATCAATGCCTAATCTGAATGTAATTCGACCAGCAGACGGAAATGAAAGCTCAGCAGCATGGAAAGTGGCAGTAGAAGCCAAAGACGCACCTACAATGTTAGTATTGTCTCGTCAAGATTTACCAACTTTAGAGGGGACTACTACTGATATTTATAATAAAGTGTCTAAAGGTGCTTACGTTATTTCTCCTGCTAAACAAGATAAAATTGATGTTGTATTAATCGCAGCAGGTAGTGAAGTACAATTAGCAGTAGGAGCACAAGAAAAATTAGCGGCAGAAGGAATTTCTGCATCGGTTGTTTCGATGCCTTCAATGGACTTATTTGAAAAGCAATCTAATGAATATAAACAATCAGTACTACCTAAAGAAGTTACGAAACGAGTAGCAGTAGAAATGGGTTCTTCATTCGGCTGGCATAAATATGTAGGATTAGATGGAGAAGTCATTTCAATCGATACATTTGGCGCTTCTGCTCCAGGAAACCTATTAATGGAGAAATTCGGATTTACTGTTGATCATGTCGTTTCAGCAGCAAAAAAAGTATTACAATAAAAGGTAAAGTTGGGAAAAGTAGGGAAAGAATTTGAAATTCTTTTCCTATTTCCTAAACCTTTTTTCAATATAATGCTTTATTAAAGATTTTTCGACAAAACTAGTTGATTTTCACTCCTTAAAAATGACAAATATTTTGAATGGAATTTTATATAATTTTCCTTACAGATAGTTGTTGGGAGTGGACAAGATATGAGGGAATATAAAATTTTTTTAATTCGAGAACCACTGTCTATAGAATTTTATGGGAAAGAGCATAAAATATATCAACTAGTATATGAGTATTATTACTCATCTATTGAACTAAGGAAAATAATCGAAAAACAATTAGAATATATAACAGAACCAATACCATTATTCGAGCTACATACATTTATTCGCAAATTTGATTCTCAACAGATTTACTTTTATGAGGAAACTGGAGAGTATCTTCTCGAACTTGATGATGGGGCAAAGGCTCAGCTAAAACTATATCCTCACGAACTAATTTTATATGCAGAAGGATCATTAGAGGCAGAAACAATATTCTTTGAGCTATTAAGAAAATTTCGTTCAACATTCATTGCAATTGATGTGAAGGATCAGCGATTTGGCTGGCTACGACCTATCGCCTATCAAAAGTATATTTAAACGATTAAATTGCAGTTTGCTCTTGTATAAACTGGTTAGTTTTAGTAAAATTGTTTCTAGATGATTTTAAGGAGGAAGCAATAAAATGTGGGTATACTTTCTAGTCGGCATCTTAGCATTAATTGCAGGTGTAGCGATTGGATTTTTCATAGCTCGTCAATATACAATGAACTACCTAAAGAAAAATCCACCAATTAATGAACAAATGTTAAAAGTAATGATGGCTCAAATGGGACAAAAACCTTCACAAAAGAAAATTAACCAAATGATGAAGGCAATGAACAACCAAACAAAATAATAAATCCTTTTAACATATAAGGCTTTATAGCTTGTTACGAAATAAATATTGAACACTTTCTTTAGGAAACAGCTCTTTTAATACTGAATCCTTCATCAAGAATTTGTAATTATTTAAATCATGAATCATTTTACTAATCTGAAACCACTTATTCTGTTGGAATTAACCAATAGGAAAGTGGTTTTTATGTTTTTAGAGGAAAATTTTAATAATACAAAAGAAATTAGCCCTAAACTAGAGAAGAAATTAAAAAGTTTAAAACACCGACTTCACGTGAAGTGCACCCCAAATTTACACCATCTAACATTTGAGGCGCACTTCAGCGAAAAGTTGGTGTTTTTTAATCTTTTTTCATTTTGAATTTAGAAGAATTCGAAATTAATGCAACACTCCATTACAACTTGGTTAAGAAATGTAAATTCTTTAATCGTTTAGTACATCAGTAAATTATTTTAGAACAAATATTTTTATACAGAACACGCCAAAACCCACAAACAGTTGACAATAATTTAGAAATTTAATTGTTTAATACGTCGATTTCTAATTATTTAACAAGTTCCATGAAGAAGAAAGTCGATAAAAATGCTAAAGGTGGTTCCGATATTTGTCAAAATATTCATTATTAAAAGATTAGAATTATTAATAAACTATTAAATAATTTATTATGCTTCATCATATTAGTACATCTAGAAAACTATCAATGAAGTCTATTAATTAGTATAATGTTAGGCTTTTTCTAAATAGTAGATTTCAAGAAGGAGGAGTAAATTATAAGGGGGGATTAAGTACTTAGCATAACCAGAAGGTGACGTTAAAGAGCAAAAAAGAAATGATGACATCACATAATCGACACGGCAAATTCGAAAACGAAAGCTACATAAATTATAGGTTATTTTACAAGTGAGAGGAGAATCTATTTGAAGCGTAGATTTAAGATTGCTGTATTATCAACTACTTTTTTGATTTCGATGTATTCAACAGCCGCATTTGCTGCTGAACCAGGGCTAGATAAAATGCCGGGACCAGTAGATCCACAGTCTTGGGTGAATCCAGAAGATATGACATGGAATGATTATAAACCAGTCCCGGGTATTAACTGGAGTACCGATAAGAGTATTCAACCGGAAACAAACCTTAAAGGAGCATTGATTTTGGTTGACTTTCCAGGTCAGGATTTTATCTTGACTTTGCCTAAAGGTAAAGATCTTATCGGTAATCCACAAGTCGATGCTGTTCCCCGAGAAAAGCTTGGGGAGTTTTGGACGAATTACTTAAATGTACCGAGTGAGTTAAATCATTATCAGACAATCGATGGCTTTTGGAAAGAGAACTCTTATGGAAAATGGGGCGTAACACTTGATTCTTATGGTCCTTACCGCTTGGATAAATACGAATTTCAGTATGGGCTAGATAGTTTTAATTCTGGTTTTCTGCCAAGTAATTATAAAACCGGAAACCTCTTCCAAGACGGCATAAATGCGGCAACAGCTGATATTATAGCATCTGGAAAAAACTATGACTTTGCGTTTATTGTACATGCAGGCTATGATGAATCAACTGTTTGGCAAGAACTTGGTGAAATGAAGTTTATGAATCAGAACTCGGTACCTGCTGCATTTGGTCCTCCAAATTTAACAGGATTTGAAAATATGCCAACTTGGGCAAAAACCCGTTATGTACCTTGGACTTCTTGGTTTGCAGCTAAATCGATTTGGTCTGCTGCATCTAGTGCCACATTAAACGGCAAATCGATTCGTGTTTCTATTCAAGGAGAAAGTGATGGGATGTCCACATTTGCTCACGAATTTGGTCACCTTAAAGGACTAGGGGATAACTATAATAATGCAGCTTTAGATCCTCGAACCTATGCAGGGTATTGGGAAACGATGAGTCGTGGGTCTTTTAATGGTCCAGGTGGAACGCACACTCGCTGGATGATTCCAGCTACCCTAGGTTCTTCCTTACCGGCACCACATACGCTTCGAAATAAGATGAAACAAGGGTTTTTATCTAATGATGAAGTCCTGCAACTTAATCGTGATGAATTAAAAGTGTCTGGTCCGGCGTTTGCGGATATTATCGCGCGCGAAGTACCAATCGGCAGTAAATTCGGCAGAAACGGACTCCATGGGATTAACATCAGTATGACTGATTTAACTCCAAGTAATTACCTAAGCGGAGACTGGCGTAACGATATGATCGGTAACGTAAATAACGCTAAGTACAATAACTACACCCTTGAAGTTGTAGATCGAGTTGGAGCGGATTCCTTTGCTGCCGATTCAGGTGTATTGATTTCTAAAACGAAAAATGCGGAGACTGCACCGTTTATCTGGCCAATTGATTCACATCCTGAAGATATCGCATTGAAGGACTTTACAAAGCCCGACGGTACAACAGTTTCGGTTACAAAAGGTGACCCAAGGCAAACCTTGGATTCTTTATTCCATGCAGGGAATGGAGCTAGTTTGGTTAACGGAAAATTCGATGGGTCTATTGGCAAAGATGATGTAGTTAGTGAGTACATCGATCCTTACAATCATCTTCAGTTCTATATTTTAGGCAAATACAAAGGTAATGACGGCGTACTTCATTATCAGGTTGCAGTTCGTAACACGGAAGGATCAGGTACCTATAAACGCGGCGTTAATGTAAGTGCAGGCACAATACAACCGGCCATTGCGGGGAAAGTGGCAGTTTACCATTTTAATGTTACAAATACCGGCGAAGCAAAGGATCTTATTCGAGTTAACGCTTCAGCAGGTGAAGATTGGACGGTTCAACTTGATAATAATATTGTTGCAGTGGAACCGGGGAAAAGTGTTGATGTACCTGTGTATGTGAAAATTCCTAAAGGTATGACAGCTCCAGCAAACATTAACTTTACGGCAACTTCAGAAACAGACACAAACCAAAGCGCTACTGATAGCAATCTTTTGCTAAGCGATCTGAATGCAGCTGGTGTAAGTTCTCTAATCGACAGCTTCGACAATGTAGGAGCTTTCAAAGCAGGTTCAGCGCAAGCGTTGAAGGCACATTTGAGGTCTGTAGAGCAATTTGAAAAGAAAGGTTCTGCGGATAAAGTTGTCAAACATATTAATGATTTTAAAGGATTTTTAGATAATGAAAATGCTTCGAAAAAGGTTTCTGCAAAAGCGTACAATAGTTTAAAAGCGTACGCTGACGGAATGATTGAGGTTTGGAAATAGGTAGATTGACTGTTCAGGATAGATTACCTGTGACGGGGATAAACTAGTAAGGGTAGCAGCAAACTAAACCACTTTCTATTGGGAAACGAACCAATTTAAAGTGGTTTTTTGGTATAAATTAAATTTGTAAAAAACAAAATTAAAAGGTCTCTGGTTAAATATCGGTGCCCTAATAAAGTACCAGTTGAGAGGAATTCAACACTTAACTAATTATTTTTTTAAAATTTATCTATTTCATCTTTTATTTTTTATTCAAGTTTAGTAATAAACTATTATCTTTAGTACGTTTTGGTAAAGTACCTGAGGGCTTGTTCGTTAAAAAGGGGCTTTTTTGCTTTTTGTCTCTCATTCCATCATCTCCCATACAGAGCTTTATTCAAATATATTATTTGTATGGTCAAACTATGAAAGGTTAAAGTAAAAAGTAGAGTTTTATTCGTTGATACGATTTTCTTTTAAACGGTTTAAGGCTTCGTCACTTCTTTTAAATAATTTACTTGTGAAAAGAGATGGAGATGTACGTGGGGTTGTTCTTGTAGTCGTTTCCTGTAAGAATGGAGACTTAACTCTACCTTGTCGATTTACATTCTCCGCTAAATTTGTATTAGTTGATACTGAATTATTAGGCATTTTTCCACTCCTTTTCAAACTAATATTATAATTCTATCAAACTTACATTTTATTATCTATAACACTGTCCTCCATTCTGATTCCTCTATTCTCGAATATTTTCCATAATTCACCTCCGTACTTAAATTTTACCATATTCGTGAGTGGTTTTTATGCTAAGTAAATTCGGTTTTTTGTCTATGTATTTAATTTTTATAACGATAAATATCTTTAGTTTTACCGAAAATTAACAACCATTTTAAATAAGCAGATTATTAAAAATTATTTAATTTTTATGTTATAATGTACACTGTGTTTTGAGTTTTCTAAATATTGTAAAATTAAGTTTGATAGCATTGCGGGGGTGAAGGAATGTCAGTTTTTAAAGATTTGTTTTGGTTTTTTAAACAAGAAAAAAGAAGCTATGTATGGGGAATATCTCTTTTAGTAATCGTTGCAATTTTAGAGCTACTACCTCCGAAGGTTATTGGTTATGTAATTGATGAAATGGTAAAAAACTCACTTAATAGTAAAAACTTACTTTTTTGGGTAGGTTTAATATTTATTAATGGGTTACTTCTTTATGCATTTCGATATTGGTGGAGGAGATTAATTTTTGGTTCTTCTTTAAAGTTAGCCAGACAGCTTAGAGATGATTTATATAATCATTTTACAAAAATGTCTCCGTCTTTTTATCAAAAAAATAGAATAGGAGATTTAATGGCTCACGCAACAAATGATGTTCAAGCAGTACGCGAGACAGCTGGTGCTGGGATCTTAACTTTTGTTGATTCGATTATTTTAGGTGGATCGGTACTAATAATGATGGCAGTGTCAATAAGTTGGAAGTTAACGCTTATTAGTCTATTACCATTACCAGTTATGGCCATTTTGACTCAATATTATGGTAAATTATTGCATCAACGTTTTCATTTAGCGCAAGAATCATTTTCAGAATTAAATAATAAAGTTCAAGAAAGTATGAGTGGTTTAAAGGTTATTAGAAGTTTAGGGCAAACAAAAGAAGATGTAGCTGCTTTTAAAAATCAAGCAGATTTAGTAGTGAAATACAATATGAGAGTTGCTAGGATTGATGCACTTTTTGATCCAACAATTATGTTAGTTGTTTCGATTTGCTATATTATTGCGGTTGTTTATGGTTCTAGATTAGTTATAGCAGATGATATTACTGTTGGACAATTAATTACATTTGTTACTTATTTAGGCATATTAATTTGGCCAATGCTTGCAATTGGATGGTTATTCAATATTGTTGAAAGAGGGCGTGCTTCTTATGATCGAATCCGTTCTTTATTAAGTGTTGAACCTGAAATTAAAAATACAAAAAATGCATTAGAAAAACTTCCAATGGCTGAAATAGCTTATTCAATTGATTCATTTAAGTTTAATGAAGAGTCAAATTTTGAATTAAAGGATATCTATTTTAATGTGCAAGAAGGTCAAACAATTGGAATAGTTGGTAAGACTGGTCAAGGAAAAACAACGCTTTTAAAACTTTTATTGAGAGAATATGAAGTAGTAAACGGGAGTATTTCGGTTGGTGATTTAGATATTAAAGAGACAACTTTATTAGCTCTTAGATCACATATTGGTTATGTACCTCAAGAACATTTCTTATTTTCTTCATCGGTTAAGGAAAATATTGCGTTTAGTCAAATTGATTCTTCAATCGAAACAGTACACAAAGCTGCCGAGATTGCTAATATTCATGCAGATATTTTAGAGTTCCCATTAGGCTACGACACGATTGTAGGAGAAAGAGGGGTATCATTATCTGGTGGCCAGAAACAAAGAATTTCAATCGCTAGATCTTTAATTAAAAACCCTAATATTTTAATATTAGACGACTGTTTATCCGCGGTAGATGCAAAAACAGAGGAAAAAATATTACGCTCTTTAAAGGATGAAAGAAGTGGGAAAACAACATTTATTACTTCTCATCGTATGAGTGCTGTCATGCATAGTGATTTAATCATCGTTTTAGACGAAGGAAAAATTATTCAAAGAGGTAAACATGAAGATTTAGTTCAAATTGATGGTTGGTACAAAGAAATGTTTGAAAGACAGCAACTAGAAGAACTAGTAGAGCAAGGGGGGAGATAAAATGAATCAAGAGATTGAAATCGATGCAAAAAGGCAGAAAAAAGATTTAATTCGTCTTCTTTCATTTCTAAAAAAATATAAAGTTTTACTGACTTTTGCATTTATTTTCTTATTCCTTGCAACAGCATGTGAAATGTATGGTCCAATTTTAGTTAAAAGATTTCTAGATGATCATTTAATGAAAAGGTATTTTCCAAAAGATACAATCATAACGTTATTTTCTATATATGTTTCAATTACAATCGGCAAAATTGTATTATCATATTTACAGCTTTTAATGTTTCAACAAATTGCTTTTAAAGTTGTTCAAGATATAAGAATGAAAGTTTATGAGCATGTACATTCATTAGCTTTTTCATTTTTTGATAAAACGCCGATTGGAAGTATTGTATCAAGAATTACAAATGATACAGAAGCTATAAAAGATTTTTACGTTAGTGTACTGGCAACTTTTATCCAGCAAATTGTCTTTTTAGTGGGAATTATTATTGCGATGTACTCATTAGACGTTAAATTAGCAACGATTTGTGTTGGGTTAGTGGTAATTGTTTATTTTATTATACTAACCTATCGTAAAAAGAGTTTTCCATTTTTTATGGAAACTAGAGGGCAGTTAAGTAATTTAAATGCTAAATTAAACGAACACTTACAAGGTATGTCAATCATACAAGCATTTAACCAACAAAAAAGATTACAAAATGAGTTTGAGGGAGTAAATAGGTCTCACTATAATGCAGGTGTAAAAACAATACGATTAGATTCTCTGTTTTTAAGACCGGCAACAGATTTAATTTATACAATTGGAATCATGTTTGTTCTTAGCTTCTTTGGCATTACTTCCTTTAGTAATCCAGTTGAGATTGGTACAGTTTATGCATTTGTAAGTTACTTAGAAAGATTTTTTGAACCGATTACGCAAATGATGATGAAATTATCTTTATTACAGCAAGCTGTCGTATCATCATCTAGAGTATTTGACTTAATGGATGAAGAACAAAAAGCTCCTACTAAAGTTGGAACTGATTTACCAAAAGTAAAAGAAGGAAGTATTGATTTTAAAAATGTATCATTCGCATATGACGGAGTACACAATGTAATACATGATATTTCATTCTCCGTTAAACCTGGTCAATCAGTTGCTTTTGTTGGTCATACAGGAAGTGGTAAGTCAACAATCATGAATTTACTATTACGTTTTTACGATGTGAAAGACGGGGAAATTCAGATTGATAATCAAAAACTTTCAACATTTGAAGAAAGTGAATTACGTTCTAATATTGGTTTAGTTTTACAAGATCCATACTTATTTGTTGGAGATATAAAAGGAAATATCTCTATGTATAATAGCAAAATAACTGAAAGAGAAATTAAAGAAGCATCCGAATTAGTTAGAGCGAATGAATTTATTGAAAAATTACCAAATGGGTATGATGAGGCAGTTGTTGAAAGAGGTTCAACTTTATCAAGTGGACAGCGCCAATTAATCACATTTGCAAGAACGATTGCAGCTAAACCTACTATTCTTATTTTAGATGAAGCAACAGCAAATATTGATAGTGAAACAGAAGAAGCAATTCAAGAAGCTTTAACTGAGATGAGAAAAGGTAGAACTACTGTTATCATTGCACATCGACTATCAACAATTCAGGATGTTGATTGCATATATGTATTGCACAAAGGGAAAATCGTAGAAGAAGGCAACCATCAACAGCTTCTTGCCAAACAAGGATTGTACTATAATATGTATCTATTACAAAATAAAGGGTCTTTATTATTGGCCGAGTAATGAAAAGTAGCTAGATTTTCTAGCTGCTTTTTTTATAGAACCATATTCAGAGGGATATTAATAAAAATTAATGCATTATTAATATTTTCATAAAGTGGAGATAAATTAATCAAATCAGTAGTTAACAGTTTAAAGTGATAAATTATCCTAGTAAATAATACAATACATAAGTTTTTTAGTTGATCATAGAACTAATAAATTTACAAATAGTAGAATAGTACCAAAACGGATAGGAAAAAGAACTTAATAATAGTTCAAATATAGGGTGTCTTGAAGATTAGAAAGGTAGAGCGAAATAAAATATGTTAGTGTGAAAGCACCGATTTTTACTAGAATCTGCTTAAAATACTAAATGTTTATTATTTTATAATAGTTAATTTTTTGTTAGATTAAATAATTTTACGTAAAACCTTAATTAATTTTTTTTAATTAAGGTTATTTATGCATTATTTAAATAAGGAAAATATTACTAAAAAATATAAGGAATTTGTTGTAATTGTTCGAAAAGTGGAGATTTTTAGTGTTTTATATCGAATATTATTTCTTTTGTTAGACTATTTCGAGAATTATAATCGATATCAGAGAATAAATTTAATATATTTGAAATTAAAAATAAAAATAAAAGTGTATTAAATTTATTATTCTACCATACTAATATTTTTATTTAGGAGTTTTCGTACTCAACAAGGAGGAATATGCTTTGAAAAACTGGAAAAAACCATTAATGACAGTAGCAGCGGCAAGTTCTTTATTATTAGTTAATGCACCAACATTTAAAGTAGCCGCTCAAGTAAATAAGGAAGTAGCCCAAGGTACAGGGGCTGCTGTACTGGATGGAACAAATTATTTTGGAGACATGGATCCTACAACTACTTTATCAATCGATTTTGTTTTGAAACTTCAAAACAAAGATGATTTAGAAAAATATATTAAGGAAACAGTTACACCATACTCTCCTCATTATCGAAAATATTTAAGTGTAGATGAATTCAAAGCTAAATATGCACCAAATCCAGCTTATATCCATTCTGTTACGTCTTACCTGCAATCATATGGTATTAAAACTGATGTTCATGCAAATAATTTAACGATTACAGCAACAGGAACAGTTGCTCAATTAAATAAAGCCTTAAGTGTCGATTTAAAATATGCTAGTTTTAAAGGGAAAAGCATTCATGCTACAAAAAAGAACCCAACTTTACCAAAAGTAATTTCAGATAATATTTTATGTATTATAGGTTTAAATAATTATTCGAATTTAGAATCAAGAGCTGTTAAACAACCAGCAATAATTGATAAGCAGGACGTACCAACTGGTCCTCTTAGTTTAACACCGCAAGATTTACAAAGCCATTACAATGTTAATCCACTTTATAAAAAGGGAGCAACTGGTGCTGGTCAAACAATCGGTATTGTTACTTTAGCAGAATTTAATACAGATGATGCATATAAATTCTGGGATAATGTTGGAATAAAAACAAAGCCTAATCGTATTAAAGTAAATGAGGTAGATGGCGGTTCTGGGTGGGATGGCTATGAAGAAACTACTTTAGATGTTCAGCAAGCGGGTGCAATTGCTCCTGATGCAAATATTAATGTATATGTAGGTCCGAACTCGGATACTGGATTTGTAGATGCATTTTCAAATGCAATTAATAATAATGTAGCTAAACAAATTTCAGTAAGTTGGGGATCAAGCGAATTAAGTATTGATTCATACGTACAGCAGCAAATGGAAGCACCAGAGTATGAAGATACATTTAATCAATTATTCATGCAGGCAGCAGCACAAGGAATTTCAATGTTTGCTGCAGCTGGTGATGCAGGTGCTTATGATGAAACTAGAGGTTCAGATAAAGTATTTAAACTCACAGCTGATTTCCCAGCAGCAAGTCCGTACATTACAGTAGCGGGTGGAACGACATTACCTTTCCAATTCCACTCTAATTCAACAGGCGTCGATGTCAAAGTAGGGGAAGAACGTGCTTGGGGTTGGGATTATTTAAATGAATATTACAAAGCTAGAAAACTACCAGATACTAACTTAATTAATGGTGGTGGTGGAGGTTTTAGTACTCATTTTGATACGCCAGATTATCAAAAAGGTGTTAGCGGAGTTAACCAGTTTTCTGCAGTAGATGAGTTTACTATTTCACCAGATTTATCAAATGTAACATACAAACAACCAACTGTTATTTCAGGACAAGGTACAGGCCGTAACCTTCCGGATTTATCAATGGCTGCAGATCCATACACTGGATATTATGTTTATTTAAGTGAACCAGGTAAACCAGGTACAAATTCAGGATATGCTATATTTGGTGGAACTAGCTTCGTTTCACCTCAATTGAATGGTTTATCCGCATTAATTAATAGTGCAGATCATACTCAAGTAGGTTTCTGGAATCCACAAATTTACCGTTTTGCACAACAAAGTTCTTCGCCTTTCACACCATTAAATAAAGCAGGCGCTCAAAACGATAATCTATTCTATTCTGGTACACCAGGTACGCTTTATAACCAAGCTACAGGACTTGGAATACCTGATGTAGCAAAATTAGCTGATAATTTCAGTACTACAGAAAAATAAAGTTCAATTAGAAAAAGTCGCATCTTTATGCGACTTTTTTTATACTTGATTGATGAAACTTGCCTATGAATATAGAAAAATTACTAAATAAAATAAAGCTTCATCACTAAAACCGTTCCGATTGCTCCAAAAACAACGAAAATAATATGTAATCTAAGTAATGCTAGGATAATGGCAACTAATCCACCAATCAGTCCAACACTCATATTTCCTTTTTGAACACTTAATATCCCTGGGAAAATTAATGCACCCAGTGCAGCATATGGAACACCTTTTAACCAAGAGGATACCCAATTTGGAAATTGAATCCGATCAACAATAAATACAGGAATTATTCGGGGAATCATTGTCACTAGGCACATACCAAAAACAAGTAAAAAGACAATCATTCTTTGTGATCTCCTTTCATTAATCCAATTGCAAGTAAACTAGCAAAAATGGAAGACAAAATTAATGACCAGCCTTGACTTAAAAAAGATGAAAGGATGAAATTTAATAGCATACTCACTACTACGATTAAACATGCTCGCCAATTTGTACGAATGGCTGGTGTTAATAACCCGATAAACATAGCGTATAAAGATATTCCCATGCTTTCGCTAATTATCTTTGGAATAAGTTTGGAAAAAACTACTCCTAAAATAGTACCGCTTATCCAAGTACAATAAGCAATTGTATGTAATGTAATCAAATAAATAGACGAATAACTTG
The DNA here is from genome assembly GCF_002585125.1 of Bacillus sp. AFS029533. Lineage (NCBI taxonomy): Bacteria > Bacillati > Bacillota > Bacilli > Caryophanales > Bacillaceae > Bacillus > Bacillus sp. AFS029533. The sequence continues at coordinate 99,377 of NZ_NUQC01000001.1, read as the reverse complement.
CTGAACTGCTTTTTTTACCTAAAGTAGTTACAGCAAAATTTTCATCAGTAAGCGTTATTGATAAGTAGACTCTATGCCAAAATGGAAGAGTTTTAAATTGATGATTAAATGATAGACTCATAACGAAGTTTCTAAAATTTAAAATAAATGTAGCGATATAGATTTGTAAAAAACTCACTCCAGCCAAATACATTGATAAACCCATAAACTGACTAGCACCTGCATAAACTAGCGCACTAAATGAGAGAGTATTTAGCACATCAATGTCAGCTTGCTTTGCAATTAATCCAAATGTAAAAGCAACAGGCAAATAGCCAATAATTAAAGGGACAGACGCTAAAAATCCTTCCTTCATTTCCTTACTACGATTCGCTTTAGTGTGTGTAGTTTTTGATTGTTGCAAAACAGTAGACATATTAAGTTATAAACTCCCTTCAATTAAAGTAACCTTTAGTAAGATTAGAACAATCATGTGATCTAAAATTAAAATGGCAGTTATCTAAAATGTTTTTAGACACTTTATATTTTCGAATTCATACTTGTTTAGAGTTTGGAAAACGATTGGACATAAAAGATTATCATATGATTATACTATATAATTAAGAGAATTTTCATAATACTAAAAATTTAATTTATCTACTATTTGGGATCAGTATTGAAATTAAAAAGCATTTGAAGATAAAAGTGGGGTTTTTGGAAATGCCATAAATAATTTTTGTCTTATTCATGAAATTTATAAATTATAGGTAATATTTTCCAATAGTATATGATAAGGATTAATAATAATAAAAAACTTGGCCATATTTTTTTAAACATGTTTCCACCTTAATAATAAATTAGTTTATTAAGAAGTGTGCCGAAATTTTAGTGAAAATATTCCAATTTAATCACTTTTCTTCATTTTTTTGGTAATGAATGAGTGATTAGAGATTCTTAAAATATGTGTATGATGCGGTCTATTAACTACTTTTAATACTAAATAAAAAGCAATTCTGTTATAATATTATCTAGAATGAAGATGGGAAGGGATGTAAGTTAATGGGGGATTTAAATATTGGTATTGCATTTGGAGCGGGATTTCTCTCCTTTATTTCTCCATGTTGTCTACCGATTTATCCAGCGTTTTTATCGTATATTACAGGGGTATCTTTAAGTGATTTACAAAATGAAAAAAGAATACATAAAAGTAAAATTTTATTACATACTTTGTTCTTTTTACTTGGTTTTACAATTATTTTTGTTGTTTTAGGTTTTAGCACTTCCATAGTTGGTTCCTTTTTTATGCGTTACCAAGATTTTATTCGTCAAGTTGGTGCGATTTTAATCGTATTTTTAGGCTTAGTCGTAACGGGTATTTTTCAACCGAAGTTTTTAATGAATGATCGTAGGTTTCAATTTTCAAAACGTCCTTCAGGATTTTTAGGTTCTACTTTAATTGGATTAGCATTTGCAGCAGGGTGGACACCTTGTACTGGACCAATTTTAACTTCAGTATTTGCACTTGCTGTAAGTAACCCAGGTTCAAGTCTATTTTATATGTTAGCATATACACTTGGATTTTCTATTCCATTTTTTGTATTGTCGTTTTATTTAGGATCACTAAGTTGGATTAAAAAGTATTCACATAAAATCGTCGTTTTTGGAGGATATATCATGATCATTATGGGAATCATGTTATATTTTGATTGGTTGACTAAAATTACAATTTATTTTACAAGATTTTTTGGCGGATTTACTGGGTTTTAAACATTATTTTTCCAATGTAAAAAATTGCAGGATTTGAAGTTATTGGATTTGCATCGATGTGGTAGAAGCAGTATTATATAATCAGTTTATATGATAAAAAGTGAGCTTTGTATTCACAAAAACTGTCGTTATCAGTTATTAAATGCATATAAGAAATTGTTATTCTTTAAGATTGAGAAAAAAGGTAGTGAAAAAAATGAGTAAAGATATGAGTATAATTTTTAGCACAGTATTAGCAACTTGTATGGCTTTAGGTGTAATTGTCGTTAGACTAAAGGCTGCTAAAAAGCCGACAAACCTTAAAAAAATAATTTTACCTCCATTTTTTATGAGTAGTGGAGCTTTAATGTACTTAGTACCAGAGTTTAGATTGACGGGATCTGAAGTATTAGAAGCTGTTTGTTTGGGAGTATTTTTTTCGTTATTTTTAATTAAAACATCTAAATTTGAAATTGTAGAAAATGAAATTTATTTAAAAAGATCAAAAGCGTTTGTTTTTATCTTACTTGGTTTATTAGTCGTTCGAATTGTGATGAAGTTATATTTAAGTTCATCGATCGATGTAGGCCAATTAAGTGGTATGTTCTTCTTATTAGCATTTTCAATGATTGTGCCTTGGCGCTTAGCAATGTACAAATCATATCAAAAAATGAGAAGACAGCTTCCTTCAAATACAATTATCACATGAAAAAACGTGTACCTTTTCGGGTACACGTTTTATTTTGCAAGTAAATGCTTAAAATCGGCAAAATCGATTTCTTTTTTCTTTAGTGTTTTAACTAAAAATGCATGATCTCGCTTAGGGGTTGCTTTAATATATCCTTCAATAATTAAGCCTTGTGTAATTTGCGAAGCGTTATTTAATAACGCCAATTCACCAATTTTTCCAGCTATTTTATCTCGAGCTATATCTCTAAATAATGATGGAACAGGTTTTACTAATTCTTCAAGCAATTCTTTCTGTTCAGTTGACCACAAATGTCTTGTTTTTTGTAAATATTCTTCCTGCCAATCTAAAATCGATTTCCCATCCTCTTTAGGTAATCTTTTCAAAAACTTTCTGAACATAAAGTATCCGCCGATTGACATCATTCCTAACAAGAAAATTGTCCATAAGACAATCATAATTTGAGAAAAGAACGAAAACATATGTATCCTCCTTGTATTAGGTAAACATACCACTATTATAGTAAGAAAATATGACAAGTATCAAGCAAGTACATATGTTTTTTGTCAAAAAATGACCATTTATTTTTAAGTACTAGTTTCATTTTAAGTATTTGAATCATATAGTAGAAAAAATAAAGAAAAAAGTCGTAGAGGAGGCGAAAGAATGTGAAACAAACTAAATTCTCTTCTCACTTTACTTTTCTAAGTATTTTATTTTATATGGCAGCCAGTTCAATATTCCTGGTCATTCTGTACAAGTTAATATCAATGCTTGTAGGAAACGGAAATGATTTAAAAACCTATCTGCAAATCGCTGTAGTCGTAATTGTTTTAAGTATTACAGCTTTCCGCCTAATAAGAAGCGATATTGTTTTAATCCAGGATGAAATTATTATTCATAAAGGCATTTTAACAGTTAAACTTAAGGTCAATGATATTACAGAAATAAAGCAACTAGTCGAAGTTTATGGAAAAAATAAAGAAATAATAACTTTATTAATTCATATTAACGAGTCAGTACAACCAATTATTTTAACCCTCGAAAATCCAAAAGCTTTTATAAGAGAACTGTTAATTTTAAACACTGACATTATATTTGATGAAGAATTGATTATTTTAGTCAATAAAAATAACTAATAAATGAAAGCCAAGTTTATTTAATTGTAGACTTGGCTTTTTTTTTTAGAAAATTGAAGTCTTTATTTAGTGAAATCTGATTCCAGGTTGGTTGGAAAAGAAATGTGTGAAAAATAATATACCAAGGTATTCAGATTTGATAAAATTGTACAAGAATAGGCATTATGCAAGAGGAAATGAAAATTGTAACGGATTTATAAAATTAATCTTTTATTTAAAAATAATATAGATAATAAAGGAAAATACAAAATGAAATATATTAAATTTTGTTATTTTTCAGTTCAAATTGATTAGTTGCATTATGAGCATAAATTTTTATATTGAAAAGTATCACAGCACTCCATTTACTTTTGATCGGATATATTTTGGAATTTTACAGGTACCATTCATTATTCTAATTATTAAATTATATAGTCGTTTCAAATTTAGAACGCAACGAATAAAAATCTTGTTAACAATGTTTTCTGGAATTACATCTATTTTTATTATTGGGATTATTTTTGGAAAAGTGATATTCAACTAAAGCATTGCTAAGTTCAATTTCATTCTTAATGTCTTAGAAAGGGTGATAAGTAAAATGCCCAAAGTAGGATTGTTCCATTAGGTTGAAGAAGGAGATTTGTTCGGTAGTTGCAATAGAACTAATGATGACTCAAATAATAATGACTGGTACGTACCATATGAACTAGAACTTGAGAAAGATGGTGTACCTATAGATTACTTCAATCACAAAATATTTAAGTATATGACTCATTGATACCACTAACACTATAATTAAATGGAATTAATAAGTTTTTTGCAGAGTGGTAGGTATTTTAAACTAAATATTGAAATGAAATGAATACCATTTAATGATGAATTATTTTATAAGTTTTTAATGTTTTTAGTGATATCTGCAAGGTTAAGCATTATAATAAGGTTTTCTACAGTAAAATAATGTATATTATATTTTGTTGAATAGATTCTCTTTAAAGACAGAAAAGTAGGTGAATAAAGTGGGAAAATATCAATTAGATACAAAAGGTCAGATGGCTGTGTCAAAGTTTCATGAAAAACAGACGCCTGCCAAATTTGATAAAAAGCAGCAACTTGAAAAAATGCGTGCGGAGTATTTGAAAAATAAGCAAAAACAAACAGATAAATAATTTGGATGAAAGCATAGGAAGACTAAAATCTTCCTATGTTTTTCTTTTTCGAAGTACTTTTTTCAATTATGATATAGTTTATTAATTCTATAAATTTTAGATTCGGTGACAAGAAACTCGTCCTCAGATAGCCATTTCCTCACAAAAATTTCAATTGAAGTTCAATAGACTAGTTGTGTTGGGTACTCCAGTAAACTCCAACAGGAATTTTTCTTTTAATGGGCTGTTTCTTTTTTATTTGTCGCTGCTTTTCCCGCTTTGTACATAAAAGTAAGATACAGAAGGGTCATAACGCGTTCAATCCATGTCAAAGAAAAGTTCACAAACAAAAAGGCAATGATTTCGACGATAAATGAAACGAACGTAAATGAGATCGCACCAACGAAAAATAATTTGTACCACTGGCGGTACGTTAAATGAATGTCCTTTTTTCGTGCAGCATACTTATACACAAGTGAAAACAAGACTGGCATCATCACTGGAATGATTAGTACAATAAGTGGGATGACAATCAGTAGAAACAGCTCAGCATTGTCTCCGAATCCATTTTCTAATACCGTCCATAACGATGTCGTATCCGATGCTATATCGAAATTCATCAAGAGTTCAAATAGCCCCGCACTTAACACGAAACTGGCGAGTAAATAGTAACCGATGATACTTCGTTTTTTCGAATGAAGCACTTCATTGTACTTACTCGGCTGAAAGCTTGATAGCATGATTTTAAACATAATTTTCCTCCAATTTTCCAAATCATTTTCCATTATACAGGTGAACAAGCTTTCACATGACTAGAAATTTTTAACATATCATTAAGGAAAAAAGCTTTGAAATAATTCTTATGGTGGATGGATGTTGTGTGACTAAAAAATAATTATTTTTAAGTTGCTACTTATGAATCAAATAAGAATTTTAAGTTTTTAGATGATCTATATATTAAGAATAATTTTCAATTACGAGGGTTATGAATAGTTAGCTTACTTTAGTTTATGTTACAATAATATACAGTACATAATCGTAGGGGGAATATAGCACTAATGAGTAAAAAGAAAAAATCTAATAGTAATCAAACGTTTGCTATTTCTGTATTTGTTGGAATAGTTGTTTTAGTTGGAGCATTATTTTTAGTTTCTAAAATGCAAGATAAAAAGACTGAAGAAGTATATCCAACAATTGCTGGAGTAAATCAAGTGAAAGTTGATGGATTTGACACAAAGGATCAACCAACATTTAGCAATAAAGATGCAAAAGTCGAAGTAGTTGAATTTGGTGATTATAAATGTCCAATTTGTGCTCAATGGAATAAAGTAGTTTTTCCACAACTTAAAGCCGATTATATCGATAATGGCTTAATCAATTTTTCATTTATTAACTATCCGTTTATTTCGAAGGATTCTAATTTAGCTGCACTTGCTTCAGAAGTAGTTTATAAAACTCATAAAGATTCATTTTGGAAGTTTCAAGAGCAAATCTATTTAAAACAAGAAGATGAAACTACTACTTGGGCTACACCTGATAAATTAGCAAGTATTGCAAAATCTGTTATTCCGAATTTAGACGAAAAACAATTTAAAAAAGATTTATACAAAAAAGATGCAATGAAACAAGTTGCTAACGATGTTGCAATTGCTAACCATTATGGTGTTAACGGAACACCTACAATATTTGTAAATGGTAAAGCAGTGGACAACCCTAGCTTAGAATCAATCAAAGCAGCTATTGACGCTGAAATAAATAAATAATTAAAAAAGGTATGCGAAACGTATTCGCATACCTTTTTTGTATAGCAAATTACATTTTTTTCTTTACTCGTGCATCCGCTTGAGCTGAACGTTCTTGTGCCTCTACATCATCATGATCTGCTAGTTCCGCTGAATACTCGACATCAAGTCCATCAGGCTTTACATTCTTATTAAAATTTGAATTGTAAGTACTTTTCTTGTTCTTCAAATTAAACCCCTCCATTATAACTAATTAATTTAACTTACATATCGTGGTGACTATGTTTTTTCTGTCTTGTATGATTTTGGTTCTTCACTTTATGAGAACCACTTAATGGTTTTGGTTGTCCACTTTCATGGTCAATCGGGCTATTTCTTTTTGACGATTTGTTTGTCATTCTTGTCACCTTCCTTTACAAATAGCTTTAGTTGTAATCAAAAAAATATGCCAAAATGAAATATTTACTAATTTATAATTGAAAGCGTTTTAATCATTTTTTTCTAATAATTTTCGATAACCATTTTCCATATATATAAATAAATTAATGAAAGGGAGGTATTTCTTATGATCTAATTCATCTTATATAAATTATAAAAAATGAATGTTGAGAAAATTATTTTTCATAATAAAAAACGACAAACAACAAATAAATCTAAGAAATTAATAGAGTAAAAGTTAATTTTTTTAGTTTGTCTGACTCTTTTGATGTATGAAACAAGTAATTTGACCAATACTAGTAATAGTCAAAATGAAAGAGGAGACTGATACTGATTATGCAAATACTAACAGTTTGTCTTATATATTCGGGTGTGATCGTACTCTATCTCTTGTTCAAGAAAGTTCAATATAATAAGAGACAAAAAAATGTGATTAATTTTTTCCTATACTATAATCGAAGAAAAAGTAATGTTAATAGAGATACGAAAAGAACAGGAGATATTATTTATTTAATGCCTCAATCGACGCTGAACAAAGGTGTTTTAAGAAAGCGGAAAGACGATTTTGAGTAATGATCAAAAAATATAAAAAATAGCAAGCAATTCCTATAAATTGCTTGCTATTTTTTTATTGTCTTTTTTTTGTCTTTTTATTGTTTAACTTATAATCAGCTGAAAGTGGCTCTTGCGCTGTTTCTTCATTAAACCCAGCTGCTTTCCCTTGCTCGATTGAAGCTGACATTCCGCTACCAGAATTATTTTTACGTCTAGACATGATTATACCTCCTTATATAAGGGCATTTTCGCCAACACTTTTAATGAATTGGTTTGAAAACTGCCTTTTATAATCGATATTCTTTCCTATATTTTTTTAAGTACACTAAAAAATCATTGGTAAATAATGTGATAGTCATTTTTAAATTGTTTAATGTCTGCATCTTACAATAGGTGTTTTTTATGTTTGTAGTTGATGGAATTGACTGGAATTTAACTAGGTTTCAAAAAATTAACAGGAATTAAGACTTTTCTGGGAAAAAAACGGAAACTTGTGGACTATTTATTCAAACGAAATTTCAATTTTGTGAATATATTGGCTTATGTGAACAATTAAATGGTTAGTTAGAAGTATTCAAAGTATGAAAGCAAGCGATGTTATTTACCGGGATAAGTCTTCCTAAGTAGATTGGCTTTTTAAATTTATTTAAAAGGAGAAATCATTAAATGACAAATCCAACTTATCACGAAAGAAATTTATCAAATATAAATAAGCTAGCTCCTAATACAAAGCAAGCAGCTTTAAAATGGTACAATTATTGTATAAAAAACAATATCGATGTTTTAATTTACGAAACGACACGAACAAAAGAACGTCAAGAAGAACTAGTTGATAATGGTAAGTCCCAAACTAGAAAGTCATATCATCTTGTAGGTCAAGCATTAGATTTTGTTCCAATTGTAAATGGTAAAGAAGGGTGGAACTCTTACGATACTGAACCATTTAAATCGGCAATTAAATATGCAAAATCCATTGGCTTCACATGGGGTGGGGACTGGAGTAGTTTTGTAGATGAGCCACATTTACAATTTGAATACAAAGGATATGGTACTGATAAAGTATTGGAAGCTAAACCACCTGCATATCCAGGAACGATATTAAAATCAGGTTCAAAAGGAAATAGTGTTAAATTAGTTCAAAAAGAATTAGGAATAACCGCAGACGGTATTTTCGGTCCAATTACGGATCGTGCAGTAAGAAATTTTCAAAAGAAAAATGGCCTGACCGTAGATGGAAAAGTAGGCCCAAAAACTTGGGCAAAATTATTTGACTAAGAAAAAATAAAATCTCATGACTATTTTTAGTTTAAACTAAAATTAATTTACCATTCGAAATTTCAAAATGTAAAAATAAAACTACATTCAAACCCTGTATCAGTATTATACAGGGTTTGTTTTAATATTTGACAAATCAAATCCTTGGCAGTAAATGGGTTTTTAACGGATAGAGCTTAATATAATATATGATTGTAAAATTTTACATCCTCCAATATGATGATAAATGGACAAAAAACTTATTATTGGTGCTTGAAGCATTTCAGGGGGATATGGATGAAACGATTTATCGAAATAGATATCGCAAGGGGGGTAACTATATTTTTGGTAGTAATGGGACATACGGCTATTCCAATCTGGTTAAATGACATTTTAAGAGACTTTAGAATGCCGTTGTTTTTTTTTGTATCAGGTTATCTTTTTAGTAGCCAGAGGTATTTAAATGATATGCGGCTATTATGGATCAACAAATTTTATGCTCTACTAGTACCGTACTTTACGGCAGGGATTCTATCTTATTTTTACTGGTTAATTTTAAACGCAGTAAACCCTTTAAAATATGAATTTATTTGGTATAAACCTCTTGTTGGCATTTTTTATGGCAATGGGGTTAATGGCTGGTTAGGATACAATACACCTATATGGTTTTTAGTTTGTTTATTTTGCGCTCAATTACTTTATTGTTATACTCAAAAAATCATTGGCAGTTTTAGCCTTTACATACAAATCGGTATTTACTTAATTTTAGGATATGTTGGCTATGCGATAAGTCGTTTTGTATTTTTACCGTGGGGATTAGATATCGCTTTGGTCGCTCTTTTATTCATGCATTTTGGAAATAAATTTAAGTATTATCAATTATTAAATAAACTAAAACCATTTGGTATTATATCAATTTTATCTCTCCTTATATTCGGAATTGCTACGTATTTCAACAATGCAGATATGAACTACAGGATTTATGATAACCTTTTTGTATTCTATACAGCTGGCATTTCCGGAAGCATAGCAACACTATCGATTGCAAAATTATTGTCTAAAATGAAGTTTCCAACAAAGTTTTTTACCTTTCATAATCATTTAAATAAAAAAGCCCTGTGTCCTTTTGGGATACAGGGTTGTTATTCGTAAGTCAGTTATATATCTTATAATTGCTGAAGCACTCAATATTGGTTGAGTGCGTTTACTAATTTTGATTCTTTTATAACTTGTCTACTAATAAGGGTAAGGTTTCTTTCTCATTCCCACATTATTAATTTGAACGTCGACATCCACTGACACTTTTGACTTTTTAAATGTATCATTCCAATTTCCTTCATATTTTTTATAAATTTTAGGATTAGACATATGTAATTTTTCTCCAAATCCAAATGCATCTCCACCGAGTTTTTTTACTTCAGATATTCCTATTTCGATTGTTCGTTTTATAACATTTTCAGCTAATTTTTCATATTTATCGAGCGTTATTGCCTTATCAAAATTGTCATTACAAAGTACTTCGTCAATATGACCAATCGAGTTAACTTTTATATTTATTATTGGAATATTACCCTTCATTTTAATTTCAGTCTTTGATTTTAACCGAGTAATCTCCATCGAATCATATTCTTTTTTATTGCATGGTATTTGTATATTCGTTTCCTTGATCAGATTATCAATAATTTGTATTGATTTTGCCTGTGGCCCATCTAACCAACCAACTAATTTCCCTTCTCTAAAAATACCAGTGCCATTTATCTTATCATAACTTGATTTGACTTTTTCCATATTTTCAAGTGTCTGTGATGTTTTACTTTCATTTTCTAAACTTGCACCATTTATTACTGGTTCTCTTCCACTACTAGAAATTGCAGAAACTGCCTCACGCATTAAGGTTTCTTGGTTTTCACCTAATAGAGATGATGTATTTTTAATTTTTCCTACAATTGATTTAGCCGATAGTTTATCAAGTGATGCTATGTTATTCATCACTTTATTTACGTTTTTATCTCTTGCAATAATAACTGGAATATTTACACGAATTTTAGAATCTCTTTCAAAAACATCGAAAATAAAATTTAATGATTTTTCTTTTGCTAATGTTTCTCCTATTATGACAAGTGCTACATGAGAATAAATATTTGTTCGAGATCCTTTCTTTGACACATTTCGTGCTGCTTCTGATATGGTTCTACCTTTTTCTTCTAATGCAATAACTGGAATACCTTGAGAACCTGTTTGTGTTGCAATTGCACTAGGATTAATAATTTGAATGATCACTTGATATTTTTTTTCTTTTGGTAAGTAATCGATCCCCATTGCATTCACAATCGATATTTGATTTAATTCTTTATAGTTAGAGCAACTACTTAAAAGTATACTTACGCTAAGAAATGAAACGATAAATTTCTTTTTTAACATTTTATTCTCCAATATATTGATTTTAAGCGTTTTATTTGATTCATAATATATTTTTCTATTTTTTTGTAATTTAATGTACCATTTTCCAAAATAGATATTATCTACATATAAATGCCTCAATAAAATCCTAAGGCTATTCTCACAAGTATTAACAAGTTGATCGCCTTTAGCATCAATTGCAATGTCTATAATTGGTTCTAAGATGTTAACAAATTAACAACTAATTAGGCAGACTGAAAAAAGTATATGAGGTTGCTGTCGTTAAAACTGCTTAAGATTAATTAATAGTAAAAGAAAAATTAAAATACAAGTAAGCCTACTGATGTAGAAAATTCATTTTTGGTAATCATGAAAATTTGAGGAATTAGAAGTACATGGAGCGTTATTGAGAATAGAGTAAGAATCGCAAATATGCCTATTTTATAGAAAATAACGCTCCGTATCTTAATAAGGTACATTGCGTTTTTTTCTTTGTACATTAATGTTTCTGATCCGATACAGTTTTTGTTATATAAATCATAATTTAGATTCTAAATGGTAAAAATAAACATGATATAAAAAAGAAAATAGAGGAAGTTAGGATTAAATGATGGTGCAATAATGAATCGTAAATTAAATGTAAGTGGTTTTCAATTATTATGTATGATTTTTATGTTTATTAACGGTACATCCCCACCAGTTGAAATATATTCTTTAGCCAAGCAAGATGCAGGGATGAGTTTATTATTAGGACTTACTGCGGGGTGTCTATTATTTTCTGTATATATAAAGTTATATTCTTTTTTTCCTGATGTACCATTTACAAAATATATACAATATATTTTAGGGAAATATATTGGAAAACTGTTAGCTCTAATCTATATATTATATTTTATTTATATAGGTGCACGAGTTTTGCGTAATTTTGAGGAATTAATGGTTATTACTCTTTACAATGCTTCATCACGTATTTCAATTGGAATATTAATGATGATTATAGTCATATATGCATGTCATAAAGGAATTGAAACATTTGCACGTTCGAATGAATTTATTTTTTTATTTATAATGTTTCTTATGTTTATAATTATTGGATTAGAAATTATTTCTGATTTAATCAAAATTAATAATTTAAGACCTGTATTAGAAAGTGGATGGAAACCAGTGTTAAAGGCAACTCCGATATTAATTGCAAATCCTTTTGGTGAGATATTTACATTTACTATGATTTTGCCATTTTTAAATAAACAAAAGAAAGTAGTACAAGTAGGAATAACATCATTACTATTTTCTGGGCTTATATTGACTTTATTTTCAATGTTAAATACTTCCATATTGGGTGTTTCTGAAATAGAAAGGATCATCTATCCACTTCTTTCAGCAGTTAGTTATATTAATATTGCTGATTTTGTTCAAAGAGTTGATACCTTTATTATAGTGATTTCAGTATGTAATTATTTCGTGAAGATTACGATCTATTTCCATTGTGCGGTGTCAGGAGCAGCAGATTTATTCGGCATTAAGGAAAGCAAGCAATTAGTTTATCCTACATCCGTTATAATGTTGGTTTGTTCAATGTGGATGACTACGAATTTTGTTGCATTACGTAATGAAGCAAGGGATGTTGTCCCCTTCTTACTACAAATACCTCTACAAATTATTATCCCAATTTGTTTATTAATAATAGTGCTAATAAAAAGGAAACTAAAATACCCAGCCTTATAAAAGAAAATCCCAGTATTTTGAATTGCACGCCAAATGTTAGACACAGTTTAAGACTAAATGCTGCAATAGTTTAAAGAAAAATAGCTAAGACCACATTTTTGTGGTCTTTTTCTTTTGCTAAAAAATCAATATTTGAATTTAACAAGGTCTTATTTTTAGAAGGGAAAAACTTATGAGTAATTATAGTGAAACTAGTAGTAATCAATTTGGAAATACCTTTTGTACTTCGATTTGTACTGCATTAAAACAATTAAAAGCAATGACTGAAAACCTTTATTTCAAATTGATGAATCGATTTCTAATCTAGATCCAAAAGAAATTAAAATTTACATGTACTGTGAACTTTTAGTTGATGCAAGAAATAAACAGGAAGAAGAGAGAAACTCACAAGTTAAGTTTCTCTAAAAAATAGGTGATATTGGAAAAAAATTAAAAACAAAATGTAATATTAAAATAATATCAATAGTTCTTGTTATATGCCTTATAATTTGGAAAATTATGTAAGTTGAACTGCATTATGATAAATAAGAAAATCAGTAAAATACAATGCTTGGAAAAAAATTATTAATTAAATACCTAAGAACTCAAAGTTATTATAAATTTTAAGGGAAAAATTGGAAATTTATGTTAAAATATTTAGGAATTAAAGAAGGTTCTGTCCCTTTAATTGGTTGTTATAATGAATGCATATTGAATAATAAATGGGAGGTAATATGAACAATCGGTGGAATAAGTTGATATACAAAATTTGGTCTCGTTTATATGATAATTTTTTTAACACTGGGCGATTCCTCCACGCAAGGAAAGAGGTTTTCAGTAATACAAATTTCTTGAAAAATCAAAAGATACTATTTGTTGGAGTAGGAACTGGTGCAGATTTGGAACTGATTAATCACAAACATTTAGATATAACATCTATAGACTATTCAGATGATATGCTTAACAAAGCTAAAGAAAAATTTAAAGACTCATCAATAAAATTTTTAAAAATGGACGCTCAAGACATGAGTTTGAGTGATTCCTATTTCGATGTTGTTATAGGCAGTCTTGTATTATCAGTTGTTCCAGATGCAGATAAGTGTCTTAAAGAGATGTTGAGAGTATTGAAACCAAGTGGAGAAATTATCATCTTTGATAAATTTGCACCAAAAAACAAAGGACTTTCGCCATTTAAAAAAGCAATTAGACCTTTAATAAAATTATTAGGTACTGACATCGGAGTTAACTTTGAAAAATTGTATGAGAAGAATAAAGATCATTTAATTGTTAAAGTAGATATTCCAATAATGTTTGATGGGATGTACAGAAAGATTATTATAAAAAAAGTGAATACTGATGATATATTATTATAGGACGCTATCAGGAAATATAAATAAGAAAAGCTCAGACCATAAAGTCTGAGCTTTTTGTGTAATACGTGGTGAGTTTACCTTTGCATTAATCATTTTAATCTAAAATCTTAATCTTAATTTAGAATAAATAGATTGTCTATTAAAATTATTCATCTACAAGTTGAGGTAGAAATTTTATTATTTAAATGAAAAAACTTTATTATATCTAAAATAAAAATAGCCCACCGAAGTGAGCGACATTAATTATTTAATGGTAATTTGATATGTGTTCTTTTGCAAAACCACCTTTTAATTCTTCTAGAACAAGCCTCATTTTTTTGCAATTTTAATAATTTCATTGGTATTAAAGTATATAGTTCAAAGAGGAAGAATAATTGTGTAACCTCTTATTTTATATTTTATTTAAATGTAGAGTGATATTAGTTTTAAAAGCATACTCTAATGCATCCTTAGTAAATCCTGAAGAAGTAATATAATATCCTCGTTTCACACGATCAGCACTCATGGCTCCTTCTAGTTTTTGGATAGCAGGTCTACCCACATTACCTTTCCAGTGCTTATTTTACAACTGAATAGTAAGTGCTTCTTGATCATAGCATTAAAATCTCTTAATTTTATACAAGTTTTTATACAAAAAAAGAAGGTAAATAAAATAAGTAATACTCATAGCCTTGCTATTATGTAAACTTCACATGAATACAACGTGCATAATTTTTATTCTTTTTTGGAAATGTAAAATTGTACCGTTTATAAGAAGAAATTGGAAAAATGAGAAGTTATAAGCCATCAGAAAGTATTTATCCTGAATTGTGAATAAGGAAGTGACCTGCGATGATTACTAGCCCCAAAGACCGTATTACAACAATTCAAGCAGTTATTATCATTAGCAATTATATACTTGGAACGGGAATTCTGACCTTGCCACGGGTAGCTACAGAGAAAGTGAATACACCAGATACATGGTTAACTGTAATTTTAGGCGGGCTGATTGCGATGGTGGCAGGAGTTATTATGGTCAAATTAGGACAACGGTTTCCAGGAAAAACCTTTTATCAATACAGCCAAGAAATTGTAGGGAAATGGATGGGGAAGTTACTAAGTCTAATCCTTGTATGTTATTTTGTAATGATGGGTGGATTTCATATCCGTGCATTAGTTGAGGTAACAAGTTTATTTTTGTTGGAAGGTACCCCATATTGGGCCATCGCGATGCCATTTATGTGGATAGGTCTCTATTTAATTATGGGCGGCATAAATCCGATGGCACGTCTGTTTGAAATTATTCTCCCCATTACGGTCGTCGTTTTTTTGGTGATTGCTTTTATGAGTTTTAAAATATTTGAAGTGGATAATTTGCGCCCGGTACTGGGGTTGGGGATCATGCCCGTACTAAAAGGAATAAAAACAACGGCTCTCTCATATATAGGTTTTGAAAGCCTGTTGATTATAATGGCGTTTATGAAAGAGCCAAACCAAGCAGTAAAAGCTGTTTTAGTTGGAATTTCCATCCCACTGATCTTTTACGTGATAACTATCGTAATGGTCATCGGTGCACTATCCGTCGATGGTGTGGTAACCAAAACTTGGCCAACGATTGATCTCATGCGAGGTTTTGATATGCCTGGTTTGCTATTTGAACGGTTTGAGTCTTTGTTGCTTGTAATGTGGATTATGCAAATGTTTACTTGCTTTAACGTGAGTCATTATGCTGCTTCTTTGGGGCTTGCCCAACTCTTTAAAAAAAACATTCATCCATTTATGTTTGGCTTACTTTCGGTTATTTATATCATTTCCATGACCCTGAAAAATACGAATGACCTATTTAAACTTGGGGATACAATGGGCAATGTTGCGTTTTTTTTATTTGGTATACAACCGCCGCTACTTCTGCTTGTCTTAAAATTGAAAAAGAGGAAGAGTAAAGCAATATCATAACAAAGTATGGTTTCTTTTAGTCTAACTGTGTAATGTAAATGGTGGTTCTGTTCAAAACAGTTACAGAAATACTGGTGAGTTTAGATATACTGAATCTGATTGTATTTATTACAGTGGTATCGGGTACAACATCACTGAGAGATGGGAAGAGGTGGAAGAAGAGTTTTCGGATTAAATGCAGTAATATTGATATAATAATTATATAAAAATAAAGACTCCTAGTAAGATTTAGGAGTCTTTATAAATGTTCACAGTTTTTTGTGCCTCACACACTCAATGCATACATTATGCTCACAAAA
Organism: Bacillus sp. AFS029533; assembly: GCF_002585125.1. Lineage (NCBI taxonomy): Bacteria > Bacillati > Bacillota > Bacilli > Caryophanales > Bacillaceae > Bacillus > Bacillus sp. AFS029533. The sequence goes on along the minus strand of NZ_NUQC01000001.1, from coordinate 83,001 downwards.
TGCTCACTAACTAAAAATAACTCAAACGAATTAAATTTTGATTTAAAGGGTCATAAGTAATACTTATTACAAATGATAAGTTACTTGTTATTTACTTATGATATACATTGTAATAATATATTATTGTAAGGTATTGAAAAGTTTGGATATAAAATATATTCAGACATTTTTTGCTTAATAGGGGGAAGAACACATGGGGAAAAATGACGTTTTCCAATCTCGTTCGACATTTACTGCGAACGATAAAACTTATCATTATTATCGCTTAAAAGCAATTGAGGAAGCTGGAGTAGCTAAAATCGGTAAATTACCTTATTCGATTAAAGTGTTACTAGAATCAGTTCTTCGTCAAGTAGATGGAAGAGTAATTACAAAAGATCATGTTGAAAATTTAGCAAAATGGGGAACAAACGAGCTACAAGATGTAGATGTTCCGTTTAAACCTTCTCGTGTTATTTTACAAGACTTCACAGGTGTTCCAGCTGTAGTTGACTTAGCTTCATTACGTAAAGCTATGGCTGATATGGGTGGAGACCCTGAAGTAATTAATCCAGAAATTCCAGTAGATCTAGTAATTGACCACTCTGTAATGGTTGATAAAGCTGGTTCAGTGGATGCATTAGATTTCAATATGGATTTAGAATTTTCTCGTAACGAAGAGCGTTACCAATTCTTAAGCTGGGCTCAAAAAGCATTTAATAACTATCGTGCAGTTCCACCAGCAACTGGTATCGTACACCAAGTTAACTTAGAATACTTAGCAAATGTAGTACATGCAATTGCAAATGAAGATGGTGAAGTTGTTGCATTCCCTGATACATTAGTGGGTACTGACTCACATACTACTATGATTAATGGTATTGGTGTATTAGGTTGGGGTGTAGGTGGTATTGAAGCTGAAGCAGGTATGCTTGGTCAACCATCATATTTCCCAGTTCCAGAAGTTATCGGTGTTAAATTAATCGGTGCTTTACCAAGTGGAACTACTGCAACTGATGTTGCGTTAAAAGTTACTGAAGTTTTACGTAAAAAAGGTGTAGTAAATAAATTTGTTGAGTTCTTTGGACCAGGTTTACAAAGTATGCCTTTAGCAGACCGTGCTACAATTGCAAACATGGCTCCTGAATACGGTGCAACATGTGGATTCTTCCCAGTTGATGCTGAGGCACTTAACTACTTACGTTTAACAGGTCGTTCTGAAGAGCAAATTCAATTAGTTGAAGCTTACTGCAAAGCAAATGATTTATTCTATACAGCTGACTTAGAAGATCCTACATTTACTGATTTAGTAGAAATCAATCTTTCAGAAATTGAATCAAATCTTTCTGGTCCAAAACGTCCACAAGATTTAATCCCATTATCTGAAATGAAAAAAGCATTCCAAGCAGCAGTTTCTGCTCCAATGGGTAATGCAGGATTCGGTTTAACTGACGAAGCATTAAATAAAGAAGTAAACGTTAAATTTGAAAATGGTACTGAAACAACATTTAAAACAGGTGCAGTAGCAATCGCAGCAATCACAAGTTGTACAAATACTTCAAACCCATACGTTATGTTAGGTGCTGGTTTAGTAGCTAAAAAAGCTGTTGAAAAAGGATTAACAGTACCTGCTTATGTAAAAACTTCATTAGCTCCTGGATCTAAAGTTGTTAGTGGATATTTACAAGAAGCTGGATTAATTCCTTTCTTAAATCAATTAGGCTTTAACATTGTTGGTTATGGATGTACTACATGTATCGGTAACTCAGGTCCATTAGCTCCTGAAATGGAAGCAGCTATTGCTGACAATGATATGTTAGTAACATCTGTACTTTCTGGTAACCGTAACTTCGAAGGACGTATTCATCCTCAAGTTAAAGGTAACTACTTAGCATCACCACCATTAGTAGTTGCTTACGCGTTAGCAGGTAATGTAAATATCGACTTCTCAGTTGAGCCAATCGGTCAAGATAAAGATGGAAACGATGTGTTCTTAAAAGATATCTGGCCAACATCTGCAGAAGTTCAAGAAGTAGTTGCATCTACAGTTACTCCTGAATTATTCAAAAAAGAATATGAAAGAGTATTTGAAGATAACAAACGTTGGAACGAAATTCAAACAACTGATGATTCTTTATACAAATGGGATAGCGAATCAACTTATATCGCAAATCCTCCATTCTTTGAAGGATTATCAAAAGAGCCAGGTGTAGTTAAACCATTAGCTGGTTTAAAAATCGTTGGTAAATTCGGTGATTCAGTAACAACTGACCACATTTCACCAGCTGGTTCTATTGGTAAAACAACTCCTGCAGGACTTTACCTACAAAGTAAAGGTGTTAAACCTGTAGACTTTAACTCATACGGTTCTCGTCGTGGTAACCACGATGTAATGATGCGTGGTACATTCGCTAATATCCGTATCCGTAACCAAATCGCTCCAGGTACAGAAGGTGGATACACTACTTACTGGCCAACTGGCGAAGTTATGTCAATTTATGATGCAGCAATGCGTTATAAAGAAGATGGTACTGGATTAATGATCTTAGCTGGAAATGACTACGGTATGGGAAGTTCTCGTGACTGGGCTGCTAAAGGAACAAACCTTTTAGGAATCAAAACAGTTCTTGCTGAAAGCTTCGAGCGTATCCACAGAAGTAACTTAGTATTAATGGGTGTTTTACCACTTCAATTTAAAGATGGCGAAAATGCTGAAACATTTGGATTAAACGGTAAAGAAGTATTTGCTGTTAATGTAGATGAGAATGTTAAACCACGTGATCTTGTAAAAGTAACTGCAACAAAAGAAGACGGCACAACTGTTGAATTTGAAGTAGTTGCTCGTTTCGACAGCGAAGTTGAAATCGACTACTACCGTCATGGTGGTATCTTACAAATGGTATTACGTGATAAATTAAATAATTCTAAAGTAACTCATTAATATAGAAAACACGGTCTTTTTTGGACCGTGTTTTTTTGTTTTGGGTAAGTAGCATCGCAATTTAAACGATGTCATTGCAAATAAAAATCAGAAATCGCAATTAAAATATGTCATCGCAAATAAAAACCAGTAATCGCAATTAAAATGATGTCATCGCAAATAAAAACCTGTAATGGCAATTAAAATGATGTCATCGCAAATAAAAACCTGTAATGGCCATTAAAATGATGTCATCGCAAATAAAAATCAGAAATCGCAATTAAAATATGTCCATCGCAAATAAAAACCGATAATCGCAATTAAAATGATGTTATCGCAAATAAAAACAGGTAATGGCAATTAAAATGGTGGCATCGCAAATAAAAACCAGTAATGGCAATTAAAATGATGTCATCGCAAATAAAAATCAGAAATCGCAATTAAGTTATGTCTTCGTAAATAAAAACCGGTAATGGCAATTAAAATGGTGGCATCGCAAATAAAAACCAGTAATGGCAATTAATATGATGTCATCGCAAATAAAAACCGGTAATGGCAATTAAAATGGTGTCATCGCAAATAAAAACCAGTAATCGCAATTAAAATGATGTTATCGCAAATAAAAACCGTTAATCGCAATTAAAATGATGTTATCGCAATTAAATTTGTAAAATCACAATTAAAATCAGAATATCAGTAATTAATCGGATTGAAGCGATCAACCTAACACTAAAATGGACTAAATGGATAAAAAAATTACGAATTAATAGGCCATTCCTGTAAAAAATATAATGAAAGTGGATCTATATTAAGATAATTTGAATGGAAAATAGTAGTTAAAAGATAATCCAAAGAGATATTGTCTAAGAACATATGTGAGCATGTTCCACTTTTGTATTTATTATGGTTAAATAGAGATAGTTCATTAAAAGGGTGATTTGTATGAAAAAAGTAATTCCTTTGCTGATTCTTTTTGTAGCGTTAGGGTATTCAATTTTTCAATTATATGAGAAAAAAGAAGAAGAGAAAAAAGTCAGTAACAATAATGATGCTTATATTGCTTCAATTGAAAAATTAGGTGTTCAAGTTGGACAGCAGGCACCTGATATACAATTGATGACTTTGGATGAAAAGAAGGTTAATTTGTCTTCATTTAAAGGTAAGAAAGTAATCTTAAACTTTTGGGCTACTTGGTGCCCTCCTTGTCAAGACGAGATACCAGCATTAGAGAAATTCCATCAAGAGCATAAGGATATTGAAATGATTGGTGTTGCGGATTATATTGGCGAGAAAAAGGATTTAAACTTTATCAAGAATTTTGTTAATAAAAATAGTATGAATTATCGAATTTTAATTGATGAAAACGGTGATAATTTTCGTAAATATGGTGTAATTTCAATACCAACTACATACTTTATTAATCCGAATGGAGAAGTAGTTTTTAAACAAATTGGACCATTAACTGAAAAACAATTAAATGCATTTTTAAAATAAGAAAAAATTTACTAAAATGTAAGAAAACTCTTTTTTTTGGCAATACTAACATAAAAAGAAGAGGTGATTGTTTTGAGAAAGAAAAGACATAAATCGTTTCAAGAATTAATTCTAGAAAATAAAAATTCACTATTAAATGATGAAGAAGCTTTGAATAAAATATATGATCGACTAGAAGAACGTTTAGAAAGAAAAGCTAAAGCGGAGTAAATTAGTCATTATAAAAATCAAATTTTGTTTATACAAAAGAAGGAATTATTTCCTTCTTTTTTTGTTGTCAAAATTGGTCATTTTTTAATTTCCTTTTACATATTTACAGCAACAAAACTCATACTATCGCTAGGGGGCGATAAAATGGGAAATCCAAAAAAACATCCTAAAGATTTTGTACCAAATCATGTAGGTACTCAAAACAAAGCAGCTGGTGGGAATAAGGGTAAACAAATGCAGTATAAAGATCCTACTGGCAAACAACCAATTGTAGATAACGGGTAAAATCAAAAACACAAAAACAAATTTTGAATTGGAGTGATTTATGATGGAATATACAAATACACCAAAGCCAGATGATCGTAGTGATAATGCAAGAAAAATTCAAGATAATATAAACAATACGAGGGAAAATATTAACGAAGCAGAAGCTTCTATGAAATTCGGAAATGAGCAAGATCGTCAAAATGCATTAGCTAAAAATCAACGTCGCGAGGAAGCTATAGCAGCATTAGAAAGTGAACTAAAAGACGAGCAAGCATTTAATAATACAAATGACTAATTAAAAAAAGCTAGGTATTTTGAGTTAGCCTCATAAATACCTAGCTTTTCTTTATGCTCTTTTAACTACATTAAAATTAGCTTCAAGAAGCTCCCAATTTTGAATAAAAGGTAATCCTAATTTCCAATACGAGATCCCACGTATATTCTCTTGTTTTATTAAGTTAAACTTGGCTTGAATTGATCTTGCATCTTCGAACCAAACTTCATGTTTTTGACCATTTGATTCTGTATATCGGAAATGAGGTGCTTTTGCTTTGTTATCAAAAAGGATTTCGTTTGTCATTTGAATTGCTAAATTTGTCGCAGCTTCAGCACTTAATGCTTTAGCCATGGTACCTTGTTTAAATGGAACTTTCCAGTCAAATCCATATAGATTTTGACCCATTACAATTTTTGGTACAGGAATTACGGTCTTTGCATAGTTGATTACTTTACGAACTTGATCAATAGGTGATACGGCCATAGGAGGACCGCCTTGCCAGCCCCAATCATATGTCATGATGACAACGAAGTCCACAACTCTACCTATGTTAGCATAATCATGAGCTTCGTAAAATCTACCTTTTTGGTTTGAACTTGTTTTAGGTATTAATGTAGCACTCAAAATGAATCCTTGAGGCAGTCTTGATTTTACTTTATTTAAAAAATTAATATAAGCTACACGGTCAGTTGAGGCAACGTCTTCAAAGTCTATATTTACTTCTCTAAATCCATATTTATTAGCAGTACTAATAATTGTATTTATCAATTTATCTTGAACTGCTGGACTTTGTAATATATCGGTTGCGAGTGATGTTGAAAACTGTCCATTTTCAAGATTAGAGACAACCATCATATATATACAGCGATTATCCCTTGCGATTTGAGGAATGTTTCCAAGTGGTGGTTCTGTTAATGTACCATCTCTTTTCGCATCAAAGCTAAAATGTGCTAAATAGGTTAAAAACTTACTTTCTGTTCGAGCCGATTCTTCAAGTGCTGGTTTAATTGGGTTTGAAGTAGGTTGTAAATAGCCAATTGATTCGATATTTCTTTTTTTTCGTGGTGGAAGATGTAGCTTTTGGCCGACATTTAATGTAGCATATGGACTAATTCCACTTAAAGTTGCAATTTGACTTGATGTTACACCATAGGTTAAAGCTAAATCATATAAGTTATCACCGGGTTGAACAAAATATTCATTTCCTGTAGTTGGTACAACAAGCGATTGACCTTTTATTATTTTATAAGGAGCTACAAGAGCATTTGAATTAATGAGTGCTTGGCGTTCAACTCCATAAAAATCTGCAATACTCATTACTGTTTCTCCACTTTTTACAACATGAATTTGCATCAAGTTTATCTCCTTCCATTAAACGTAGATATTCGTCTCTATTAAATATATGCCAAAGAGTTTGGATTAGAAGAGAATAGGTGGAAAAGCAAATTGAAAATAAAAAACCTAGCCGAAAGCTAGGTTTTTTAGCACGAATATTTATTTTTTTGATTCTTTATCGCTATTTGGATCAAGTGGGAATTGAATGATATTTGAGTTACTTCCTGAAACAGTAGGGAGTTTTCCATCCCATTTTTCTGCTTTTTTGTATTCAATTAATTCATTGGTTAACGTTTGTTGGATTACTTGGTTCGCTTTTGCTTGACCTTGTGCTCTGATTAGTTGTGAATCAGCATCAGCCTTTGCTTCTACTTTTTTCTTTTCTGCTTCAATTCTAGCCGTTTCTAGTTCAATTTTTTTACGATCATTTTCTTGGGCAGCTTGAACACGTGCATCAATTGCATCCTGCGTTTTTGCATCGGGTTTTGGCGTTCCTAGTGTTAAATTTTCAACAAAGAATCCAAGTACTTTTACATCGTCTTTATAGATTGTTTCGATATCAGCTGAGGCATTACTTGATTTCTCGCCGTATAATTGTAAAACTGTGTATTTTGATACTGCAATTCGTGCTGCATCTTGTAGACGTTTCTTTAAATATGTTTCCTCAATTTCCTCGATCGACACAGGTCCAAACTCGTTAAACATGGATACTACTTTAGAAGGGTCAATTTTATATGTATAGGATAAATCCATTTCGATTCTTTTACCGTCTGAAGTAGCTAATGCCACGTCTTTATATTCTACTGTACGAAGACGGACTGGATACTCGGTTACTTTATCGAATAAACCAACGAAATTCCAACCTTGTGATAATGTGTTTTTCTGTATTCCTCCATTTGGTGAGTAGACAACTCCTACATAACCAGGTGTTATTTTTTCAATAAATAATGTTGGAATTGTTGTGATTAAGATCAGCGCAATACCCGCGATGATTCCTCCAATTAGTTTACGATTGAATAATGATTTCTTTTTTTCATTTGGACGAATTTCCATTATTTTTGTCCCCCTTATCCTTTAAAATATTTTTTACTTTCGCTGATTTCTCGCCAATTTTTTCAAATGTTGGAGAAAGAAGAAGCCATACTCCGAATAAAAAAAGAAGGATGATTAAGATTGAGCCTACTAGAACCTTCAAGAAGTTCGACCTCCTAATTTCTAATGTTAGAAAATCATTAGATTATTATAAGAAAATTATAACATTTAGGATAAGTTAAAAAATAGAACAATTATTAATTTTTTGGTAAAGTATTCTGTAGAAGAATAAGAGGTGACTTTATGTTTATTTCAGAAAAATTAGTTGAAGTAAGATATGTAGAAACAGATGCAATGGGTGTTGTCTACCATGCAAATTATTTAGTGTGGTTTGAAATTGGACGTACTCAATTAATAAAAGATTTGGGCTTTAATTATGCAGAAATGGAATCACAAGGTGTTATTTCTCCAGTGATTGATTTGAATGTTTCATACAAGAAGAGTCTTCGTTATGGACAGACTGCTATAGTAAAAACAAAAGTAAAATCACTCACACCACTTAAAGTGATTTATGAATATGAAATCCTTAATGAAGAAGGGGATATTTGCTGTATAGGAAATTCAACACACGTCGTTGTTCATAAAGAAACATTTAGACCGATTAAATTTAAGAAGGTGTTCCCTGACTGGTATGAAGCATATGAGAAGGCGATGGGGCAAGATTAAAGGTTAGAAGAAGCAATAAGAGCATGAATAAATAAAAGATTAGAGAGGGAGATCATTCATCTTCATTCTCTAATCTTTAGCTAATCATGCTTTTAAAATTTTACTTTTGGTTCTGTTTTGTCTTTAATTCGTTTTATATTTGGACGATGTTTATATACGACAAAGATTGTAAGTACGATTAAAATATAAGTTATGATGTACCCATTGTCTTTAATTAGACCAGTGTATTCCATTATAAAAGCTAAAATTGTACCTAAAAATGCTGTTAACATTGACGAAAGTGAAACATATTTTGTTGTTTTTAAACTAATTGCGAAGATAATGATTAAGCAGACAAAAAGTAGTGGTGATGCATATAATAAGATCCCTGCAGAGGTTGCTACCGCTTTACCACCTCTAAATCCGGCAAATATTGGATACATATGTCCAATAACAGCAACTAGACCGATAATTAATGGGTGAATTCCATGATAATGGAATAATACAGGTAATGAAGCTGCTAGTGTTCCTTTTAAAATATCTCCAAGTGTTACAATAATACCTGCTTTTTTACCTAATGTGCGGAATGTATTTGTCGCACCAAGATTTCCACTACCGTGTTGACGGATATCTACTCCGTAAAATATTTTTCCAACTACTAAACCGAATGGTACAGATCCGATTAAATAGGCTAGTACAATAATGACCAAACTCATTTTCTAGCTCCTTTTCAAACAATAATAAATTAGTGCAGTATCATATGATTTTATCACAATTTTAAGCGAATATATAGATAGTTGCTTTAGAATATTAATTCAAATCAGGAAACAAAGGACATTTTATTTTAGGTAAAAGTTCTAATATCTATCAATTTTAATGGAAGGAAAAAAATATGAACCCGACAGTTTTAATCATTGAAGATGAAAAAAGATTAAGAGAAATCGTAAAAGAGTATTTTGAAAACGATCAATTTACTGTAATCGAAGCAGAAGATGGAGAACAAGGTATAAAGAAATTTAACGAAAATCAAGTAGATTTAATTATTTTAGACTTAATGCTACCAAAATTAGATGGATGGGAAGTTTGTAAGTTAATTAGAGAGCAATCAAGTATTCCAATCATTATGACCACTGCTCGCTCAGAAGAAGAAGATCAATTACTTGGTTTTGATATTGGAACAGATGAATATGTGACAAAGCCATTCAGTCCTAAGATTCTAGTAGCGAAAGCAAAAAGTGTACTTAGAAGAACGGCTGATTTAAAAGAAGATGATAAAGAATCTAAAACGATTTGTGGAATTACGATCAATACGTCGTCAAGGACAGCTTCAATAAATAATGAATTATTACAACTTACGAATAAAGAGTTCGAATTACTATGCTATTTAATTGATAATAAAGGCATCGTATTAACAAGAGATCAATTATTAAATAATATTTGGGGTTTTGATTATTTTGGTGATGGAAGAACGGTTGATACACATATAAAAAAACTTAGACATAAATTGGGAGACAAAGCAAAGCATATAGCAACAGTTATTAGAGTAGGCTATAAGTTTGAGGAGTAGAAAATGAAAAATAGTATAGTCCGTAAACTTTTTTTATCCATAACGTTATTATTAGTTATATTTTTATTAATTGTATTTGTTGGTCAATCAATCTTTATGCAATCTTTTTATACGAATAAGAAAGTAAATATTGTAACAGAGGAACTTACACAATTTGCTAAAGGTTATAAAGCGGGTAAATTTAACAACAATCAGTTTCAACAAGAGCTATCTAAACTATATTCCAAATACAATACAACTTTAGCAGTTTTAGATAAAAGAGGCGTATTAAAAGCTGAGAATAATTTTGATTTAACCGTCCTTACGAATGAAGGAAAAAAGGTATATGTACCTTTAAATAATTTATTATATTCGGATCAAATAGACAGTATTTTAGGGCTTAATATTAAAGAAAATTCAAGGATTACAATCCGAGGTTATGTTCAAGATGATTATTTTATTCCACTTTATATAAAAACGAATATGGGTGTTTGGCAAGAGGAAAATCAACCTTCTAACACGATTCAACTGTCAACTAAAAATAATCTTCAGGAATTGGTGAATATTGAAATTAAAGGGAAAGTTGTTAATTTACATTTACCAATTGCAAATCAATATACATATTCAGCTCAAATGAACTCATTAATGGGTGCAATAACTGATTGGGCAAAGAGTAATGAAGATTTTTCTAACTATTCTGAGGAGGATTTCCCGTTAATTTATCGTTACTTAGACCGCGCAAATGGATTAGAAAATAAAGTTTTTATTTACCCAATTAATACGAATAAAGGTTCAAAAGAAGTTATTTTTGCCATTACTTCCCTACAACCAGTAAATGAAGCGATGTACGTTTTAAAAGATTTTTATATTTACGCTTTTATTATTGCTTTATTGCTGATTGTGATCGTTTCTTTTTACTATTCGAAATTGATTACGAAACCATTATTGAAAATGAATTCTGTAACAGATCAATTAGCAAAATTAAACTTTAACGAGAAAATTGATATTCAATCCGATGATGAAATTGGACAATTATCCAAATCAATAAATTCATTATCTGAGAATTTAGCTAGTACGATTGAAAATTTACAGCAGGCAAATGTTAAATTAATGAAGGATATTGAAAAAGAAAAACAGTTAGAACAAATAAGAAAAGAGTTTATTAGTGGAGTATCTCATGAGCTTAAAACGCCATTAAGTATTGTGCAAAGTTATGCAGAAGGTTTAAAAGATGGATTAAATATTGAAAAAAATGGTTATTATGCAGATGTAATCCTTGAAGAAGTTGATCGGATGAACGGGTTAGTTGTCGATATGTTAGAACTTTCCAAACTTCAATCAGGAACATATACACTAAAAAGTGAACCTTTTTTAATTGTGGATTGCATAGAAAATGTGATTATTCGCATGTTTGAAAATAGTAATATTCATTGTCATTTCAATTTTAATCTTGATGAGGATACGCTCGTAATAGGTGAAAAAAGAAAAATAGAACAAGTAATTATTAATATCCTATCAAATGCAATCCATTATGGGAACCCAGGTAGTGTTATAAAAATGAATTTATTAGATGAAGGGGATAATGTAAATATCTCTATTTTTAATGAAGGTAATCCAATCCCTGCTGATAAAATTGATAAAATTTGGGATCGCTTCTATCGTATTGATGAATCTAGAAACAGACAAAATGGTGGAACAGGTTTAGGTTTAGCAATCGTAAAAACAATCCTAGACTTACATCATTCAACTATAAAAGTTCATAATAAGGAAGATGGAGTTGAATTTATTTTTAATTTGAAAAAATATTTGAATTAAATCAAAAAGTTCACAGCAAATACACATGAGTGGGTTAAATTAATATCAATAAAAGATACCTACATATTGGAGGAATGAATTATGGGATATTATGATGAAACAGATTTATACGATGATAATAATCATAAAAGACAAAAGAGAAGTAGACGTGGAGGATATCCACTTGTTACAGGCTTTATTGGAGCGATAATAGGAGCTGTAACGATCTCAATCGTATCCCCGGATATTTTTAATTTAACTAATAAACCTGCAAACTTAAATAATGATACTAATACAGTACCAACACAAGTTATTAATGTATCAAGAGAAGATTTAACAACTACGATCCAAAATGCTCGCAAATTTGTAGTAGGAGTTAATAATTATCAATCATCAAATCCATTTTCAATGGAAACTGAAGAAGCTGGATCTGGTTCAGGTGTAGTTTATAAAAGAGTAGGAAATAAAGCTTTAGTAGCGACAAATAACCATGTTGTTGCTGGTGCAAAACAATTAAAAGTAAAAATGGCAGATGGTCAATTAATTGATGCTAAGCTTGTTGGAACAGATGAATTATTAGATTTAGCAGTTGTAGCAATAGATGCAAAATATGTTACAAATATCGCTAAATTAGGTGATTCAGAAAAAATTAACGTTGGTGAAACTGCTATTGCAATTGGAAATCCACTTGGATTTTTAGAAAGTACTGTAACAGAAGGAATTGTAAGTAGTAAAGCTCGTGAAATACCACAAGATATCGATGGAGATGGAGTTGCAGATTACCAAACTCAAGTAATTCAAACGGATGCAGCGATTAATCCTGGTAATAGTGGTGGTGCTTTAATCAATGCAAAAGGTGAAGTAATCGGGATTAATTCAAGTAAAATTGCCGAACAAGCTGTTGAAGGAATTGGATTTGCAATCCCAATGAATATTGCAAAACCAGCTTTAGATCAAATCGAAAAATTTGGTGAAGTGACTCGACCTGTAATGGGTGTAGGCTTAAAATCACTTGATGAAATACCGCAATTTAATATCGAAGAAACATTGAAATTACCTGGTTCAGTGACTAAAGGTGCAGTTGTTACACATGTTGATCCAAATACTCCTGCTGCTAAAGTTGGAATGAAACAATTAGACGTTATCGTTGCACTTGATGACAAGCCAGTAAGTGATGTCATTACTGTCAGAGAATACTTATATTCACATAAAAAAGTTGGAGATAAGTTAAAGATTACTTATTACCGTGATGGTAAGTTAACTAATTCAACATTAACATTAGCTTCTAGTCAATGATTGACAGGCAATTGACTTAGGAAATATGATAAAAGAATACAAAATAAGCGAAAAGTTAATCTTTTCGCTTATTTATGCAAACAGAAAGGGTGACTAGCAAATGAGTAAATACCCATCAAGAGAAGAAATTGGCAAGATTTTAAAATCAAGTAAAGTAATTGCAGTTGTTGGATTATCAGGGGACCCGTCTAAAACGTCTTATATGGTAAGTAAGGCTATGCAAGATGCTGGATATAAAATTATTCCAGTAAATCCAACAGTTGATACTGTTTTAGGAGAAAAAGCAGTAGCAAGTTTGACTGAAATAAATGAAAAAGTAGATATTGTAAATGTATTTAGAAGACCTGAACACCTATTACCTGTAGCACAAGAGTTTCTTAAAATTGATTGCGATGTTTTCTTTGCGCAGCTTGGTATCGAAAACGAAGAAGCATATCAATTGTTAAAGGAAAATGGTAAAACGGTCATTATGGATCGTTGTATTAAAGTTGAGCATGCAATGACAAGATAGTCCGTTAAAAAAGCTCACTGTTTTATACTGGTCATCAGAAGCTCGTTTTCTTCGTGCTTTACCTGGCTGCAATGCTAAATTACCGCATAAGGTAAATTTGGTCACCACTTGCCTTCGTGACTCGAAAGTAAAGCGTTTTCGACAAGTCTGATAATCAATTTTTTTAATTTGTTTTAAAATCTGGCTCACTGTTAATCAGTGAGTTTTTTTAACGGAAGATCGAGTAGGGAATAAGTACATTAGGGTAAGCTTAAGAAACTGTACAGATATGCATCAATTTAGAAACGCAATTAGTCCAATTTGCAAGTTCTGTAAAATAGAATTTTGTTAAGTTAAATTATCAATTTTCAACCTTAAACCTGCATTTTCTTGATTCTAAAATCCAGTTTCTTATAAAGTTTTCCGATATTTTTTTTCATGTTCGACTTGTAAGTTAGGAAAAAAACCATTAACATGAACGATTAGAAGAAACATTTTATTTATAATATGATATAATGGAACAGATGTTCTTATGTAAGTGTTTAGTTAGAAAGGAGAAATGGTGTTGGCAAAGAATGAAACAACATATAACGAAGATGCGATACAGGTACTAGAAGGTTTAGAAGCTGTACGTAAACGACCTGGAATGTATATTGGCAGCACAGATAGTAGAGGTCTGCACCATTTAGTTTATGAAATCGTAGATAACTCTGTAGATGAAGCATTAGCTGGTCACGGGACTCAAATAGATGTGGTTATTCATAAAGATAATAGCTTAAGCGTAAAAGACCATGGTCGTGGGATGCCTACTGGAATGCACAAAATGGGAAAACCAACTCCAGAAATTATTTTAACTGTATTACACGCAGGTGGTAAATTTGGACAAGGCGGCTACAAAACAAGTGGTGGTCTACATGGTGTTGGTGCATCAGTAGTAAATGCTTTATCAGAATGGTTAACAGTTGAAATTCACCGTGAAGGAACAATTTTCAAGCAACGATTTGAAGCTGGAGGTAAAGCAGTCACTTCATTAGAAATCGTTGGTAAGACAAGACGAACTGGTACGACGATCCATTTTAAACCAGATCCGACTATTTTTAGTACTACAAATTTTAACTTTGATACTTTATGTGAAAGACTTAGAGAGTCAGCATTTTTATTAAAAGGCTTAAAAATTACAATTAAAGATGAACGACATGATACGTTCGAAGAGTTTTATTATGAAAACGGTATCGAAGCATTTGTATCGTATTTAAACGAAGAAAAAGAAGCATTACATCCTGTTGTATTCTTTGAAGGATTACAAAATAAAATTGAGGTTGAATTTTCATTTCAATTTAATGACGGTTATTCGGAAACGATGCTTTCTTTCGTAAATAATGTTCGTACAAAAGATGGTGGTACGCACGAAGTTGGTGCAAAAACTGCTTTAACAAGAGCGTTTAATGAATATGCAAGAAAAGTAAGTCTCTTAAAAGAAAAAGATAAAAATCTAGATGGAGCGGATATTCGTGAGGGATTAGCTGCAATTGTATCAGTACGAATTCCTGAAGAGCTGCTTCAATTTGAAGGACAAACAAAAGGTAAATTAGGTACTAGTGAAGCAAGATCAGCTGTTGATTCAGTTGTTTCGGATCAATTAGCTTATTTCCTGGAAGAAAATCCAGACATTGCAACTTCATTAGTAAAGAAATCGATAAAAGCTTATCAAGCAAGAGAAGCAGCAAGAAAGGCACGTGAGGAAGCAAGAAGTGGTAAAAAGAGAAAACGCACAGAAACTTCATTAAGCGGTAAGCTCACACCTGCACAATCTCGTAACCCACAAAAAAACGAATTATACCTAGTTGAGGGTGATTCAGCTGGTGGTAGTGCTAAACAAGGTCGTGATCGACGATTCCAAGCAATCTTGCCCCTGCGTGGTAAGGTTATTAATACCGAGAAGGCAAAACTTGCTGACATAATGAAAAATGAAGAGATTAATACGATTATTCATGCGATTGGTGCAGGAGTAGGTAGTGATTTTGATATTGAAGATGTGAACTATGACAAAATCGTTATTATGACCGATGCTGATACAGATGGAGCGCATATTCAAGTACTATTACTAACATTCTTTTACCGTTATATGAAGCCTTTAGTAGAGGCTGGTAAAGTTTATATTGCCTTACCTCCTTTATTCAAAGTAAGTAAAGGTTCTGGAAAAAAAGAAGTAATCGAATACGCTTGGTCAGAGGTAGACTTACAAGATGCAATCAAAAAAATCGGTAAAGGGTATATGATTCAGCGTTACAAGGGACTTGGTGAGATGAATGCTGACCAACTTTGGGATACAACGATGGATCCAGAGACTAGAACGCTTATTCGTGTGAAAATTGATGATGCTGCAAGAGCGGATCGTCGTGTAACTACTTTAATGGGTGATAAAGTTGAACCTAGACGTAAATGGATTGAATCGAATGTAGTATTTGATTTAGATGAAGAGGACAAAATTTTAAACAATGAGCAAGTTGAAGTAGAATCAGAAGGGAGCAAAGTCTGATGCAATCATCGGAAAAATTATATAATATCCCTTTAGAAGACATAATTGGTGACCGCTTTGGTCGATATAGTAAGTATATTATTCAAGAACGTGCATTACCTGACGCTCGTGACGGGTTAAAGCCAGTTCAGCGCCGTATTTTGTATTCAATGCATGTTGAAGGAAACACGCAAGACAAGCCTTACCGTAAATCTGCTAAAACAGTCGGAAATGTAATTGGTAATTACCATCCTCATGGTGATACTTCTGTTTATGATGCGATGGTACGACTAAGTCAAGATTGGAAATTAAGAAATGTTTTAATTCAAATGCACGGAAATAACGGTAGTATCGATGGAGACCCTCCAGCAGCTATGCGTTATACGGAAGCTAGGTTATCAGCGATAGCAAGTGAACTATTAAGAGATATTGATAAAGAAACAGTTGATTTTGTGCCAAACTTTGACGATACGAGTATGGAGCCAGTTGTTTTACCATCAATGTTTCCAAATTTATTAGTTAACGGTAGTACTGGAATCTCTGCTGGATATGCAACTGAAATACCTTCGCACCACCTTGGAGAAGTAATCGATGCGACCATTATGCGCATTGAAAATAAAAACTGTTCAGTAGATGAATTAATGACCGTAATCCACGGACCAGATTTTGCTACTGGAGGGATCATTCAAGGTGTAGATGGAATAAAAAAAGCTTATGAAACAGGTAAAGGTAAAATCATTATACGAAGCCGTGTTCATACCGAGGATTTACGTGGTGGTAAACAGGCATTAATTATTACAGAAATTCCTTCAGAAGTGAATAAAGCGAATTTAGTAAAGAAAATGGACGAGGTTCGTCTTGATCGAAAAGTAGATGGAATTACGGAAGTACGTGATGAAACAGATCGTACTGGACTACGTATTGTCATTGAACTGAAAAAAGATGCAAATAACGAAGCGATTTTAAATTATTTATATAAAAACACTGAGCTTCAAATACCTTATAACTTCAATATGGTTGCGATTTATAATCGTACACCAAAACAGATGTCATTACCGGCAATTCTTGATGCGTATATTGAACATCAAAAAGAGGTCATTACAAATCGTTCAAATTTTGATTTAAGAAAAGCTAAAGCTCGACAGCATGTTGTAGAAGGTTTAATGAAGGCTTTATCAATTTTAGATGAAGTGATAACAACAATCCGTTCTGCAAATGATAAACGTGATGCAAAAGATAAGTTAATTGTTCAATTTGCGTTTACTGAACAACAAGCTGAAGCGATTGTTATGTTACAGTTATATCGTTTAACAAATACTGATATTACTGCATTACAAGAAGAAGCAGATGAGTTAGATAAAAAGATCAAACAGCTTGAAGCAATTTTAAACAGTGAAGCAAAATTATTGTCAGTTATCAAAACAGACTTAAAGAAAATTAAGTTGAAATATGCAGACGACAGACGTTCGACAATTCAAGAAGAAATCGAAGAAATTAAAATTTCTAGAGAAGATATAATTGCTCAAGAAGACGTTATTGTCACCGTTACTAGTGAAGGATACGTTAAACGAACAAGTCCAAGATCTTATTCAGCTTCGAATGGTAAAGATTACGGTATGAAAGAAGGCGACCGTTTAATTTATCAAATAGAAAGTACAACGACAGATACACTAATTTTATTTACTTCAAAAGGTAACTATTTATATTTACCAATTCATGAAATGCAGGATATCAGATGGAAAGATATGGGGCAACATGTTGCTAATATTATTCCTATTGAGCGTGACGAAGCAATTCTTTCTGCTACAGTCGTAAATAATTTTGAAGAAAATAAAGATTATATATTATTTGTCACTAAAAATGGTGTTGTAAAACGTACAAGTATACAGCAATTAAAAGTACAACGATATTCTAAACCACTTGTCGGTATGTCAATTAAGTCTGATGATTCCTTAAT
Source organism: Bacillus sp. AFS029533 (assembly GCF_002585125.1). Lineage (NCBI taxonomy): Bacteria > Bacillati > Bacillota > Bacilli > Caryophanales > Bacillaceae > Bacillus > Bacillus sp. AFS029533. Next base: position 65,181 of record NZ_NUQC01000001.1, on the reverse strand, counting down.
TTTTGCTGGTGTCACTTCAGAAACTGATCAAGTGTTATTGGCTACAAGTTCAGGATACACATTGGTATTTACTGTTGAAGAAATTAGTATTCAAGGATTAAGAGCTGGTGGAGTTAAAGGAATAAATTTAAAAGATAATGATTTTGTTGTTTCTGCAGATACGATTAATAATGAAGTGAAAGAAATTTTCTGTGCAACACATCGAGGGGCAATTAAAAAAATGAAACTTGATACGATCCCTCAAAGTTCTCGAGGTACTCGAGGTGTTAAAGTACTTCGTGATTTAAAAAATAATCCTCATTTGTTAATTGGGGTATACGCAATAAACCAAAATGATATGTTTGCTTTATTAAGTAAATCTGGTCAATTTGAGACAGTTGACCCAACTGATTTAAGAAATAGTGATCAATATAGTAATGGATCATTTGTTATGGATACAGATGATTCTGGTGAAATAAAGACGATCATTCGATATAAAAAAGAAGAAAATAATTAAAATTTGGCCTATTCCGAGCTTTTTGGAATAGGTTTTTTTGTCGAATTTGTCGAAAAACGTAAAATAATACTAGGAAAATATTTTTTTAAGATTAACCTAGTAAAATACATTAAAATCTTTTAATTTTATATTTCGAAAATAAGGAAATAAAGTTTTTAATGATATTTTAATGGGAATAATTACCTAAAATAACGAAGAATCGACAGAATTGTCGAAATATTTTGAACCAAAAGAACTTGTCTAACGAAAAAATATAGCTTACTATTTTCTTAAGAATTTTAAATTTTCAAAAAAATAGGTTTTTAAGGGGGCGTACATATGGTTTTCAAGAAGGGATTTGCAATTTTAGCATCAGTATCGTTAACTGCGGGTATTTTAGCAGGCTGTGGTAGTAATAGTTCAAAGGATGGGAACCAGGTCATTAAAATTGCGACAAATACACCATTATCTGGTAATAATGCAATTTTAGGTGAATCCATTAAACTTGGAGCTCAACTTGCATTAGAGGATCAAAAAGCAGCTTTCAAAAAATTAGGCTTTGATTTAAAGATTGTACCTTATGATGACCAAGGGGATCCAAAAAAAGGTGTAGCAAATGCTGAGCAGTTAGCTGCAGACAATAAAATCCTTGGTGTTGTAGGACACTTAAACTCTGGTGTAGCAATTCCTTCTTCTGTAAAGTATGAGAAAGATCATATCGTAATGGTATCTCCTTCAAATACTGCAAATGAAGTAACTGATCGCGGATTAGGAGTAGTTAACCGAATTTGTGCTCGTGATGACTTCCAAGGTCCTGCAGGTGCAAATTTCGCTGTTAATACTTTAAAAGCTAAAAATATTTTTATCATTCAAGATAAAACACCTTACGGAACTGGTTTAGCAAATGAATTCAAAGCTGCTGCTCAGAAATTAGGCGCTAAAATCTTAGGTGAAGAAGGGATCTCAATCGGAGATAAAGATTTTAACGGAGTACTAAATAATGCAATTGCGAAAAAGCCTGATTTAGTATTCTTCGGTGGACTTTATGCTGAAGGTGGAATTTTATTAAAACAAGCTCGTGAAAAAGGGTTAAACATCCCATTCATGGGTGGAGATGGAATGGACTCTTCAGGTTTAGTTGATATTGCTGGAGATGCTGTTAAAAACTTCTACTATACTTCAGTAGCAGGTGATACGTTAAAAACAGATAAAGGTAAAGCTTTTGCTGACGCATATAAATCTAAATTTAATAAAAACATCGAATCGTTCTCATCTTACGGTTATGATTCTGCAGGCGTTTTATTAGAAGGATTAAAAAATGCGATCAATGATAATAAAGGAAAAACGCCAACACGTGAACAAGTCGAAAAAGCAGTCCGTGCGATTCAAGATTATGATGGAGTAGTAACGAAGGTTGGCTTCGACGATAAAGGAGACAACAAATACGCGAAAGTATTTATTTATACGTTTAAAGAAGCTAAATATCCTGGTACTCAAGAAGGCGAAGTTACTAAACCTTAATTAGGAACTATGCCAACCAGAAAAAGAAAAGAGTATCCCGTAAAAAACGAGATACTCTTTTTCTCTCAATATGTTGAGAAAATTGTAAAAATTTGGAAGTTACTAGGAAGTAAACTACATTATTTATAGGAGGTCTTATACATGAATGAAGTAATCCAAACTCTACCTCAAGTTCTAATAGACGGTCTTGTTTTAGGAGCAGTATATGCAATCGTAGCACTCGGTTACACGATGGTTTATGGGATATTGGAACTAATTAACTTTGCACATGGTGAAATATTCATGGCAGGTGCGTTTATTGGTACTGCGATATTAATTACATTTACTGGGTTAGGTTTATTAAGTAGTTTACCTGCAATTATCGTATTAGCAATTGTTCTAATTATTGCTTCATTAGCAACTGGATTCCTTGGAATGGGGATCGAAAGGGTGGCGTATCGCCCATTACGTAAAGCACCAAAGTTAATTACATTAATTACAGCAATCGGTATTTCATTTTTACTACAAGATATCGTCCGTTTTATTGCTGAATTAAAAGAAGGAAATTACATTATTACTGGCCCATCACTATTTTCAGGACAACACCAAATTAAAACTAGCTCAATTCTTTCTTCATTTGGAAATGCACAAATTAAATCAGCATCAATTATTATTTTAGTCGTTGCAGTTGTAATGATGATTTCATTAGATTACTTCATCAATAAAACAAAATGGGGTACAGCAATGCGTGCAGTAGCACAAGATCGTGAAACTGCATCATTAATGTCAGTTAATGTTAACAAAGTCATCTCTTTAACATTCTTTTTAGGTTCTGGATTAGGTGGTGCAACTGGCGTGCTCTTTGCATTACAATATAACACAATTGATCCATACATTGGTTTTATTTTAGGCCTAAAAGCATTTACGGCAGCAGTATTAGGTGGAATCGGAAATATCCGTGGTGCAATGTTTGGTGGTTTATTAATCGGTGTAATCGAAGTGTTTGCGGCAACAAATTTATCAACTTTAACACATGGTATTTTCCCATCAGAATATAAAGATGTTGTTTCATTTGGAATATTAATTCTAGTTCTAATATTCAAGCCAGAAGGTTTACTAGGTAAACCAGTAGCTGAGAAAGTGTAGGTGAATTTGATGAAGAGCTTATTAGAAGGGTTAAAACAATCAAACAAACTACAAGGAATTTTCTTAGGAGCATATATCGTTGTTACATCATTGGGATTATACCTTTTACAAGAATCCGTAACGGCATTTCTACTAATCTTGTTCTCACTTTACTTATTATACAAAACAAATTTTCCAGTCAAATTAAAATGGAGCATCGGAATTCTAGTTTTAACAGTGATTATGCCTTATGTTGCATCACAAGGAACAGCATTTGAATCATATATGGGTGTAGCGACTTTAGTTGGAATCTATGTTGCAATGGCGCTTGGATTAAACGTAGTAGTTGGGTTAGCGGGGCTGTTAGATTTAGGATTCGTTGCCTTCTTTGCAATCGGTTCATATACTTATGCAATTTTTTCGACTAAACAAGTTACGAATTTCTTACATTTTGATTTCCTTCCTTTTTCAGGAAACTCATTCTGGGTATTTATCATAATCGGTGGTATTATCGCTGCAATTGCAGGCGTATTATTAGGTATTCCAGTACTACGTGTAAAAGGTGACTATTTAGCAATTGTAACACTTGGATTTGGAGAAATTATTCGAATTGTATTCAATAACTTAGATAAACCGATCAATATTACTGGAGGGGCACAAGGTATATCTTCTATTCCAGCTCCTACTATTTTTGGATTAGAGATCGATAATTCTGGTCAATTTTATTATGTCGTGTTAGTTGTTTTAGCAATCGTCATTTTAGCAGTAACTAGATTACAAGATTCTAAGCTTGGACGTTCTTGGAAGGCGGTACGTGAGAATGAAATCGCTGCACAAGCATCAGGTATCCACTTAGTACGTACGAAATTAATTGCATTTGCAATCGGTGCATCTTTCTCAGGAATGATGGGAGTAGTTTTCTCTGCAAAGCAAATGTTCATTGACCCAACAAGCTTTACACTACTTGAATCGATTACGATCTTGGTAATGGTTATTTTAGGCGGAATGGGTAGTGTTCCAGGTGTGATCCTTGGAGCTGCACTTGTAACAATCTTAAATCTACAAGTATTAACAGAAGTAACAAACTATTTAAACCAATTAACATTAGATGGAGTTATTAATTTACCACCGGCTCTATCACCTTCTAAAATGCAACGTATGATTTTCGGACTTATTTTAGTACTTGCAGCAATTTTCAGGCCAAAAGGATTATTGCCTGCCAAAAATAAGGTTGTTCCAAAAGAAGACGTCGTAGATCAAACTGTAGTCGAAGAAAAAACACGCACAGTTTCATTTTAGAGAGGAGGTTATCAAATGTTAAAAATAACGAATTTAACGAAAAGCTTTGGCGGTTTAACAGCTGTGAATAATGTAAATATTGATATTAAAGAAGGCTCAATTACAGCGGTAATTGGACCAAATGGAGCTGGAAAAACAACATTTTTTAATATGATTACAGGTGTGTACACTCCTAGTAGTGGCGAAATTTTGCTAGGGAATGAGAGTTTAGTAGGGCTAAAGCCGCATACAGTAAATAAAAAAGGGATCGCGCGTACATTCCAAAATATTCGTTTATTTAATAGTATGACTGCATTAGAAAATGTCATGGTTGGAATGCATCAGCATTTAAAGTATGGTGTTTTTTCAACAATATTCCATTTACCTAAATTTAAAAAAGCAGAAAAATTGGCAATGAAAGAAGCGTATAAATGGTTAGAATACGTCGGATTGGCTGATGTTTATAATGAGGAAGCATCGAGTCTATCATACGGTGCACAAAGACGACTTGAAATCGCTCGTGCATTAGCTTCTCAACCAAGAATATTACTTTTAGATGAGCCAGCTGCAGGGATGAATCCGAAAGAAACGAAAGAATTGACTGATTTAATCTATCAAATGAGAGATGACCTTAACTTAACAATCGTCTTAATCGAGCATGATATGAAGCTTGTTATGGAAATATCCGAGTATCTATTTGTACTTGATCATGGCGAAAAAATTGCAGAAGGAAAACCTCTTGAAATTCGAAATAATCAAAAAGTAATTGAAGCATATTTAGGAAAAAGTGCAGTGACTACTGCATAGTGAAAGGAGTACGAAAAGATGACGCTATTACAATTAAAAGATATTAACTCTTTTTACGGTGGTATTCAAGCACTGAAAAATATCAACATTGAAGTAAATGAAGGTGAAATTGTAACATTAATTGGAAGTAACGGTGCTGGAAAATCTACTACTCTAAAAACGATTTGTGGCCAAGTTAAACCAAAATCTGGAACGCTTATTTATAAAGGTGAAGAAATTATAAAGCTACAATCTCATGAAATTGCCTTAAAAGGAATCGCTCATGTACCAGAAGGAAGAAGAATTTTTTCTAAATTAAGTGTAAAAGAAAATTTAGAGATGGGTGCATTCTCTGTTAAAGATAAAAAACTAATCGCTGCACGCATGGAAATGGTATTTGATTATTTTCCAAGACTAAAAGAGCGTCTAAGCCAAAAAGGCGGTACGATGAGTGGAGGAGAACAACAAATGTTAGCGATTGGTAGAGGATTAATGATGGGACCATCATTGCTAATGCTTGATGAACCATCTATGGGTCTTGCTCCAATTATCGTTGAACAAATATTTGAAATCATTGAACAACTAAACAAACAAGGAATGACAATCTTATTAGTCGAACAAAACGCATACCAAGCATTACAAATTGCTCACCGTGGCTATGTAATTCAAACTGGTGAGATCCAAATGGTTGGTGAAGGTAAGACATTAATGAATAATGAAGAAGTGAAAAAAGCTTATTTAGCTTAATGAATCTGCTAATCAAAAATAGATAAATGAAAAGGGGATGTATCATGAGTCAGGTCAACTGACATGTGAACATCCCTTTTTTGATGTGAATGCTTGGAAAAGTTATAGACAGAGAGTATCTGAGAGGTACTGATCATTTTAAGTCTATTTTATAGACTTTATTAAAGATAAAATGCAGATTTGAATTAATATTTTATTGCTTAAGAAGAAATATGCTAGAGTTATACTCGATCGTATCCACATTGATCAAATAAATCAGCCGATATACCTTTACGGGTATAGGTAATTATTTTTTTAAATTGCAGATAAGCTGATTTTAATTGCAGTTTCGGTAATTTTAATTGCAGATTCACTGATTTTAATTGCAGTCCGCCATTCATTTGCAAGTTTTCAACGTTTGTTTGCATAGATAGGCCTCTTATTTGCTGCTCTCTATGTTTCATTTGTAGCTCAGTCGTTCAGTATTTACTACAGTTTCTCAACACTAATAAAAAGAGGGAACCCCTTATGGATTCCCTCATTAATATGAAATTATTATTTATTAGAAATAAATTCCGAAACTTTTAATTGCTCTTCACTTGACGCATTGTTAATTGAAGATTGAAGTGATTCCTCTAGTAAACTACGATTCTTGTAAAAATCTTCATGTTTACTATTATAATAGTACTTCACTGCTTCTAAATCTGAGAAAAACTCTTTTCCAAGCTTTAGAAGAAATGTTACTGGAAGTCCTTCGATCACTACTGTATTTACATTTTCAGAAATTTCATTTACCGTACTGTTTGAAGTTGAAATCATTTCCTCGTTTAATTCTTTAACAAGTAATTGTTCGAACCCTTTTATTTTATTGTTTCTTTTGTTCACGATTCGCTTTTTGTTTGTCTTTAATAAACGAATGGAATGATGTTTATCAAGCAATACTGCTGAACGTTTCTTTTTCTTTAGAAAAATGCTGCTACTCAAAACTAGCACTCCCTTCTGATAGTATAGTATATAAATAAAACAACTTTTCTATCATACCAAGTAATGCTCATACTGTAAAGGTTTTATCTTTACATGTTAGCTTTCCAAAAATAATTCAAAAAATTCACGGTATTTTTTTATCAAAATTGTTCATAATAATATTTGACTTAATCATTGACACTTTGTTAAAATAACAACATATTATTTATTACATATAACGTTGACGGAAAGAAGTAACTAAAGATTATTTTGTAAAGCGAATTGAGGATGGTGTGAGCTCAATCAAAACCTTTGGCGAAAGGCATTCCCGAGTTAATTTTTAAAGTGGACAATTTTTTTAATTGTCAACTAGGGTGGAACCGCGGGTGCAAACACAGCTCTCGTCCCTAGGCAGAAAATGCCTAAGGATGAGAGCTTTTTTATTTCATTCTTGCATTTTCAAAAAAACAATTGAAAATTGGAGGCAAATGAAAATGTCAGAAAAATCGATGGATGTCGTAGTAAGTCATGCTAAACACAGAGGTTTTGTATTTCCAGGATCTGAAATTTACGGTGGTTTAGCAAATACGTGGGATTATGGACCACTAGGTGTTGAATTAAAAAATAATGTGAAAAAAGCTTGGTGGAAAAAGTTTGTTCAACAAAGTCCATACAATGTTGGATTAGATGCTGCAATCTTAATGAATCCACGTACATGGGAAGCTTCAGGTCATATAGGTAACTTTAATGATCCAATGATCGATTGCAAAAATTGTAAAGCTCGTCATCGTGCAGATAAATTAATCGAAAATGCACTTGAAGAAAAAGGAATGGAAATTATCGTTGATGGTCTTCCATTTTCAGAAATGGCTAAATTGATTGAGGAGCATAAAATTGCTTGTCCTGATTGTGGTAGCCATGATTTTACAGATATTCGTCAATTTAACCTAATGTTTAAAACATTCCAAGGTGTTACTGAGTCAAGTACGAATGAAATTTTCTTACGTCCAGAAACAGCACAAGGTATTTTCGTAAACTTCAAAAATGTTCAACGTACAATGAGAAAGAAAGTACCATTTGGTATTGCTCAAATCGGTAAAAGCTTCCGTAACGAAATTACACCAGGAAATTTCACGTTCCGTACTCGTGAATTTGAACAAATGGAACTTGAATTCTTCTGTAAACCAGGTGAAGAGTTAGAGTGGTATTCTTATTGGAAAGAAACTGCTAATAAATGGCTTTTAGCTTTAGGTATGAATGAAGAAAATCTTCGTTTACGTGAACATAGTGCAGATGAATTATCACACTATAGTAACGCGACAACTGACTTTGAATATAAATTCCCATTTGGTTGGGGCGAATTATGGGGCATTGCGTCTCGTACAGATTATGATTTAAAACAACATATGGAATATTCAACAGAAGATTTCACATATCATGATCCAATTACAAATGAAAAATACGTTCCATATTGTATCGAGCCATCATTAGGTGCAGATCGTGTTACATTAGCATTTTTAATTGATGCATATGAAGAAGAGGCATTAGAAGATGGTACATCTCGTACAGTAATGCGTCTACATCCTGCGTTAGCACCATATAAGGCTGCGATTTTACCGTTATCTAAAAAATTATCTGAAAATGCACAAGAAGTGTTTGCTTCTTTAGCAGAAGATTTCAATGTTGATTTTGATGAAACTGGTTCAATTGGTAAACGTTATAGACGTCAAGATGAAATCGGTACTCCTTTCTGTATTACTTACGACTTCGAATCAATTGAAGATGGTAAAGTAACAGTTCGTGACCGTGACACGATGGAGCAAACTCGTGTTGCAATAAGTGAATTACAATCATTTTTAGCAAATAAAATTAAATTTTAATTTAGTTTTTTGAAATAAGGTGTCCTTTTGGACATCTTTTTTCATATATTTTACTAAAGCTTGTTTAAAGTTTAAGAAATTTACTAAAAATGGTAAAATAAAGGTATAAAATAAAGGAGGAGTTTAAATGAGGAGTTCAAATCCTATCTTAAATTCTGAACGATTAACGAAATCAAGGCATGCTGCTAAAGCGATGACGATCGGTGGCACAATTGGCAAAACAATTATCGCATTAATCTTACTAATCGCAACTGCAGGATACTCATTTTATCTAACGGCAACTGGAACACTTAATTCTAAAGTGTTTATTGGATGTTTAATCGTTGCATTCATTATTGGGTTAGTAACATCTTTTTCTCCTAGAATTGCGCCGATTACTACACCTATTTATGCAGCAGTTGAAGGGATTCTAATTGGTAATATTTCAGCAGTTTACGAAGCAACATATGGAATGATTGTTCTTCAAGCAGTTCTATTAACAATTGCAATTATAGCAGGAACATTAATTTGTTATGCTACTGGACTAGTTAAAGTAACGCACCGTTTTAGATCGATTGTTTTCGGTTTAACAATCGGAGTGTTTATATTTTATTTACTAACGATGGTCCTCCAACTTTTCCATGTCCCAATTCCATATATCCATCAATCTGGTCCAATCGGAATATTTGTTAGTTTAGCGATACTTGTTATTGCTTCATTAAATCTATTCTTGGATTTTGATCTAATTACAACAAGTGTTAGACAAGGTGCACCAAAAGAGTTCGAGTGGTATTGTGCTTTTGGTTTATTAGTAACAGTCATTTGGGTTTATATTGAAGCACTTCGATTCCTATCGAGGCTTCGCGATTAAAAAATTTTAGTCAGTCAGACCTTACTCTCAAATGAAAGTAAGGTTTTTTACTATATTTTGATTAGAATTCGATCATGTTTAGATAAATGACTATAGTAGAAAGTAGGGAAATAGATGAGTAAGAAAAAATTTGAAGTCTTTGAAAATGAAACAATTAATGATTGCTTAGAGAGAATGGAAAAAGAAGGCTATATACCTGTTAAAAGAATGGAAGTACCAATATTTTCAGAGCAAATGGTTAATGGAAAGGTAGAAATTGAACCGACTGGAAGAAAGATCGTATTTGAAGGCAAATTAAATACGAATTAATATGAATAAAGATAATAATTTAATGGAATAGTAACCTTATATGAATAAAATGAGGTGAAAAAATGCATAAATTAGCATGTCCACGCTGTAAAACAAACAAAAGTAGATTTTATTTAATCGAACAAAACCCAAAAGCAGTTAAATTAAATGCTCAAAGCGGAGATGTTGAAATAGAAGAATATGTTTCAAGTGGGCTAGATCCATTTTTTGTTCCATATAAAGGTCCAGAATATTTAGTTCAATGTGGAACTTGTGGTTTAATTGATCAAAGTGTAATGTTTGAAAAAACAGCGGATTCATTGAAATTTTAAAATCAAAAAACTAAGTGCGAAGGCACAAATAGAATTAAAATAAGATGATCTCTATCCAGAGATCATCTTATTTTTGTTGGTTAGCTTTTGAAGTAGATAGTTTTTCTTTTTATAACGAGTATTTTTAGAACCAATCTTTTTTCTTGAACCACATCACTAATCCAAACACGATCAATAGCATAATCACCCAACAATAATAATAACCATATTTTAATTGAAGCTCGGGGATGTGAACAAAATTCATTCCATATACTCCAACGATGAATGTTAGTGGCATGAACACAATTGAGACAGATGTTAACATTTTCATCGTTTTATTCATTTTGTGTGAGTTTGTTGAAATATAACTTTCTCTAATGTCATTTGCCATTTCCCTGTTATCTGCTATGTCATCTATTAATTTTACTAAGTGATCGTAAACGATTCGCAATTTTTTTGTCGTTTCTTTGTCAATTTCAACGTGGGTTGAATTTAAAATACGATAAATTAAATCTTTTGTTGGTTTAACTGTTTTTCTTACTTTTGATAACTTGCTTAATTGTGTTTTAATTCCATCAATCATGCTTAGATCGGAATTAGATCCTAATTCATCAATCTCTTCGATGTCATCTTCAATTTTTTGGACGATCGGAAAGAATTTATCAACAATTTCATCACAAATGTGATACAGAATTCTTTCTGGTTTTATTCCTTTTATACTCTTTAAGCCTTTTAATTTATTCCACACAATTTGTATCGCATTTGACTCCTCCCAACAAAATGAAACGATGTACTTGTGGGACAAAAAGAGATCGATTTCAGCTTGTTCCATATTCTCCTGTAATGATTGTAGAATGATAAAACGATAGCCATCGTAATAATCCATTTTCGGTCTTTCTTTATAACTGACACAATGTTTAATTGCGATTTCATCGAAGTGGAATTGAGTTTTCAATAAGTCAATTTCTTCTTTTTCAGGTTTTCCAAAATCGACCCAAACCCAATCAATTTGTTCGGAATTTAATTCTTCAATTGATACATCAAACGCATGGGTTCCGTCCTTGTATACAGCCATCGTTTTGATCATTTTGGCACACCCTTTTTCTCGTTAATTTTCTCAAAATCAGTTTAACACAATATTCTTCAATAGTTTTTAAAAAAATTATGAGAAAGTTTTAACGATTAACAAAAGATTGTCTAAAAATAATAGCTGCTTTTCTTTCCATATTGGCGGAAAATAGTGAAGTTGATAAAAAGATATTTTACTATCAAAAGGATCATTAACTTTGTCATTTAGACGTTTTTGTTACCTTTGTAATACGGAACTTAAATTAAATAAAAAATAAATTTAAGAAAACTTTGACTTTTTAGTTGTCGATGGATATAATAAATAACAATTAAAGCACACAAATGAATTCAATGACGAGAAAAGTAATTTTCGTTACTGTTCTACAGAGAGCCGGGGAAGCTGAAATCCGGTGAATAGTACTTAAATGAAGATCCTCTCCGAGAAGTCAAACTGAAAACATAAGTAGGTTTGAACGGGTGTCTACCGTTAAAAGGAACGCGTATGATTGTACGTGACTAGAGTGCTATTGAAGAGCGGACTGTTTTCAATAGAATTAGGGTGGTATCGCGGTTAAACCCGTCCCTTATTATAGGGGCGGGTTTTTGTGTGCTTTAAAAAAATAAGAGAGGCGATATCATATGAAAAAAGAAAATATGAAAGAATCTGTTCAAAATCGTGAAAAAAGGATTAGTGAACTTTGGTCTAAAGAAAATATCTTTATTAAATCAGTTGAACATAGAGAACATAATCAATCTTTTGTTTTTTATGAAGGTCCCCCAACTGCAAATGGACTGCCACACGTTGGTCACGCATTAGGTCGTACGATAAAAGATGTTGTAGCTAGATATAAAACAATGGCTGGTTTCCAAGTTGTTCGTAAAGCTGGATGGGATACTCATGGTTTACCAGTTGAACTCGGTGTTGAAAAGATGTTAGGCATTTCAGGTAAGGCAGAAATTGAACGATATGGCGTAAAAGCTTTTCTTGAGAAATGTAAAGAAAGTGTTTTTACTTACGAGAAACAATGGCGAGATTTTACTGAGCAATTAGGTTATTGGGTGGATATGGATGATCCATATGTAACATTGGATAATTCTTATATCGAAAGTGTATGGAATATCCTAGGGACAATTCATGAAAAAGGCTTACTAGTAAAAGGTCATCGTGTTTCACCTTATTGTCCTAGCTGTCAAACATCGCTAAGCTCACATGAAGTAGCGCAAGGATATAAAGACGTTAAGGATTTATCTGCAACCGTTAAGTTTAAATTGCAAGATGAAGAAAATGTCTATTTCCTTGGATGGACGACAACTCCGTGGACACTTCCTGCTAATGTAGCGTTAGCTGTAAATCCAACAATGGAATATGTTCGTGCTAAAAAAGGTGAGGAAGTATATATTCTTGCTAAGGCATTAGTAGATAAAGTACTAAAAGCGGATTACGTCATTTTATCTGAATTTCTTGGGGCAGATCTAATCGGTATTAGTTATTTACCACCATTTAATTTCGTAAAAGTTGAAGTTGGTCATAAAGTTGTGAAAGCAGATTTTGTAACTGAAGGAAGTGGTACTGGAATTGTTCATATTGCACCTGCATACGGTGAAGATGACTATAAAGTTGTGCAAGAAAATGGGTTATCTTTTGTAAATGTAGTGAATGAAAAAGGCCAATATACTGATGAAGTACCTAATTTTCAAGGTCGTTTTGTTAAAGAGTGTGATGTAGATATAGTGAGGTATTTAGCCGAAAATGAATTATTATTTAGTAAAGAAAAATATGAGCATAGCTATCCGCATTGTTGGCGTTGTGATTCACCTTTACTCTATTATGCGAATGAAAGTTGGTTTATTAAAACGACCGCATTAAAGGAACAGTTTATTAAAAATAATGAGGAAGTAACATGGTATCCAGATCATATAAAATACGGTCGATTCGGTAATTTTTTAGAACAGATGGTAGATTGGAATATTAGCCGAAAAAGATATTGGGGCACTCCATTAAATGTTTGGGAATGTGATTCATGTCATCATCAATTAGCACCAAAAAGTATTAATGAATTATGTAGCCATTCGGTAGAAGAAATTGACAGCTCAATTGAACTGCACAAACCTTTCGTTGATGAAGTTACACTTAACTGTCCAAATTGTAAAGGGAATATGAAAAGAACACCTGAAGTAATTGATGTCTGGTTCGATAGCGGTTCAATGCCATTTGCCCAATATCATTATCCTTTTGAAAATAAAGAGAAATTTACAAAACAATTCCCAGCTGATGTTGTCATTGAAGGGATTGATCAAACGAGAGGCTGGTTCTATAGTTTACTTGCAGTATCTACTTTATTTACCGGGAAAGTACCGTATAAACATGTATTATCTCTAGGCCATGTATTAGATGAAAATGGACAAAAAATGTCTAAAAGTAAAGGTAATGCACTTGATCCAGTAGAATTAATTCAAAAATATGGTGCAGATTCATTACGATGGTCTTTATTAGTAGACAGTGCGCCTTGGAACCCGAAGCGTTTTTCTGAAAGGGTTGTTCAAGAGGCGAAGTCGAAACTCATCGATACATTCGACAATGTGTATAGTTTTTACAGTTTATATGCAAATTTAGATGGATTTAATGCAAAAAAACTATATGAGTATCAATCAAGTACATTGGATAAATGGATCATTTCACGTTTGCAAAGCACAATCCAAAATGTAACAAAAAATTTAGAGGATTATCAATTTACAAATGCTGCACGAGACATCGCTAAATTAGTAGATGAAGTAAGTAACTGGTATGTAAGAAGGTCAAGAGAACGTTTCTGGTCAAATGGAATGAATAACGAGAAGGCGGCCGCTTACTATACACTGTTTGAAGTATTAACAAAAGTAAGTCAATTATTAGCACCTTTTACGCCATTCCTAGCGGAAGATGTTTATTTTAATTTAACAAAACAAAGCGTCCATTTATCTGATTTTCCAGTTTTCGATGAATCATTAATCGACGCTCAGCTTGAGAAGGAAATGGATGCAGTTCTAAAAGTTGTGGAACTTGGAAGAAGCATTCGAAATGCAAATTCATTAAAGATCAAACAGCCACTAGCTAGTTTAACTTTAGTTAGTAACAATGAGGAGATCAATTGGGATTTATATAAAGAAATTGTTTTAGATGAGCTAAACTTAAAAAAATTCCAACAAGTTAACAACGAAAATGAGTTTTCAATCTTAAAACTGAAATTGGATTTTAAAAAATCAGGAGCTAAATTTGGTAAGCTTTCTAATCTAGTCAATAAATCACTTCAAACATTAACAAATGAAGAAGCAAAAAGAGTGATTGAGAGCGGGTATGCTAATGTATTAATTGAGACAGGAGAAACTGTTAAAGTTGACGCACAAGATATTTTAATTGAAAAAAGCGCAAGAGAAGGTTTTGCATCAGCGACGAATGGAGAATATACAGTGACCCTAGACACATTATTAACAGAAGATCTTATTCAAGAAGGTACTGTAAGAGAATTAATTAGGGCTATTCAAGGATACCGAAAAGAATTGGATCTACCAATTAATATGCGCGTAGACATTGGCATAACAGCTAAACCGGAGTTTATTGAAATCATTGAAAAGTTTAAAGGAATGCTTGAGGAAAACTTATTAATGAGAAAACTAGTTGTGAAGAATCATGTGAATGGAAAAGAAATTAAAGTTGGTGATTACCAGTCCGAAATTGAATTAGTTGCTTCTAATTAATTAAATAGCTTAAGTGAAATGACAGACTAATAACAATTTTTAGTCTGTCATTTTTCTTCTTAATTGACATAGGCAACGGTTCCTATTTTTTAAAATCAATAGTTTTTAAAGGTTTATTAAAATAGCTGTTGAATTAATTAGTGTAGAGTGATTTAAGGAGAGGGTTAGATGATTTCTAAAAAGAGCATTTATATATATTTGATATACGCATTTTCTTTTGCAATATCGTATTTTTTAGTTAGAGTATTCTTATTTCATGGCGAAATTAACTCAGCATTTGCCGGTTCTATTGCCGGTGGATTTGTTGGATTTTTAGTATCTATTATTTTTGCTAAACCTATTGAAAGAAGATAATTTTGATAATCGGTTTAGCAACTACTCTAAGCCTAAGTTGAACTATGAAAAAAGGATGATCTTCAAGATCATCCTCTAGTCTACATTAAGTTAATCCAATTAAAAGATAAATGCTAGTTCCCCAAATAAACAAGGCGGAGAATTTGTTGAATATTTTCATTAAACCTCCTGTACTGTCTACCTTCTTCATGATTGAGCCCGCAACTGTTAATCCAAAAAACCAAATCCAAGATACTGTAATACATGCAATCGTAAAGAAAACTTGTTCCTTTCCGACATATTTTAATGCACTTGTTCCAATTACACCTATTGTATCTAAGATTGCATGGGGGTTTAATAAGGAAACTGATAAGGCAAAAATGATTTGCTGTCGGCTAGGTAATGCATTATTCGATTCATTTACTACCGGTTTAGATTTCCAAATAACATACCCCATGTATACTAAAAACAAAATACCAGCAATCATCAAGCTAATTCTTAGCCATTCAAATTGTAGAACGATCGTGGAAAGTCCAAAAACAGCTAAAAGAATTAAAAAAGTATCGCATACAGCAGCAGTAAAAGTCGCTGGAAGTGCTCGAATTAGTTTTGGCTGTGTGGCACCTTGTGAAAATACAAATACATTCTGTACCCCTAAAGGTAAAATAAGTCCGAATGCTAAGACTAGACCATGAATAATAGCTTCCATCAAATCAACTCCCTTTCAATTACAATCGTACTATGATAAAACTAAAAGAAAACAACCAATTGGATGGTTTTATATCCACCCAATTTAGGGGGAGTTAGATGAAATGGAAACCAAATCGTGATTCTCATTTGACTGTGCAAGAGCAAATTATAGATTGGATAAAAACTCGTATTGAACGAGGAGATTGGTCTGTTGGCACTAAGATTCCTACCCAGCGTCAATTAGCAACGCAATTTAATGTGAACCGCAGTACCGTACAACTTGCACTTGATGAATTAAGGGCAGATGGTTTGATCGAATCAAAAATGGGTTCAGGGGTATATGTGGCTAACAATTCTTGGAACGTACTTTTGAGCAAAAATCAACCGAATTGGCACAGACATATTGAATCAAGTATTCATAAACCAAACTACCATACGATTCAACTCATAAATGAATATGAGCAAATAGATCATATCATACGTCTTGGAACAGGTGAATTATCACCTGAATTACTACCAACTAAGGAAATAGAAGATTCGTTAAGAAAGATTTCAATTGATTCAAAAGCAATTGGTTATTCATCTCCGCAAGGAAGTGAAAAGCTCCGAGGAATTTTATGTAATTATTTAAAAAAACGTGGTATTGAATCAGCACCAGAGAACATTTTAATTGTTTCGGGTGCACTTCAAGCACTTCAATTAATAGCAGTTGGATTATTGGAAGAGGGATCCATTATTTTTCAAGAACAATTTTCGTATTTAAATTCAGTACATCCCTTTCAATCTAATGGTATGCGAATGTTTTCAATTTCAAGGGAACATCAATTAAAAGATAATTTACGAGCACATAAAGGGAAGAGGCAATCATTATTCTACTGTGTTCCAACACTAAACAATCCAACGGGCTATAATTGGTCGTTGGAAGAAAAGCAAAATCTATTTAATACATGTAAAGAACTACAAATTCCGATTATTGAAGATGATGTGTATCACGAATTGCTTTTTGAAACATCTTCACCAGCTATCAAATCGTTTGATACTTTAGGACAAGTTCTTTATATAGGAAGTGTTTCCAAAACACTAAGTCCAGGGTTAAGAATTGGTTGGGTTGTTGCACCTTCACCTGTTATTGAACGATTAGCTGATATAAAAATGCAAACGGATTATGGTTCAAGTGCCTTTTCGCAAGAAATCGTATCACACTGGATCTCAAACGGTCTCTACGAAAAGCATCTTGTTAATCTTCGTGATCAATTGCAAAAACGAGCTATATACGTAGAAGAAATTTTAGAAAAGAAATTTAAAAAGATAGCTTCATGGAAAAAGTCTGAAGGTGGTTTCTATATATGGCTCAGATTTCATAATCCAATAGTAAATAAGACTTTATTTTTAAAATTACTTAAAGAAAATATATTGATCAATCCAGGTTATATTTACGAACCAAGAGATTTACATCATATTCGTCTTTCCTATGCCTACGCTTCGTTGGAAGATTTAAAAAAAGGTTTAAATATTTTATTACAAATAAGTCAATTGTGATTTCATTTAGAACTTTATTTTTTTGGTCCCTTATAATGAAGGATTTGGAACAGTAAAGAGCATCGAAATCTCGATGCTCTTTGTTATGTTATAAATTGTTTTATTTTCGAATACTACAGCTAGAATTTTAAAATTAAATTTCTATCCTGAAAAGTACACAATTTGCTAGAAACTTCATTGTATACTTGCCTGAATCTTCAAGCTTTCAAACCCACGAAAAGCAACATTTTTACGGCGAGTTGGCTCCTCAATTAGAACTGGATTAACTAAATGTCTAATCAGTTTTTCAATTGCAATTTGTCCTTCTAATCTAGCAAGGGGGGCACCTAAGCAGAAATGCGGGCCGGATGAAAAGGATAAATGTTTTATATTTTTTCGAGTAATATCAAATGTTTCAGGATTAGTAGTGACGTTTGGATCGTAATTGGCGCCGCCTAAGGAAACCATAAAGTAATCGCCTTTTTTAATCGCATTTCCAGCGAACTCAAAATCTTCTCTAGCCCACCTAGATGTAAAAATAACGGGTGATTCGTATCTTAATATTTCTTCAATTGCTGAAGGAATTAACGTTAAATCATTTTTTAAAAGCTCAAATTGCTCAGGATGTTTTAATAATAAATAATATCCATTCGTGATTAAATTAACAGTAGTTTCATGACCCGCTATTAATAAAAGAAGACAACTTGCGATCATTTCATCTTCACTTAATTTATCACCAAATTCCTCTGCTATGATTAAATTACTAATTAAATCCTCTTTAGGTTCTATTCTCCTTAAAGATATAAGATTTCTGAAATAATTAGAAGCATCAATAATATCCTTTGATACTAATTCTAAATCTTCCATAGTCGTATTAAAATCAATAAATTTAATAAATGCCTCTGACCAATTACGAAATAAATCCCGATCTTCTTTAGGAACACCTAATAGATCAGTTATGACAAAGACAGGTAATAAATATGAAAAATCATGTATTAGTTCGTGGGTAAATTTTCCCTTCATATTTGCTAATAAATAATCAGCAATTTCATTTACCGAAGTTCGTAAATTTTCAACCATTCTTGGAGAAAAGGCTTTGTTCACGAGGTTTCTTAATCTTGTATGATCAGGAGCATCTCGAAATAACATCATTTTTCGATTTATTGCAATAGCAGGCATAACACTTTCAGGTATTTTTTCAGGTGGAGTGACTTTGGTTGCCTCTTTTATAAAACGGGGGTCTTTTAGCATGATTTCTGCTTCTCTATAGCCTGTTACTAGCCATCCAGATCTCTGAAATAGCTCCGTATAAAGCATAGGACTTATTTTTCTAGCGTTACTAAAATACGAATATGGGTCTTTGTAAAATTGCTGTGGATTCACTTTTAATTGATTATTCATGTAAATGTTCTCCCTTATGAATGAAATGAGTCTATTTATTTCTATTTCTGTGAAAATGGATTATTCCCAAATTTTGGATAACACAAAAAAAGGATACGATTGTACAAAATGTTTTTCATGAGGAATTAGGTATAAATGAATCAGAAATAAATCAAATAAAAATTAAGAAAATTAAATCATGATTATGGTAAAATAAGGTACTTCAAGTAATCAAACTGAGTTTATGAAATTGTTCGACAGAGAAGAAAGGGGTAACATGATGGATTTTCCAATTTTAGAAACAGAAAGATTATCTTTAGTGCAAATTACACAAAAAAATGTAGATGAGATTTTTTCCATCTTTTCAAATGAAGAGGTAATTAAATACTATGGTATGGACCCTTTTACTGAAAAAGATCAAGCGGTTAAAATGATCGATTCCTTTCAAACTAGATTTGAAAATCAACAAGGGATTCGTTTTGGAATAGTTGAAAAAGAATCAAAAAAATTAATCGGGACAATTGGTTTAAATAATTTAGTCTTACATGCAAGAAGAACGGAAATTGGATATGATTTATTACCTAAATATTGGCGAAAAGGATATATGTCAGAAGCAATAAAGGAAATTACATCATACTGCTTTAATAAGCTAGGAATCTATCGAATTGGAGCTAATATTTTTCCAGATAATACTGCTTCAGCTACTTTAGTTGAGAAGTTAGGATTTCAAAAAGAAGGATTACTGAGAGGCTATTTAGTTCAAGGGAATCAGTCTCATGATTTAAACGTATTTTCTCTCATTAAACCTGATTGGCAAAAATAAAACGAAAAATAGTAAACTGAGATAACCATAATATAGTAAATCTGTCTAATTAAGGAAAAGGAGAAATGGAATGATTAAAGCTGTAATATTTGATTTTGATGGTTTAATTGTCGATACTGAGTCTGTATGGTTCGAAGCATATAAGGAAGTACTACAAAGGTATGAAGTGGAGTTAACTCTTCAAAAGTTTTCAGAAGTTGTAGGAACAAGTGATGAAATTTTATTCGATTTTATCAATACAAATTTAAAAGAACCAATTGAAAAAGAACTGATTGAACAAATGGCTAAAGAACTAGTTGATGAGAAACTACTCGAGCCGGCACTTAGAGAAAGTGTAGAAGACTATTTAATTTCAGCAAAAAATACTGGATTAAAAATAGCTTTGGCTTCTAGCTCCTCAAGAGAGTGGGTAGAAAGCTTCTTAAAAAAATTAAATATTTATGAATACTTTTCAGTAATTAAGACAAAAGATGATGTAAAGAAAGTTAAACCTGATCCGGAGCTATATTTAAAAGCAATTGAGGAAATCGGGGTTCAAGCATCAGAGGCTGTCGCATTTGAAGATTCGTTAAATGGATTAATCGCTGCAAGGAAAGCAGGTTTACACTGTGTAATTGTTCCGAATCAAGTTACTTCACATTTAGAGTTTGAGAATCATAGTTTAAGATTATCATCAATGGCAGAAAAATCTTTAGAAGATGTAATTAAGCATCTAACTAACAAGTAATTTCGGTTAAAAAAAGTAAAACCATTCCAAAAAAATTGGAATGGTTCTTTTAATTAAATAGAATTTACTTCTTTTACTTCACTTGCTTCATCTTTCTTTATTAAAATTTCCTTTTTCAGACCCCAACAAATTAAAAATGTTAATATGGCAAGTACGAAAGATACCCAATATAAATCCTGGAATGCATGAGTAAAGACTGTTTTTACTTTTTCAAGTAAATTAGGATCAAGATTAGATGGAATCATACCATTTTGTACATTTTTTAATTGTAGCAATTGATCTACGGAAAGACTTCCAGCTAGTGATTTCATCCCTGATGTAATTTTAGAAGCTAATAGAGAACCAAATAAACTAAAGCCAATCGTCATACCAATGGATTGAAATAACATGACGGCAGATTGAGCAATCCCTACATTTTCCTTTTCAACTGATTCTTGAACAATTAATGCATTGTTAAATAGTGCACCGAATCCAAGTCCAAGAATAATGAAATAAATAACGAATGTCATTATTGAAGTGTGGGCCGTAATACTTGTAAGTAAATAGAAACCAATCATTGGTATAATAAATGAAACACCGTAAATATTTCGATAAGAGAATCTATTCATTACTCGCCCAGCAATTACACTTGCACCCATTGCACCAACCATAATTGGTAAATTTAAATAGCCAGATTCAGTAGGTGTTAAACCGAGTACATTTTGCGAGAAGAATGGGAATGATGAAAGTGACCCCATGATCGCAAGGACAAAAACAAATACTAGAGCCGAAATGACAACAAAGTTTCTATTTTTAAATAAGTGTAAAGGGATAATTGGTTCTTTTGCTTTTGACTCTACAAATATAAATAATCCAAGTAAAATGGTTCCTAAAATTAGTAAACTAATTATTTTAGGATCACTCCATGCATATCCTTCTGTTTGATGAAGTACAGGCGTAAGCAGATAGCTGATTAACGTGATAACTAGTAAAATCCCACCAAACCAGTCGATATTGATTTTTTTATCAACTCTCGTTTCATTTAGTCCTATTGCTAATAAAATTGCAGCTAAAACGCCAACTGGAATATTTACTAAGAAGATCCAGTGCCATGAAATATGCTGTACAAAATATCCTCCAATGAGCGGTCCAAGTAGCTGAGGTATAAACATGACAGCTCCGAAAATACCTTGAAGCTTAGCACGCTGTTCAACTGGGAAACTGTCTCCGAAAATGACCATCGCAAGTGGCATTAACCCACCGGCACCAATCCCTTGAATTCCACGACCAATTAAAAGGACTTCCATAGAATGAGCAGTACCACTAATAATTGACCCAGCCATAAATAATCCCATACTAAATAAATATATTTTCTTTCGACCATATAAATCCGCAAGTTTGCCGAGTATTGCCATAAAGGAGGTCATCGAAAGCATGTAAACTCCACCAACCCAGCCGTAAAGCGCTAACCCTCCTAAATCCCTAATAATTGTTGGCATAGCTGTTGCAACGACTGTCTCATCAAGCTCTGAGAAAATGACTCCAATCATTAGTCCTATTAATATAAGAGTCTTGTTATTTTCTTTCATCCTTTACCTCCCTATGACCTTTCAATATTATTCAATTGTTTCATTGAATACTTAAAAAAGAACAACTTTTAATATTTAAAAGCTAATTTGAATGAAGTTTTTATAGTTAAAAGTCAAACATTGTGATTATCGATTCGATTCTTTATACCTATATTTAAAGATGAAATTCAAATTTCAAGTAAAAAATTCAATTCTATCATTTTCTTTTACTTTATTTTATTCTTTACTTTGTTTAAAAATCCTTTAGGTAGTAACTAGCTTCTTTGTGGTTATTTTAAATTTATAAAGGATCTTATTCATCAGAATGGCGGTATAGTTTAGCTAGAAAAAGAGAATTTATGATTAATATAACTTAAGAGGCAATATACGATATGAGGTTGTTTTATTTTATAGTCAGAAAATTCTTGATTGAGAATAAAATATTGTATACAATGTTAATAGGTACTATTATCCTGGTTAATAGTACATGCTTTATGGCGTGTAATGTTAATAAATTCATACTTTGGGAGAGGTTTTTTACATGAAAAAGGCAATAGGTGGTTTAATATTAACAGGGTTATTAACTTTAGGTGTAGCAACATCTGGTGCTCAAGCAGCAGTAAATTTTGATTCAACAACAGGAACAGGATTTGTAGGTAAAGGTGATGTACAATTAGCATTTAATTGGAACAATGCTTCTTTACAGAAGAATGCAGGTGCTACTACTTTTACATACGATGTTAAAGATACTTATGTTGTTACAGAGTATTGGGAAACTTTAACAGGTGGTAAACAACCTAAAATCGTTACACATGAAATCGAAGTTCCTAAACACGCATCTGTTAGTGCAAATGTAGATTATGATGCACGTAGAGCTAATCAAATCAATGGTTTTATAATAAAAGGATTTGGGAATGTAGTAACTGAAGGAACAGTACCAGTTGTAGGAGATCCTTTAACTGGTAACCGTGAAGTTTATGATACTGAAGCTGGGGAATGGGTACATGCAACAGTAACAGCTGTTGAAAAAACTAAGAGCGAAGGCGGATTATTTGTAAACTTTAATGGAACAAGAATTGCAATGCCAAATACTCCAGTTAATCCAATTGTAATTCAATAATATTTAAATCAAGTTAATATTATAGTCGATTTCCAAATATGGAATTCGGCTTTTTTTTCCTTTACACGTAAGTTTAAAGTCATAAACTGCTTAGTTGCAGTTTTTTTATTTCAGTAAATGGGAGGATCGTTTAATAAATAAAGGATTTTATAATCTTAAATGGAATTATAAAAATTACAGATACATTTCGATTACCAACTCAGACGGTTGAAAGTTGAAAAAAACAAAAGAGGAATACTTTTATACTCATCGTGAACTTGAAAAAATACTTGCAAAATCAGAACATGAAGATTTATATAGACAGATTCCAGGAGAAAGATGATTAGTACTTGAACTGAAGAATCTAGCAATGCACGGCGCATATCATATTGGGCAAATTGTATTAATGAGTAAAATGCAAGGAATTTGGGCAGGGAAACAAAGATTATAAAAAAGGAGTCTATAACGATGATCGACTCCTATTTTACTACTGGCAGATTAGTTCATCAAAGGATTTAATGTACTTTTGTTTGAAAAGGAGTGTGCCTAATGGATAATTTTAGTTTAATCATTACATTACTACAATTGATCATTCTAATTGTAGTAGTATATATCGTGATTATCATTATTAAAAAAGTAAAATTATTTGCAGCAAATAATTTGTTTATTTCAAATAAAAAAATTGAGGAATTGGAGCAAAGAATAAGCAATTTAGAGAAAAAATAGGGATATTCTCTTAAACAAGCTAGCAAGAGTAAGTTATACAATAATCTACTTTAAATTAGCCATATTACTCAGTTATTTCATTTTTTTTTGATGGAAATTTGATAATTCATAACTATATTGGTAAAATTAGGGTATTACAATGTGTGTAAGCCACACTGGGAGGTTACAAAAATGGAACATGGTAAAGTAAAATGGTTTAATGCAGAAAAAGGATTTGGATTTATTGAGCGAGAAAATGGTGATGATGTATTCGTACATTTCTCAGCAATTCAAACTGATGGATTCAAATCATTAGACGAAGGTCAAGCGGTAACGTTTGAAGTAGAACAAGGTCAACGCGGACCACAAGCAACTAATGTTAAAAAAGCTTAGTTGAAAAAAGAGTCGGAATCTATAAAGTAGAATCCGACTCTTTTTATGTCTTTTAAATTTAAAAACCCCTATCCCAAAAAGAATAAGGGTAATATCGAACGTGGATCTTGGTAAAGAAAATGGTTTAAAGTATGAAAGACCATATAATATTGAAGAAACAAATAATTATCGAAAATAATTAGCCATTTGAATTATTATTAGTTGTTTTGGAATTGCCCTTATTTTTAGTACCTTTGCTAACATATGGCTTCGCATTCTTTGCTTTTTTTGCACTAGCTTGCCATCTATTCCAACCCTTCTTATCTGTACCTCTACCTGTACCCTTACCTGTACCGCTCTTAGCTTTAGCTTTCATATAAACACCTCATAGCTATTATACACTAAGTACCATACAGTTTTTCAGTAATTTCCAATTAACTTTTGAGTAAAACAAGAAATAGAGCAATAAATATATTCAAAAAGAGCACTTATATATCTTTATTGTTGAATGAAAGTATACATATATCTCTAAAAACTATGATAGTGGGAGAATTGGGTGTCTGTAAATCTTATATTTATTAATTTGATAGTTTTTAAGTAGCATGCTTTAGTTGAATCAATATGATTGACTATAAAGTTATTATTTATGGAAATAAATGACAGATTAGAAATTTATTGTAAAAAAGGACCAAATTCCCCAAATACAAAACCTTAACTAGTTGATACAATTAAAGGAACATTAAAAAATGGAGGATAAGGTTTCAACATGAAAACTACGAAAAAAGTATTTGTCAGAAATTTAATAGTCATTTTTTCAATGATTATTATGATCGGATTGGGAATTTTGGTTTATGTTAAATCGAATTCATCATATCCAATAACAAAAATTAATGAAACTAAAGTAGAAAAAATAAATTCTTCTCTAATAATTGTAAGATCAGATTTAAATCAACTAGAAAAAATAGTAGGAAAAAATGACAAAAATAAAGTAATTGATTTGGAACAAAAAACGATGGAGGATATCGAGAAACTAGATGAAGTATTAGAGAATTTTAAATTTAAAAAAACGCCTGATAAGGGGCTTTTATTATGGATTATTTGTGCAACTTCATCTAAAGATGCCTATTTAATGGATTTGATGAGTTATAGTAGCGGTGATACTAAAGGAAATGAAGAATTTTCTAAAAGTACAATCGATCATCTAAATGATAGTCTTAGAGAAATGAAAAATAAACATAAAGAAGCTTATAGATACTTCAAGCGAAATGATTACTTAGAAGGGTTTTACAATCAATAAGTAAATCATTTAAAAATATAAATTAAGATATTTTTATAACTATAAAAAATCATAGTTAGTTCACAGCATAAAAAAGGAAATGATCCTAGGAGGGGTAAAATGTTTGAAGGCGGAGATTTTATGTTTACGTTCGGTCCAATATTCATTGGTATCACTTTTGTAATTGTTATATCCATTGTAGTATTCTCAATCATAAAAGGAGTTACACAGTGGAATAAAAATAATAACTCACCAAAATTAAATGTAAATGCCAAAGCTATAACGAAAAGAACAGCAGTACATGGTGGTAGGGAACATTCGTCATATAGTAATTATTTTGTAACGTTCGAAGTAGAAAGTGGAGATCGGTTAGAATTACAGGTAAAGGACACTGAATACGGAATGATTGTTGAAGGTGATGTTGGAGAACTCACATTTCAAGGTACAAGATTTCAAGGTTTTATTAGAAGCAGATAAGTTTAAAGTGCTTCATTAATTTTAGCAGGCCACATTGGCAACTTATTTTATAGAACCTATTGAACTTACGCTACATTAGTTGAGTAAAAATAGCAGCCATAGGCTGCTATTTTATTAAATTAATAACTACTTCAGTCACAAATTACTTAACTATTTGAATATCAAGATATTTAATTCGTAATTAAAGGTGTTCACAGGGATCAAGCTGAATAAAATTCAAATAAAAATCATCAGGAATTACCGCGTTATCAGCAAGTATTACTGATTTTAAGTATAAAAAACACTCTCACAAGGAGTATGCAATAGGTGTTACATTACGTGGTATTCAACAATATAATCTGAATGGAAGTTTACAGTTATCACATCAAAATGGTGTCATGCTTTTTAATCCAGAACAAGCACATGATGGAATGGCACATGATAAGTCTGGCATTGATTATGTCATGCTATATATTGATCCGCAATTGCTCTTAGAAGTGAATGGGAACAAGGACTTAGTTCGTTTTTCAACTCCTATAGTGTACGATCAAATTCTTGAGCAAAAAATATTAAGTCTTTCTAAAGCTATTTTAAGTGGTAAAGATGAGGCATTTTGTAGTGAATTATTAGTATCTCTTACAGATCGCCTAATTAGAACTAATCTTTCATTAAATTATAAAAAAGATAACGCGCTTATGAAAAAAGCGAAGAATTTGATTCATACCAATTTGGAAAATGTTCTTAGACTTGATGAGATATGTAATGAACTTAATTTATCGAAATTCAAGTTTATCAGATACTTTAAAACTCATACCGGAATTTCACCCTATCAATACTTTCTTAACTGTAAGATTGAACGCGCAAAGCAGTTGATCGAAAAAAATAGAGATATTTATTCAGCAGTATCAGATTGTGGCTTTGTAGATTTAACCCATTTAAATAAACATTTTAAGAGCGTATACGGAACAACAGCATATGAGTATATGTCTTATTTAGATTAAGGAGAGTTTATGATTGTCCTTTGAGGAGTTGGGTCGATCTAGAAAGAGAAATGATAATTTTAAAGAATGAAAGTCTAAAAAAATTTGAGAAAACAAGAATAAAAAGCCTGTATCAAAGATTGCCAAGTAATCTTTGATACAGGCTTTAATAATATTTGTTAATTCAACTACCCTACATCTAATAAGACTTTATGCTGGAGATTTCATTGCTTTCTTTACAATCCTTTTGCTTTTAGACGTTCCATTTGTTTTAAAGTGTGTGAATAAGAAACTACCAAGTATTACAATAATGCTTCCAAGTACTTGAACCCATGTCATTTTTTCATTTAATAGGAAAAACGCCAAAATGGCTGTGAAAATAGGATTGAAGTTTAGGAAAATACCTGCTGAAGTGGCTCCAATTTTTTGGACACCAATATTCCAAAAGAGCATACATAAGACAGTTGAAATAATCCCAGTATATAAAATTGAGAAAATAAATGAGCCATTTATTTTTACAAGAGTAAAATCTGTGAGATTAAAAGGGATGACTACAAGGAGTCCAAATATGCCTGAATATAGTGTAGACATCATTGGTGATATATGTTTTGTTGCCCATCTACTACAAACCGAATAGATCCCCCATATGCATACGGCAATGACCATCCATAAATCACCTAAATTCAATTTCATTGAGAATAGTAGATTCATATCTCCTTTTGAAAGCACAAGAATTACACCAAAGAAAGAAATAATCATCGAAAATATTTGTAAAAAGTTCAGTCTTTCTTTTAAAAATAAAGATGAAAATAAAGCAATGGAAATTGTATTTAGGGTTGAAATTAATCCAACATTCGTTGCGGATGTCTTTTCTAATGCCATAAATTGAAAAAGATTAAAAAGAACAACACCTGTTACTCCCATCATGAAAAGTGGAAGAATAGCTTTACGTGGAGGTAAAATCTTTTTTTCTTTCCACCATACTATTGGTAATAATACGATAATAGCAATTCCCCATCTTAGAGTCGTCAAGGTCATTGGAGAAGCATGACCAACAAGGGATTTTCCAACGACAAAATTTCCTCCCCATAACAAACTTGTTAATAATAACAACAGTATATATAAGATTGGCATATCTAAACCCCCTAGTTCACTGTTCTTTAAGTTTAAAAACGATTTTACACAGTGATTTCTTACTATTTTTTAAATAGTTTAACATAATTGTTTATTTTACCGTAGATTATTTTGTATAATGTTATAAATACAAAATAATTTTAATTAAATGTATCATTTTAAAGAATATAATTCATTTTAAGTGTGAGATCCAAACCATTTGCCGAATAATTGAAAGGGAGTAGATATTAGTGGAATACCAAGGAAATAAAGTGTTAGATGAAGTAGATCTTAAAATTTTAGATAAGTTACAAAAGGAAAGCCAAATAAGCAATACGGAACTAGCGCGACATGTAAATTTGTCGCCACCAGCTACACATGCAAGAGTTAAACGATTAGAAAATGAAGGATATATCGATCGGCAAGTTGCAATCTTAAATCAAGAAAAGCTAGGTTTTGATTTACTTTGTTTTATTTTTATCAATACAAACATCCACCAAGCCGATAAATTAGAAGTGTTAGAGAAACAATTAAAATCCATGCCTCAAGTTTTAGAGTGCCACTTATTAACTGGGGAGTATGACTATCTATTGAAAGTTGCCAACAGAGAACGAAAAGAATTGGAGAGCTTTATTCGTAAGTTAAATCAGTTCGGAATTACAAGAATTCAAACAAGTTTAGCTTTAAGAGAAATTAAAAATTCTACTGTTTTGCCGTTATGTGAAAAGGAAGAATAATATTTTATAAACCTTAGACCAATGGTTTTAATATGAAATCACTTATTAAAAAAGGGTAATGTTCACCTCTGTTGAATTAAACCAACAGAGGTGAATAAATGAAAAATTATAGTATAGCTATATCAATATTTCTTTTAGGGGTATGTATCGTAATTGGAAGTTGGAAGATTTCTAATGGAATTGGTTCAAAAGCTACAACGAGTCGTGCTGAGCAGCATCAACTATTAACACAGACGGAATTAGTTGATTATTTAGGATTAAGTAAAGAAGAAATTAAAAAACTAACTGAGTTATACGATGGAGACGGTGGTTATTCAAGTGAACTTCCTCATATAAAAATTGGATCTGAGTTCTACTATCCTAAATCCGCAATTGATAAATGGTTAATAAATGTAGATTTAATAACAGTCCCTTAAAAATAACATATTAATTATCGTATTTTTAAAGAGGTAGAAGTTATTGTTGATTTTCTTTGGCGAAGAAATTTTCAATAATTAAATCTTTTTCTTATTTAATTACCATACAATAGTAAAAGAGTATAAGCTGCATAAATGCGGCTTTTTCTTTTGCATTAAAGATAAAGAAAATAAAATATGCAATTATGAGTAAGGGCGTTATGTCATTTTTTTGCTTTAGTGTATGTACTTCCTTTTGGGAGAAGATCGTAAGCAAAACAAATGAAAGGATGTTTGGAATGAAAAAAAAGGCATTCGTCACCATTCCATTTTGTATCGTGTTGGCGATCTTAATCGCTACATCGTTTGTGCTAACTTCGAAGAAACCATCTGCCCCTTACATACTCAAACCTCAACAATTAGCTGAAACGACAAAGCCAGCGGTTGTTCGAATTGTTGATTATGCGATTGTGAAATGGACGATTACTTTAGATGATAAACGCGTAACGAGTGTATTGAAGAAATGGGATTATAAAACTGAACTGGACGGTTTTGGATCTGGCGCTATCATTAATTCGGACGGCTATATTGTAACAAACGCTCATGTTCTAGTTTATTCTCATCAAATGTCCGATCATGATATTGTTTCTGAGGCATTTTCAATTCTTGTGGATGATGTTGCAACGGAAAATAATTGGACGCACAAATACACAGATGCGTATTTGAAACAGTATACTAGTTACGAAATCTACCAAAAAGGCGTCGACGTCTACTTACCGACAGTAGATGATCCTATTAGCGCAGTCGTCAAAAGGTATCAACAACCTACCGATCATGGAAAAGATGTGGCCCTTTTAGAAATCGATGGCTCCAACTATCCTACTATTCCCCTTGGAAACAGTGATTCTATTCAAGATCAAGACAATATTTGGGTGATTGGTTACCCAGCTGCAGCAGATTCTGAATTGCTATCCATGCATAGTTATGTAATCCCCACGATGAATAAAGGGCAAATTTCAGCGGTCTCAAAAACTACATTAGCAGGTAGCCCGGTCCTTCAAATCAATGCAGCATCTACCCATGGAAATAGTGGTGGACCCATCATCAATAACAAAGGACAATTGATTGGCTTACTCACCTTCCGAGGAGATACGGTGAATGACCAAGAAGTGCAAGGATTTCATTTTGCGGTACCTGTGAACACGTTGAAAAAAGTTTTCAATAAAGCGGACGTACATGAAACAAAAAGCCAAACTGATAAATTGTTCATAGAAGGGTTAACTTTCTACTGGGCAGGCTATTACAAAGACGCACTGTCAAAATTTGAAGAAGTCCAACAAATCTATCCGAACCATCCAGAAGTAAAGCGGTACATTCATGAATCAAAACAAAAAATGGGCTCAAGCAAAACACTTTGGGCTAAACACAAAACGAGTTTTTACATTCAAGATATTGTCGCAAGTATACTAATCCTCATTCTTCTTCTTTATACTTTCACGTATAACAGTAAACCAAAATCAAATACTACATCGAATCCACTATCAACCGATCATGAATCCGACTAAACTTGAATTTCAAACAGTTCCTGAGAAATAAATAATGAAAAATTTATTTGAATAGTGCTTCATGGAAAATACGGCTCCATTTGCTGATCGTAGGTTGCAATTGGAACGAATAAGTGGGATAAAAATCCTACCTAAACCAATTGTAGAGCTACAAACAAAAGGAGTCGTATAAATCAAGGATGGTCAATAATTTATTAGTTTAAACAATTCAAAAGTTTTTTTATAGTTAGATTTACCTGGAAATAGACGTTTTAAATCGTAACCAAAACTAAAATAGTAAGCAAATCATCTAGTAAATATGGATAAAAAGTAACATAAAAAATTTAAACAGTATTTCATATTGAATATTCAGAATTTTTCTTGTATTATCAAATTAACAAACATACCGACTGGTTAGTATCTAAACGTTTGTTTAAAAATGAAGCGAAAGTTTTGTGCAAAGATAGGACCGTTATGGAATAAATACTAATTTTAGGAGGATTTGAAATGCACGTAAAAGAGTTATTTGATTTAACAGGGAAAGTAGCCATTGTAACTGGTGGTGGACGAGGTCTAGGTGAACAAATTGCGAAAGGATTCGCTGAAGCAGGTGCAAATGTTGTACTTTGTTCTCGAAATGTAGAAGCATGCCATGAAATTAGTGAAGAATTGAAAAGTTTAGGTGTAGAATCTATCGCATTGAAGTGTGATGTAACAAACAAAGAGGATGTCCAAACAGTAGTTAACGAAACGAAAGAGAAATTTGGCCGAATAGATATTTTAGTAAACAATAGTGGTGCATCTTGGGGAGCACCAGCTGAAGAAATGCCTTTAGAGGCATGGAATAAAGTAATGAATGTTAATGTAACTGGTACGTTTTTAATGTCTCAAGCAGTAGGGAAAATCATGTTAGCACAAAAATCCGGAAAAATTATAAATATTGCTTCGATTGCTGGCTTAGTTGGAACGAATCCAAACGTAATGAATGCTGTTGGTTATAGTGCAAGTAAAGGTGCAGTGATCAGTTTTACAAAAGATTTAGCTGCCAAATGGGGTCCAAGTGGAATTTATGTAAATGCATTAGCTCCTGGATTTTTCCCGACAAAAATGTCTAAAGATGTTATTTCCCACGGAACAGATGAAATATTAGAATCTATCCCACTTAAGAAATTTGGAAATGAAGACGAGTTAAAAGGTGCAGCTTTATTTTTAGCAGCACCAGCATCGAATTATGTGACTGGGTCAGTTTTGGTTGTTGATGGTGGAACATCGATCGTTTAAAGTTTGAAACACCATAATCAAAAAGGAGTTTTGTAAATGGGCAAACTTCATCTTTTGATGAAAAAAGAAGAAATTGATGATCAAAAACTAAACGATGAAAAGATAGTAGTCGTTTTTGATGTATTACTTGCTACTTCGACAATTACAGCGACATTAGCCTTTGGTGCTAAAGAGGTTATACCTGTAATGAATGGACAAGAGGCAGTTCTTTTCACAAATAAAAATGTGGACAAAGAATATCTATTAATAGGGGAATATGAAGGGAATACAATTGAAGGGTTTCTATCACCTAATCCACTAATGTTAAAGAAAATTGTTTCTGATCAGTCAATCGTTTTATCGACAACGAATGGAACAGTGGCATTAAAAAATTCTCAAAATGCAAAGAGAGTATACGCTGCATCGATTTTGAATGCAAATGCAGTTGCAAATCACTTGAGACAATCTTACAAAGATGAGTCTGTTATTTTAGTATGTTCGGGGTCGTCAGGACAATTTAATATGGAAGATTTTTATGGAGTTGGTTATTTTATTGATTGCTTAGTTAATGAATCATATCCTTTCGATTTATCCGATGCAGCTAAATCTGCCCATTATTTTTACTTAGGATTGAAAGAAAAATGTTATGAGATTTTAGCGGAATCGAATGTTGGTAAAATGTTAATTCGTTATGGCTTTGAAGAGGAATTAAAATTTGTTTCTAGTAAAAGTATTTTAAATGTTGTACCGATATTTGTAGATGGTAGAAGCGTAATTAATGTTAATTTTTCAAAGGAAACTATCTAAATATTACCCTATTAAACACTGTAACTTGTTAGGCAAAAACTAGTTGTGAAAGGGATGATTGAATGGATTTTTTATATTCGCAAAAAAGTAAAGAGCTTCAATTAATATTAACAAAATTTATGGAAACGTATGTTTATCCTAATGAGCAAATATTTGAACAGCAGTTAAATGCACAAGAAACTCGGTGGAGTGATGTACCTCCGATTATGGAAGAATTAAAACAAAAAGCAAAACAAGCAGGATTATGGAATTTATTTTTACCTGAAAGTGACCTTGGAGCAGGTTTAACGAATTTAGAATACGCTCCATTATGCGAAATTATGGGACGATCTATGATTGGACCAGAAGTGTTTAATTGTAGTGCACCAGATACAGGTAATATGGAAGTTTTAGAAAGATATGGTACGAAAGAGCAAAAGGAAAACTGGTTAGTACCACTTTTAAATGGTGAAATTCGCTCATGTTTTTCAATGACTGAGCCTGAGGTCGCTTCTTCTGATGCAACAAATATTGAAGCGAGTATCAAAAAAGAAGGTGATTTTTATATCATCAATGGTCGAAAATGGTGGTCATCAGGAGCAGGGGATCCTAGATGTAAAATTGCAATATTTATGGGCAAAACGAACCCAGATGCACCTAAGTATGAACAGCAATCTATGATTCTAGTTCCGTTAAATACACCTGGGGTGAAAATTGAAAGGGTATTACCTGTTTTCGGTTATGATCATGCGCCTCATGGACATGCAGAAATTACATTTACAAATGTAAAAGTTCCTGCAAGTAATATTTTATGGGGAGAAGGGAAAGGATTTGCAATTGCACAAGGTAGACTTGGTCCAGGTCGTATTCACCATTGTATGAGATTGATTGGTGCTGCCGAACGAGCACTCGAAGAAATGTGTAAGCGTGTTCAAAATCGAGCAGCATTTGGTAAGCCAATTGCAAATCAAGGCGTAGTTCAAGAATGGATTGCAAATTCAAGAATAGAAATTGAGCAAGCTAGATTACTAACCTTAAAGGCCGCATATATGATGGACACAGTTGGTAATAAAGAGGCGAAAGCAGAAATTGCTATGATAAAAGTCGTCGCTCCTTCAATGGCTTTACGAGTAATTGACCGCGCTATTCAAGCCTTTGGAGCTGCGGGTGTATCTAATGATTATACGTTAGCAGCTCAATGGGCAAATGCCAGAACGTTAAGATTAGCTGATGGTCCAGATGAAGTACATCGAGCGCAGTTAGCAAGATTAGAATTAAAAAAACATGCTACAGAAAAAAACTTCTCTACAATAAAAAGTTAATTCAAATTAAATGACAGATTGAGAGAGGATCGATATGAGACTAAAAGATAAAGTCGCAGTTATTACCGGCGGAGGTAGTGGTATCGGGCGTGCAACTGCTATCCGCTTCGCAAATGAGGGAGCAAAAATTGTTTTAGCAGACATTAATGAAGTTACTGGTGAAGAAACACTAGGTGTAATAAAAGAACAAAATCCAGAAGCTATTTTCGTTAAAACGAATGTTGCTGAAAGCAAAAGCATCCAAAATTTGATGAAGCAAGCTGTTGAACATTTTGGTAGCATAGATATTTTGTTTAACAATGCTGGAATTGGGAACTCCGAAGTAAGAAGTGTAGATTTAGCAGAAGAGGAATGGGATCAAGTAATCGATATTAATCTGAAAAGTGTATTTTTAGGTATAAAATATGCAATTCCAGAGCTTAAAAAATCTGGCAATAGTGTGATTATCAATACAGCTAGTTTACTAGGTTTAAAAGGAAGGAAATATGTTAGTGCTTACAATGCTTCTAAAGGTGGAGTAGTATTATTAACGCAAAATGCAGCATTAGAGTATGGAAAATATAATATTAGAGTAAATGCAATTGCTCCAGGAATAATTGATACAAATATCATTAAGGAATGGAAAAATGATGAAAGAAAGTGGCCGATTTTATCCCGTGCAAATGCACTTGGTAGAATAGGGACTCCAGATGAAATTGCATCAGTTGCACTATTTTTAGCATCTGATGAAGCATCGTTCGTGACTGGAGCAACGTTATCGGTTGATGGTGGAGGATTAATATTCTAATCTATTAGGTTTGAAAAGTTGTTTAAAACAATATTCATGATCAGAAATGGAGAGTTATGTATGTCAACAAATAAAGTTTGGTTAGCTCACTATCCTGAATATATTGCAAAAGAACTATCAATTCCGACAAAATCAATACCAGAAATGTTTAACGAAACTGCAGAAAACTATCCTAATCATTCTTGTCTAACATTTTATGGTAAAAAAAATACTTATAAAGAAGTGCAGTCGGCAGTAAAGAGATTTGCTTCTGCTTTACAAAAAAATGGTATTCAAAAAGGTGATCGTGTAGCAATCATGCTTCCAAATTGTCCACAATATGTAATTTCATATTATGGCATTCTAACTGTAGGTGGAATCGTAACCCAAGTAAATCCAATGTCAGTTGAAAGAGAGCTAAAAGAATTATTAATTGACTCTGGAGCTGAAACGATTGTCGTATTAAACAGTTTGTACCCAATCGTCAAAACATTAAGTAAAGAAACAAAATTACAGAAAATTATCGTAGTAAATTTTACTGGTATAGAAGAGAATTATGACGAAGCAATAACATTTGGAAACTTTTTGCAAAGCGGAAATCAAGAATTAAAGCCAGTTACGATTGATTCTCATGAAGATGTTGCAATTCTTCAATATACGGGTGGAACAACTGGACGTTCAAAAGGAGTAATGCTATCCCACCGAAATCTATACGCAAATATAATGCAGCAAGGTGAATTTTTTAAAGGTGCATTTAATCCTGGTTGTGAGCGGGTCTTATCCATCATTCCATTTTTCCATGTTTATGGAATGACCGTATGTATTAATTTAAGTGTTTTCATGGCTAACGAAATGATCATCCTACCACGATTTGAAATTGAAGAAGTTTTAAATACGATAAAAAATGAACAACCTACGCTATTTCCAGGCGTCCCAACAATGTATGTTGCATTAATTAACCATCCTGAGTCTGAAAAATATGGGATCGATGCAATTAAGCTTTGCAATAGTGGCAGTGCACCGATGCCAGTAGAACTAATGAAGCAATTCGAAACAAAGACAGGTGCTACTATTTTAGAAGGCTATGGATTATCTGAAGCGTCCCCAACGACTCATAGTAATCCTGCATTTGCAGCAAGAAAGCCTGGTACTGTGGGAATCGCTTATCCATCTACTGATTCAAAAATTGTTGACATAGCTACCGGATTAGACGAAGTTCCAGTAGGAGAAATTGGTGAATTAATCATTAAAGGTCCTCAAGTAATGAAAGGCTATTGGAATTTGCCAGAAGAAACGGCAAATACAATCAGAGATGGATGGTTATATACTGGTGATATTGCGAGCGTCGATGAAGATGGTTACGTCTCAATTCTAGATCGAAAAAAGGATATGATTATCGCAAGTGGCTTTAATGTATATCCTCGTGAAATTGAAGAAGTAATTTATGAGCATCCCTACGTAAAAGAGGCTGTAGTAATAGGGGTACCCGACTCCTATAGAGGTGAAACAGTAAAAGCAGTGATAGTCCTTAAAGAAGATAAATAT
The DNA here is from genome assembly GCF_002585125.1 of Bacillus sp. AFS029533. Taxonomy (NCBI): domain Bacteria; kingdom Bacillati; phylum Bacillota; class Bacilli; order Caryophanales; family Bacillaceae; genus Bacillus; species Bacillus sp. AFS029533. The sequence continues at coordinate 28,822 of NZ_NUQC01000001.1, read as the reverse complement.
CTTACTATAGAAGAAATGAAGGAATACTGTAAAAATCATTTAGCGACCTATAAAGTTCCTCGAATAATCGAATTCCGAAACGAACTACCGAAAACGAATGTTGGCAAAATATTAAGAAAGGCAATTAGAGAAGAGGAAAGCTCTATCTATCAAGGGTAATTGAAAGAACGGTCTCCTGTGGGATATGTTGGAAGACTGAAACCCCCAGGAACGAACTTGACGAGGAAGCTAAAGAATCTCGCTACACAAAAAAAGCGAGCATCCTGCAGTGGACATCAACCACACATACTTATTTATAAACATTAATAAATTGAATTTTGATAAAACCTTCCTTGTACTATGATATAATTCTATTGAATTTTTAAGATTGCGAGGACATCTAATGAAACAAAAAATAAAGGAACACTCTATACAGCTATTTGATAAAAAAGGATTTACGAGTACATCCATTCAAGATATCGTCGAATCGATCGGAGTGACAAAAGGAACTTTTTACTACTATTATACAAGCAAAGAACAGCTTCTTATGGAAATTCACCTTCAATTTATTGATGAAGTATTAAATGAGCAGGAAGAAGTTATTAATGATTCAAAGAAAAGCTTTTCAGATAAGCTATTTGAAGTCATTTATTTAAGTTTAATGGACATTAAAAAGCAAGGTCCAAGTGCAAAAGTGTTTTATCGTGAAATGAGACATTTAAATCCTGAAAGTTTAACAGAAATTAAAGCCAAAAGGGATTTATACAGATTTAATATTGAGAAACTTCTTAATGAAGGAATTAAAAATGGTGATTTAAGATCAGATTTAGACGTACCAATCGTTTCATTTGGTATTTTAGGTGTTATGAACTGGAGTTATGAATGGTATAACGCAGAAGGACAAAAAAATGCATTTGAAATAGCGAAGTCATTCCAAGATATGATCTTAAAAGGGATTAAAGTAGAGGAGTAATCTTTTGTCTCCTTCTCCTTTACATACCGACCAGTTAGTATTGGTAAATAATTGATAAAGGTAGGTAGTTTTATGGAAAAATTCACCGTTACCCCTAGATTTTGTGAAACCGATGCATTAGGTCATATTAACAATACTAGTTACTTTATTTATTTAGAAGAAGCGCGAATTAAATTCTTCCAATCGCTTGGCTATTCAATGAATCTAGATGATTGGAAGTTTATTCTAGCGTCAACAAAATGTGATTTTGTGAATCAAGGTCACTTCAATCAAAAATTATCAGTATCAACCTATATTTCAAAAATAGGAAACAAAAGCTTTCATCTCGAACATGAAATTTGTTGTGAAGAGACAAAGCAAATGATTGCTACAGGTAATGCGATCATCGTATTTTTTAATTTTAAAGAACAGCGTAGCGAAGTACTTCCTGAGTTATTTAAAGAACAGTTAGAAAGGCATTTAGTTGTTAAATAAACTGAATTTTCTAAAGTAAAGGAGGGGGAATATGGCTGAAAAGATCGAATTGGAAACGATTCAAGTTCGCAAAGGTGAAGAGTTAAATCCTCATGTTTTACATAAATTTTTAGCAAAAAATATTGAGGAACTACCAGATGGAGAATTAGCGATTCGTCAGTTCTCATCGGGTCATTCAAACTTAACCTATTTACTAAAAATTGGAGAATGGGAAGTGGTGTTAAGACGGCCGCCACTTGGCCCAGTTGCTCCAAAAGCACACGATATGAAAAGAGAATTTCGTATTTTATCAGAAATTCATCCTCACTTTTCGGCTGCTCCTAAGCCAATTTTATATTCAGAAAATGATGTAATTGTAGGTAGTCCATTTTTCATTATGGAAAGAAAAAATGGTGAAGTATTTGACTCATCATTTCCTCCACATTTAAACGTAACAATTGAAGATCGTAAAAAATTATCTACTGTAATGGTAAATAAGCTGGTTGAGTTACACTCCATTGATTATACAAAAACAAAACTCCTAGAAATAACAAAACCTGAGAATTTTATGGAAAGACAAGTAAACGGCTGGATTGGACGGTATAACAGGGCAAAGACTAGTGAAATTGCCGAAGTTGATCGACTAATGAGTTGGTTAATCAATAATGTACCAAAAAATCATCAGTCATCAATTATTCATTATGATTTCAAATTGAATAATTCGATGTTTAGTCACGATTTAAAAGAAATGATTGGACTATTTGATTGGGAAATGGCAACAATTGGTGATCCATTAGCTGATTTAGGTGTTGCTTTATGCTATTGGATTCAAAATGATGATCCTGATTTATTAAAATTTGGCTTAGGTAAACCACCTGTTACGATTCAAGAAGGATTTATTACAAGGAATCAATTTATTGAAGGCTACGCAAAGAAAAGTGGCAGAGATTTATCAAACATTAATTACTATATGGCATTCGCCTATTTTAAATTAGCAGTAATTGTTCAACAAATCTTCTATCGATTTAAAGCTGGACAAACAAGTGATCAGCGATTTGCAAAATTTAACCAATTCGCTGAAAATCTGATAAGGATTGCCAATGATCTAGCAGTTAAATAGATTCATATAAAAGGAGTGTAATAAATGAGTAAACAACATTTAATAGTAGAAATTAATGAGCGGATTTTAACTTTAACACTAAATAGGCCTGAAAGCTTAAATTCTTTTAGTTATGAAATGTTAAATGGTATTACTGAAGCGCTTAATCAAGCAAAACTGAATCCGGAAATTAAAGCAATTGTACTAAATGGTGCAGGTCGTTCATTTTCAGCTGGTGGAGATGTAAAAACGATGGGAAACGTCACTCCAAATGCAGTATATGAGCATATAGGAATCCTAAATACAGTTATTAAAACGATTCGTGAGATCGAAAAGCCTGTAATAGCTTCAGTTCATGGTTTTGCAGCTGGTGCTGGTTTTAACTTGGCTTTAGCATGTGATTTAATCATTGCAGCAGACGATAGTAAATTTGCTTTAAGCTTCTCTCAAGTTGGATTAATCTCTGATGGAGGCGGTTCTTATTTCCTACCAAGGTTAATCGGTCCATATTTAGCAAAACAGTTTTTCTTTACTGCAGAGCCAGTTCCTGCTGAAAGAATGTATCAGCTTGGTATGATTAACGCACTCGTACCAGCTGAAAACTTAGCTGAAGAAACAGTAAAATTTGCAAATAAAATAGCCGCAGGTCCTGGTAAAGCAAATGGTATGATGAAAAAACTAATTAATCAATCTTTTACATCAACTTTAGATGAAATGCTAGAACTTGAAAGAATTACTCAGCCACTAATGGTAGCAACTGAAGACCATCAAGAAGGTGTTTTAGCATTTAAAGAAAAAAGAAAAGCGATTTTTACTGGTAAATAAAAAACTGAAAGGAAGTTTACGATGCAATCAATTCAATTTAAACAATTTGGTGGTCCTGAGGTATTAGAGAAGGTCGAACTTGAAAGACCAGTTCCAAAGGGGAAAGAAGTATTAATTGAAGTGCATGCAGCAGGTGTCAATTATGCTGATACAGCGCGAAGAGAAAATCAATATGTAGTTAAAACTACTTTGCCGTATGTACCTGGTGCTGAAGTTGCAGGAGTCGTAGTGGAAATTGGAGACGAAGTTACTTCAGTAAAGATTGGTGATCGAGTAGTTTCAATGTTAGAATGTGGTGGATACTCAGACTTTGCTCTGACAGATGAGCGTTCAATTATTCCTTTACCGAACGGAATGGATTTTAAAATAGCCGCTGCATTACCCGTCCAAGGATTAAGTGCTTACCATATCTTAAAAACAATGGGTATGTTAGAACCAGGAGAAACCGTTTTAGTTCATGCGGCAGCAGGTGGTCTAGGTACTTTAGCTGTGCAACTAGCGAAGCTTTTTGGAGCAGGTAAAGTAATCGCTACAGCAAGTACAGCCGAAAAATTACAGCTAGCAAAAGAGATGGGCGCAGATGTATTAATCAATTATACAGAAGCAGGCTGGGAACACAAAGTACTTGAAGCTACAAATGGAAAAGGTGTAGATGTTGCCTTAGAGATGGCTGGAGGCGATGTTTTTTATAAAACGTTAGATTGCTTAGCTTATTTCGGAAGATTAGTTATTTATGGTGTAGCAAGTGGCCAGCAAAGTAAGTTTTACCCATCCTCTCTAATGGCAAAAAATCAATCAGTAATTGGGTTTTTCTTACCACCACTTTTGAGAAAAAAGGCATTAATTAAACAAAGCTTAGAAGAGTTATTTACTTATTTAGCTGAAGGGAAATTAACGATCACGATTGGAGAAGTATTTCCATTAAGTGAAGCTGCCAATGTCCATACGATATTGCAATCAAGGAAAACTGTTGGAAAAGTGATTTTAGAGCCGAGAACATAATGAATTTTTGATATGAAAAGATTTGATCAGATGAAACGGGGGAAATTTAAATGCATTTACGCCTGACTGACGAACAAAAAATGATTCAAAAAACAATTCGAAAATTTGTTGAAAAAGAATTAATCCCTTTAGAGAATGAAGTACTTAGAAATGAACGTGAGGGCAGACCAAGCTTAGATCCCGCGGTTGAAAAGGAACTACAATTAAAAGCAAAAAAAGCTGGTTTCTGGGGAATTAATACACCTACTGAATATGGTGGTGCTGATTTAGGCCAAATGATGTTAGCAATTATTTATATGGAAATTTCAAAAACATTCGTTCCTTTCAAATTTGGTGGTTATGCGGATAATATTTTGTTTTATTGTAACGAAGAACAAAAAAAGAAATACCTTATTCCTACAATAAATGGAGAAAAAAAATCATGCTTTGCCATGACGGAACCTAATGCTGGCTCTGATACTCAAAACATTAAAATGACCGCTGTAAAGGATGGGAATGAATGGGTATTAAACGGTGAAAAAACATTTATTACAGGTGGAAACGAAGCAGATTTTGTAATGGTCATTGCAATAACGGATAAAGAAAGACATCAAAAAACGGGTGGAAGAGAAGGTGTAACTTGTTTTATAGTCGACCGGGACATGGGGTGGAGGTCTGAATTTATCCATACAATGGGCGAATGGGGACCAGCTGGTTTAGTATTTGATAATGTCCGTGTGCCTGAAGAAAATATTTTGGGTGAATTAAATGGTGGCTATAATTTAGGACTTGAATGGATCGGATTTGCACGATGGATTGTAGGGGCCACAGCAGTTGGAGCTGCTGAACGTTTATTACAAATGGCCATTGACTACTCAAAAGAAAGGGAAACATTCGGAAAACCAATTGCCGAACGACAAGCAATACAATGGCAAATAGCAGATTCTGCTGTTGAAATAGAAGCTGCCAAATGGCTTGTATTAAATGCCGCATATACACTCGATCAAGGAGAAGACAATCGACATTTAGCATCAATGGCAAAACTATATGGTTCGAATATGGGAAATCGAGTTGTAGACCGCGTACTTCAAATACATGGTGGAATCGGGTATACAAAAGAACTTCCTATTGAAAGATGGTACCGTGAAGCAAGATTATGGAGAATATACGACGGTACGGATGAAATTCAACGCTTAATCATTTCACGTAATTTACTAAAAGGACATGTTAAATTAGGACAGTACGTTTAAAAGATGGGAGAGAAGTGAAATGGCTGGAAGATTTGAAGGCAGAGTAGCCTTTATTACTGGTGGTAGTCGAGGTATCGGAAAGGGAATCGTAGAATTATTTGCAAAAGAAGGAGCGAAAGTAGCGATTATTGATGTGAATGAAGAAGCACTATTACAAACTGCTTCAGAATTTAAGCAATATGAAATATACACGAAAGTTGCAAACGTTACTAATACCAATGAAGTTGAAACTGCTATGAAAGAGGTTCATGATACATTTGGTTCATTAGATATTGTAGTCAATAACGCAGGTGTTATTCGCGATAATTTATTATTTAAAATGACAGACTCAGATTGGGATACTGTTATGGATGTTCACTTGAAAGGTTCATTTAATGTTGTACGTGCTGCACAAACCTATATGGTTAAACAAAAATATGGAAGAATCATTAATATTTCTTCAACATCTGCACTTGGCAATCGTGGACAATCAAACTATGCAACTGCAAAGGCTGGTTTACAAGGTCTAACGAAAACACTTGCAATTGAACTTGGTAAATATGGAATCACATCTAACGCTGTGGCACCAGGGTTTATTGAAACTGAAATGACGAAAGAAACAGCAAATCGCATCGGTATTACGTTTGAACAACTAGTTGAGGCAAGTTTAAGCCAAATACCAGCCGGCAGAACAGGTAAACCAGAGGATATTGCAAATGCAGTTGCATTCTTTGCTGACGAAAAGTCTTCTTATGTAAATGGGCAAGTTTTATATGTTGCAGGTGGACCTAAAGCTTAAAAAATTGAGGTGGATGAAATGTTTAAATCGTTTATTGGTAAACGCTCTAAATCAGTAAAAAATACTGTAGAACGCGGTGCTGTAAAAAAATTTGCCGAAGCAATTGGGGATTTACATCCAATTTATGTTGACGAAGAATATGGAAAACAATCTAGATATGGACAAAATATTGCTCCGACGACATTTCCTAGAGTATTTGACTATGGAAAAATAGAGAATTTTAACCTACCAAATGTTGGTCTAATTCATGGTGAGCAAACATTTGAATATAAAAGGCCACTTTTAGTTGGTGAAACCATTTATTGTTATACAGAGATTAAGGACTATTATGAAAAACGTGGTGGGCATGGCTTTATGGGGTTTCTAGTACTGTCAGATATCGGAGAAGATCAAGCTGGCAATGTTATTTTTACTACTAAATCAGTTGTTATTATAACTGAAGAGGTTAGGAAGGTGCTAACGGTATGACAGTATTATTAGATTTACAAATTGGCGACTCGTTGAAACCAGTCATACTTGAACCAGTATCTCGAATGGATTTAATAAAATACGCAGGAGCATCAGGTGATTATAACCCTATTCATACAATTGATGAGGAAGCAAAAAAAGCTGGATTACCTGGAATTATAGCACATGGCATGTGGACAATGGGAAATTTAGCTAAGCTTTTTTCCGATTATTTAGAAGTTGGCTTTATTGAAAATTACTCTATAAGATTTAAGAATATGGTATTTCTAAATGATGTCATCACATTAAATTCAACACTTGATAAAGTTGATCAAAACATACTACATTTTAAAGTAAATGCAAAGAATCAGAACGATGTAGTCGTTATTACTGGTAAAATTTTATTTAAATTATATGAATGATACTGAATCTAATTGGGACTTCTAAAAGGAGTCCCTTTTTTGTATTTTACAATTTCAACTTCGACTAATGTAAATTTTACATTAAAAAGGATTTGGATACAGTGGATTTACACATAATATTAAAAAACGAAATAGGTGAGAAAAATGGATCTTTCATTTGATAAATTATTAGAGCAATTTGATTTGAAAAAAAATGAACACCAAAAAAATTTGCATAAGGTTAACAAAAGAATAGATGAAATAGAATCTCATATGGAAGAAATTAAAAAGCAATTACATAATTTTGACCATCAAATTGTTAATATAGAAAAAGAATTAAAAACTACTCTATCAATGATTAGCAGTGAAAATGAATCAAACTTACACCATGATATAGAACATAATAAAGGGCATCATAACGAGCATCAAGACCATCAAGACCATCAAGACCATCAAGACCATCAAGAGCAAAACAGACATCACAAGCATCACAAAAGTCATGAACACCATCCTGATCATCCTAATTGGGCTGAAAATTTAATCCATAATGTGGAGGAATTTTCAGCAAGTATTTTTGAGCCTAAAAATGAAAGTCATAAAAATCATCAAGAGCATCATGATCACGAAAATCATCAAGAACATTATGAACATGAAGATCATCAACAAAAACAAGAGCATCAAGAACATGAACATTTCGAGGAAAAGCAACAAAACTCAAGAGTAGCTAATAGGAAAAAGTATAATAATCAAAATATAGAAGAGATAAACCAGTATTCTGCAAGTACAATGGACGAAAGTCAATCGAGCGGCATAATAACTGGATTAACGAGTATTAATGAGAAAAATTATTCGGAATTATCATCAGATTTTACAAATCATAAAGAAGAACAACACCAACAGTACAATCATGGAAACGACTCTAATCAAAAGAAGACTTCTGAACAATTATTAGAAACGGATTTTTCTGATATGTCAATTGATGATTGGGAGGATTCTACTACCAACTTATCGATGTCAGAATGGTTTGAAGTTGATCCTAATGATAAAAGATAAAATCATTGATCTAATTAATTGAAGTTGGTGCGAAGTCTATCCATTCCAATACATGAGCCAGACCAGTCATGAAATACAAGAACATATCTGAAAATCAAATTTAAATACTTTGTCTATACACAAAAATGCATTACTTCTACAATGTGAAGTAATGCATTTTTGTTTTTTAGAGGAAATACACTCTGATTTGGTGAATTTATCAAGAGAATACTTTGCCTAATTATGCATTTTTTAGCTATGAAGGCTCATAAAGATATAAAATTGAGTATAAATAGAGTGTTAATATAGTGGGGGCGATAACGATATTCCAGTAGGCTTTTTTGGTCGCAGTTTGGACTTTGTGAAAATTTGTGATTAGTTAATTAGTTTGAAAAAGAATAGATAGGAGTTAATATGTCTAAGAAAAGAATCGTATTTACCGGTGGTGGCTCTGCGGGGCATGTAACACCAAATATCGCCATTATAAATGAGTTAAATAAAAATGATTGGGATATTCATTATATTGGATCTAAAAAAGGAATTGAAAAGGAACTAATAAATAAAATTGAATTACCTTATTATGGGATTTCAAGCGGAAAATTAAGACGATATATAGATTTTGAAAATATTATTGATCTGTTTCGAGTAATAAAAGGTTGTCTTGACGCAAGAAAAGTATTAAAAAAAATTAAGCCGAGTTTAGTTTTTTCAAAGGGTGGCTTTGTTTCTGTACCAGTAATCATTGCTGCTAGCACATTGAAAATTCCAATTTTTATACATGAAAGTGATATGACACCAGGACTTGCAAATAAAATTTCTCAGCGTTTTGCTACCAAAATATTTACATCATTTGAAGAAGCAAAAAATTATTTTCCAAAAAATAAAACAACAGTAATTGGTTCACCTATAAGAAAAGAGCTATTAAATGGCTCAAGGGAAAAGGGCTTAGAATTTCTTAATTTTAAAAGCTATATCCCAATCTTAACAATTATGGGTGGAAGTTTAGGTGCAAAGAAAATCAATGAAACTGTTAGAGAATCATTACAGGATCTAACGAAAAAGTATCAGATTGTTCACCTATGTGGTAAAGGAAATGTTGATGAAAGTTTAAAAAATATTCAAGGCTATAAGCAATTTGAATATGTTCATGACGAGTTAGCAGACGTACTGGCCGCATCCCAAATGATTATTACAAGAGGTGGGTCAAATGCCATATTTGAGTTTTTAGCGTTACATAAACCGATGATCATCATCCCACTTACGAAAAATCAAAGTAGGGGAGACCAAATATTAAATGCAAATTCTTTTAAAGAAAAAGGCTTTGCATTGATGTTGGAAGAAGAGGATTTAACGAATAAATCACTTCAAGAATCAATTGAAGAACTTCAAACTAAAAAGGAATTTTTCATTACGAATATGAAATCATCGAATCAAAGTAATGCACTTGATATACTTCTTGAGGAAATAAATAGTAATTAATTCGATTAAAGCATTCTTCTAAATAAAGGAAGAAATGCTTTTTTGTTGAATAACTCTAAAGGGAATAACAGAAATATTGTAAGAAGTAGGTGGAAAATTTGATTTCAGAAAAACAATTAAACGAAATTAGCATTTTACAAGATGCATGCGAAAAATTTGATGAAATAACTTTAAAGTTAAACTGGGAAATGTTAAGAAATCGAAGAAAAGATGTAAAAGAAGATTTCTTTCACTATGAAGAAAATCAATTAGTTGGATTTTTAGCGACTTACTATTTTGGAGAAAAAGTTGAAATCTGTGGTATGGTTCACCCGGATTTTCGACGAAAAGGAATTTTTTCTAGTTTGTTAACTGAAGCACTGAATTCAATCGCTCCAACCACTACCATTTTATTAAATGCACCTGAAGCTTCAGCATCAGCAAAAGAATTTATTCGAAATCAAAAAAATTGTACCTATTCTTTTTCGGAATATCAAATGGCTTGGAAAGACCAAGAGGTAAAAGAATTTACTCCAATCGTTAAATTCACGAAAGCAGAGCAATTAGATTTCGCATTTATTTCAAATTTAGATGTTGTATGTTTCGGATTTGAAAATAGTGATGCAGAGAAGTACAATCAACGGATCTTAAATGAACCAGATCGAGATTTATTTATAATAGAAGTAAATGATGAAAAAATAGGTAAAATGAGTTTGCTTCGTGAAAAGAATGAGAGTTGGATTTATGGATTTGCAATACTTCCAGAATACCAAGGTAGGGGATATGGAAAAAATGCATTACTCCAAACCATTCAAAAAGAAAACGAGATTGGAAACGAAATTCATTTAGAAGTTGCGCTAGAAAATAGTAACGCGAAGAAATTATATTTAGATTGTGGATTTAGACAATATAACACTCAAGATTATTATAAAATTGGCCAATAAATTAGTAAAAGGCTGTCTGTTTTTTAAGACAGTCTCTTTTTTTATGGACTATAATAATTTTATCATTATGAAAATATCTATGTTAAACTAGAAATGGATTAAATGGAAAAGGGTGAAAGTTTTGGAAAAAATAAGAGGGTTTGAAGTAGCAAAAGGATTCGAAAATTGTGGAGTGAATCTTCCGAAAAGAGCAACGACACATGCAGCTGGTTATGATATCGAATGTATTGAAGAGACAATTATCAATCCAAACGAGATCAAACTTGTTGGTACAGGATTAAAAGCGTATATGCAAAAAGACGAATTTTTAGCATTATTTGTACGCTCGTCTACACCGTTAAAGAAAGGTTTAATGAAAGGAAATGGAGTAGGGGTAATTGATTCGGACTACTACAGCAATCCTTCAAATGATGGCCATATCATGATGCAATTAATAAATGTATCAAAGGAGCCTGTTATCATACAAAAAGGTGAGAGAATTGGACAAGCTGTTTTCCAAAAGTTCTTATTAGCTGATGATGATTTCGCAGGGGAAGAACGAGTAAGTGGTTTTGGTAGTACTGGCAAATAAAAATGTAGAAATAAAAAAAGAACTCGAGTGATCGAGTTCTTTTAATTTTGTAATTAGTCTAACATTTTTGCAAGTTTTGGTGATAAAGCAAGTAAGATTAAGCCTGCAACGATTGCTGCTCCACCTACTGCTAAGAATACTTGTAACATACCAAGAGTTGTTGTAAATGCAGCTAATTGTCCACCAACTAAGTTTGCAATGAAACTTGATGATAACCATACACCCATTAATAATGAAGCAAGTTTAGCAGGTGCATAACGAGAAACTGCTGATAAACCAACTGGTGAAAGTACTAATTCAGCAATTGTATGGAAGAAATATGTCATAACCATGAATAACATGTTTGCTTTTACAGTAATATGATTTGGATCAGAACCTGTTTTCATAACCGCCATAATTGTGAATGCAAAACCAACACCTAATAGGATAAGACCCATTGCCATTTTCGCAGGAACGCTGATGTTTTTACCATTTCTTGCCATTTTAATCCAGATCATAGAAAGAACTGGAGCGAAAAGCATAATGAATAATGGGTTAACAGATTGGAACCATGCAGATGGTACATTGAAGCTACCAACTTTAAGATCTAAGAAACGCTCTGTATAAAGTGTTAATGATGAACCAGCTTGTTCAAATCCAGCCCAGAAAAATACTACGAATGCAGCTAAGATAAAGATAACTGTTGTACGTTGTTTTTCTTTTTTAGTAAGAGGAATATCCTTAACTGAAGCGCTGTTACCCTCTTTCACAACTTTTGCATTAGGTTTTGTACCTAAATCACCAAGATATTTTGATGCTAATAAGTTGAAAATAATTTGACCAATAATCATACCGATCGCTGCTGCTAAGAAACCATAACGGTAACCGAATAAATCATCACCAGCAGCATTTTTTGACATAAATAAAGTTTGTGCTAAATAACCAGTAACAAGTGGAGCAAAGAATGCACCTAAGTTGATACCCATGTAGAAGATTGTGAATGCACCATCACGACGTGGGTCATCTCCTTCATAAAGTTCACCAACAATTGTTGAAATGTTTGGCTTGAAGAAACCATTACCGATAATCATTAAAATTAAACCAAGATATAAACCTGTTGAAGAATGAATACCGAATAATGCGATATTACCAGCTGCCATAATAATACCACCAAGTGTTATAGCAGCACGCTTTGCAAGGAAATTATCTGTAATCCAACCACCAATGATTGGAGTGAAATATACAAGACCAGTAAATAATCCATAAAGTTGTAGTGCCCAAGCATCTTTAAATCCAAGTCCACCTTGAACTACTGAAGTTGTTAAATAAAGAACTAAAAGTGCACGCATTCCATAATAACTAAAGCGCTCCCAAGCCTCAGTTGCAAAAAGTAAGTAAAGGCCAGGTGGGTGTTTCGTTTTTTGATTTTGCTCGTTTGATGAAACGTTTTGTTTTGCTGCTACGCTCATTCAAATTCCTCCCTCATAAGTGCTATTCTGTGTAATTTTCTGTATGAATATTTATTGTCGTCAATTCATATACTATTCTGTCAATTTACTGTAAAAAATAATTTCCGAATTCAACAAATTTCGACAATTTAAGTTAAAAAAAATTTCTAACTATTTTCAACAGAACAATGCTACTAAATTTATATCTAGATCCGCAAAAAAAACTTGGGACCAATTTACTATTTTAGTATAACACACAATAGCGTATCTCTGTAAAGTTTTTTATATTGTCAGACAAATCTTGCAATACTGATTTTTCTTATTAAATTAGTATTTTTAGACTTTGTCGATTGACCTGTATTAGTACAGCCTGAACAAAAAGACCTATATCTAAATAATAATAAGTTTTTGAAATATTTCAAGGGTTTTTATAATTTTTTACTTTAATATTAAAAAAGTTTAATTAAACAAAAGAATGGAAATTGTCAAAAAATGTCGAAACGAAAATAGAATGTTTCGTCCTTTTTTAATATTCAATTAATTCATATGGACGATTTTCTAAAATTTGGATATACTAAAAGTACTATATATGAAACGGAGTGATGGATATGGGAAAGTTAATTAATTTAGTTCAGAAGAAGGTAAATAGTAGAGGACAAAAAATGGAGTAAATCTTCATTATTGTCCTTATATAATTGGAGGACAAAATGAATTTAAAACAATTAGGTTGGAACGAAGCGTTCGGAGAAAAGGATCAAAATACTGTAGTTGCAAGAGTTATATCTGAACAAAGACAAATTTATAAATTGCATGATGGAGAAAATGAACTAACTGGTGAAGTTTCTGGGAAATTTCAATTCCAGGCAAAAGTAAAAAGTGATTTTCCATCCGTTGGAGATTGGGTTGTAATTGAACCGTTAAAAGGTGAAAACAAAGCAATTATTCAAAAGGTATTGCCGAGAATAAGTCAATTTTCAAGGCAATCTGCAGGAGAAAAAATTGAAGAACAAATAGTAGCTGCTAATATAGATTACGTGTTTTTAGTAATGGCATTGAATAACGATTTTAATATAAGAAGATTAGAACGTTATTTACTTGTTGCCTATGATAGTGGAGCAAATCCAATTATTGTTTTAACAAAAAAGGATTTATGCACTGACCTACCAACCAAAATTGCAGCAGTTGAAGAAATTGCATTTGGTGTACCGATTTATTCTGTAAACAGTACAAATGGAGAAGGGATTGAAGAACTGAAACAGCTCATTTCAGAAGGGAAGACTGTTTCCTTACTTGGTTCTTCTGGTGTCGGTAAATCTACATTATTAAACGCGTTAATCGGTGAAGTAATACAAATAACACAGGACGTCCGTGAAGGTGATGATCGCGGTAAACATACAACTACACACCGCGAATTATTTTTCCTACCATCTGGCGGAATGGTCATCGATACACCAGGTATGCGAGAATTACAGCTTTGGGGCGGAGAAGAGCATATAAGCTCGACATTTACAGATGTCGAAATATTAGCTAAATCATGTAAATTCTCAGACTGTACACACGAAAACGAACCAGGATGTGCAGTTAACCTGGCAATCGAAAACGGCGAACTAGATCAACAAAGACTCACAAGCTATCGTAAATTAATGAGGGAACTAGCGTATGCAGAACGTAAACAAGATGCATCACTAGCTAGACAAGAAAGAGATAAGTGGAAAAAAATTAGTAAAATGATGAATACTAAGTCTTATAAGTAAGAGAGAAGAGTATTTATACTCTTCTTTTTCTTTTGAAATTTTGTGATACAAAAGCGGTCAATGAGGCAAGAATCCTTGAACTACTAACCCATAATAGGTTCATGAGGTAGTAGAAAGGCAAGAAAGAACGATAGTGACTCATAATAGGTTCATGAGTAAGTAAAAATGAGAGAAATCGCGATTTAGTAACTCATAATAGGTTCATGAGTAAGTAAAAATGGAAGAAATCGCGATTTAGTGACTCATGATAGGTTCATGAGTAAGTAAAAATGAGAGAAATGGCGATTTAGTAACTCATAATAGGTTCATGAGTAAGTAAAAATGGAAGAAATCGCGATTTAGTGACTCATAAGGGGTTCATGAGTATGTAAAAAGGCAAGAAATCGTGATTTAGTGACTCATAATAGGTTCATGAGTAAGTAAAAATGGAAGAAATCGCGATTTAGTCACTCATAATAGGTTCATGAGTATGTAAAAAGGCAAGAAGTCGTGATTTAGTGACTCATAATAGGTTCATGAGTAAGTAATAAAAGAAGAAATCGCGAAATAGTGACTCATAAGATGTTGATGAGTATGTAAAAAGGCAAAAAGCCGCGATTAACTTACTCATAACGAGTCCAAGGATCGTTAATCGTTACATAATTCTATAAAAAAATCTCAGTCTTAAGACCGAGATAAGACAATACTTAAGTTTGTATCAAAACAAACAAAAAATAGATAAACTACATAGTAGAATAGTTAATAACAAAAGCTTTCGATTGCTATTAACAAGCTAGTTTAGTGAATAGAGGAGAGCTATATGAAGCGATTTAGACGATTGTCTAGCAATGAATTAACTGGATTATTATTTATAATTGCAGGCATAGGATTATTATTTGATCTATTTTTAAATCCTTTTGCAATAATCGCAGCTGGGGTAGGTATTTATTTATTTCAGTATGGGGCAAAAAAACGTAAAGTTTACCCTTCTACATCTGCGAATATCGCGTTTTTTGGAGGAATCATTTTATTTATCAGTAATGTATTTCAATTGAAATCAATCTTAGGGGTATTATCCTTTATTGTGATTTATGTTGGATATTTAATATTTGTTAATTCTAAATTTAATGCAAAAGTCATTATACCTAACATAGTTGAAACAACGAATACAGGTGTCTTTGAAACAAATTCTCTCATTTCAAATCGATTTTTTACAAATATTCATCTTAAAAATGAATCATTTGAGTTAGAAGATGTAGATTATTATTTTGGAATTGGAGATGTCATAATCGATCTTTCGGAGTCATTTATTCCTGAAGGAGAGACTGTGTTGGTATTAAATGGAATCATCGGAAATATTACTTTGTATGTGCCGTATGATTTGGAAGTCTCGATCCAGCATTCTACTTTATATGGCAAAATTAATATCCTTAAAAATAAATTGAACGGGTTTAACAAGAATTGTAAGTTCACTTCTAATGATTATAAAGAAGCATCAAGAAAGTTAAAAATTGTCACTTCTTTAGCAATCGGAAATATTGAGGTGACAAATAAATGAAAATTGACAAAGGTATCTTTTTATCAATCTGTCTTGCTGCATTTACATCTAGTATTTTAATTTGTGGCGTTGTTTATTATTTCGTTGATCATACTTTCCTTGATAAATTGCTTTTGTATAAAATTGGAAATTTTTCTTTACTATTAATATTATTTGTAGCAATCATAATTATATCAATTGTCTATAGTACAGCTGTTTTGAGCACGATTCGTCATAATGAAAAAGCTTTATTGGAAGGTATAGTAAAGGCAGAAAATGGAATTTATCATAAAGAATCAGAGCATTCAATTCGGTCCATTGATAACGAAATTGAATCAAAACTTCAAAAAATATCTAAACAAATTGAAGATTCAAGGAAGACTGTTCAAAAATTAGTAGATGAAAAGAAATTAATTGAATCTCAAACAATTGAAGATGTCGTAACGAAAGAGCGACATAGACTAGCAAGGGAATTACATGACTCAGTTAGCCAACAATTATTTGCGATTTCGATGATGATTTCTGCGATCAATGAACTAGGTGAAACTACGTTTAAAGAACAATTACAATATATTGAAAAAATGGCGATTAATGCTCAATCAGAAATGCGTGCACTTTTATTACATTTAAGACCAGTTCAGTTAGAAGGTAAAAGCTTAAAAGAAGGCGTAGAAAAGCTTCTAACTGAATTAACCAATCGTCAAGCTCTTCAATTAAAATGGAAAATCGATGATATTACACTATCAAAAGGTGTAGAGGATCATTTATTTAGGATTATTCAAGAAGCTTTATCGAATACTTTAAGGCATGCAAATGCAAAAACTTTTGAAATACGAATTAGAAAAATTGAAGATTTTGTATTAGTTCGAATGATTGATGATGGAATTGGTTTTGATGTCGAAAACCGAAAAACTGGTTCGTATGGTTTGCAATCAATAAGTGAACGTTCTTCCGAAATTGGTGGAACGGCAAAAATAGTAAGTATACCAAAAAGAGGAACGCAGATAGAAGTAAAAGTTCCAGTAATTGAATAGAGGTGGGAAATTTGATCAAAGTCGTGTTAGTTGATGATCATGAGATGGTAAGAATGGGTGTTTCTACATATTTAAGTACTCAATCTGATATTGAAGTGGTTGGTCAAGCAAGTAATGGAAAAGAAGGCGTAGATCTTGTATTAGAAAAACGTCCTGACATTGTATTAATGGACTTAATTATGGAAGTTATGGATGGAATTGAAGCGACAAAACAAATTATTTCAAAATGGCCAGAAGCAAAAATCATCATTGTTACAAGTTTTATTGATGATGAAAATGTATATCCAGCAATTGATGCTGGTGCAATCAGTTATATGTTAAAAACATCTAGAGCTAGCGATATCGCAAATGCAATACGAACGACACATAAAGGTGGCTCAGTTTTAGAACCAGTTGTTACTGGCAAAATGATGAATCGAATGAGAAAATCTACTCAACGCGAATTACATGATGATTTAACGGCTAGGGAACAAGAAGTACTTCATTTAATGACTGAAGGTAAGTCAAATCAAGAAATCGCCGATACTTTATTTGTTTCACTAAAAACGGTAAAAACGCATGTTAGTAATATTTTAACGAAATTAGAAGTGGTCGATCGAACTCAGGCAGTAATTTATGCTTTTAGACATGGAATTGTAGAACAAAAATAGATTTATTTACAAAAAGAAGTCAAAAATGACTTCTTTTTTCTATTTTTATAAGAAGATTTAAAGCAATATTTTAGATAAATAAATAATTAATGGTAAGATAGTTATATTCGTTTTATTTATTTTGGAAGGAGCAGATAATGAAGATAAAATTGAATCATAAAATCATAAAAGAACGCTGCGGTACAGTCTCCTTCAAAAGGGGTGACTCTTTTTATCGCGCAAATAAAGTACAAATCGAAAAATATAATGAAGTTGATTGTACGGCAACAGTTTTAGGGAATGAAGATTTTACCGTTCATATTATAAAAGAAGATAATGGTGATTTTTATTGTAAGTGCACTTGTCCTAAACTAGCTTCAATTAAAACGGATTGTCAACATATAGCTGCAGTTTTAATTTCGATTTTTGAACGTCAGAAAAACGAGGGAAATCCTTCAGAAATTGATATTTTTATAGAAAACTCCCACTTAAATAGATCGAATGGTATTTTAGAACTTTTTCACGATAAACCATTTCGTAAAAGCGGACAATTAAAACATTTTGACGAGCGGCAAATAATTGATTTCGAGTTTATTTGTGAAGTGGTTGAGATGAATGAAGGCTATAAAATACCTGGAATTTCTATGGCATATGGAAAAAAGAAGGTAGAAAATCTACGAAACTTTTTAAAGGATGTTAAAGTGGGGAAACCAAGTAAAATTTCAGCTGAGACTCATTTTGATCCTAATATACATTGTGTTCAAAATGAAGTTAATCGTATTTGGGATCTTTTAATAAAGTTGCTGGATGATGAAATAATGTTTAATGATCCTCTAACTAAGAAAAATGAATATATGTTCATTCCTCCGACAATATGGAGCCAAATTATTAATTTATTAACGGTTACAGAAAACGTCAAAATAATTGAAAAGGGAATACCATTTAATGGAATTTCATTTACCGAAGATAAATTACCATTGGAATTTGAAATAGAGGATTTAAATGGTCAATACTTTTTAACTGCAAAGGGAATCGAGCAATTAACGATAATGGAAACATATTCAACAGTCTTATACCGTGGAAGAATTTATCATCTTAAAGTAGAGGAATTTAATCAACTTGTTGAGTTAAAACAAATCGTTAAAAACACAGCAGATGAAAAAATAATTATTCCAACAGACCAAATCCATCTTTACGTTGAGAAAGTAATTCCAGGTCTTATCAAGCTTGGTAAGGTGCATATACCTACTTCATTATCAAACCGATATTCAGAAACCCCATTAAGCGCAAAGCTATATTTAGATCGTATTAAAAATAAATTACTTGCTGGGCTTGAATTTCATTATGATCGCATCGTTATAAATCCGCTAGATAAAAAAGAAATTCAACTTAGTAAAACGTTAATTAGAGATGAAGAAAAAGAATTAGAAATATTACAATTAATGGAAGATAGTTCATTTTCAAAAACTGAAGGTGGCTATTTCTTACAAAATGAAGAACTTGAATATGAGTTTTTAAGAAATATAGTACCGAAACTTGAAAAACTTACCGAAATTTATGCAACAACCGCTGTTCGAAATAGAATTTTTAAAGAAAATAAGAAACCTCAAATACGCGTTAATTTAAAAAGAGAACGAACGAATTGGTTGGAATTTAAATTTGAATTAGACATTCCTGAGAAACAAATCAAAGAAGTATTATTAGCACTAAAAGAGAAACGGAAATATTATCGGTTACATGATGGCACTTTGTACTCGCTTGAAACGAGAGAATTACAAGAGATAAAACGATTTTTAAATGCAGTACCTGAGCAAGAGTTTGATTATGAAAGTGTTTTAAACTTACCTATAAAAAACGGTCTATATTTATTAGATTCTGCGGAAGAAACTAGTTTGTTTAAAATTGAAGATCGATTGAATCATTTTTATAAGAGTTTAATCAATCCAAATGAAATTGTAGATGAAGTACCTAAAGCATTTAAAAATCTGTTAAGAGATTACCAAATTTTTGGATACAAGTGGATGAAGAATTTAGCAAAGTTCGGATTTGGAGGAATTTTAGCAGATGATATGGGATTAGGTAAAACAATTCAAAGTCTTGCATATATACAATCCTTATTAAACGAAATCCGTTCATTTAATACACCAATCCTAATTGTTTGTCCTACCGCATTAACGTATAACTGGTTAAGTGAGGTATTCAAATTTGCACCTGAAATTCAAGCGCTTGTAATTGATGGAAATAAAAATGAAAGATTGAAAATACAAAAGGAACTAGCAGGTATCGATGTAATCATTACCTCTTATTCGGTGTTAAGAAATGATATAAAGTGGTACGAAAAGCAAAAGTTTCATACAGTATTTTTTGATGAGGCACAGAGTTTTAAAAATCCATTTACTCAAACAGCGAAAGTTGTTAAAAAGCTAAATGCTGATCAACGGTTTGCATTAACAGGTACGCCAATTGAAAATTCACTAGAAGAACTTTGGGCAATTTATCATGTAGTTTTTCCTGAATTATTTGGAGGGTTAAAGGAATTTAGCAATTTGACTAGGAAAACAATTTCTAAAAGAGTGCGACCTTTCTTATTAAGAAGATTAAAAGAGGATGTACTTAAGGAACTTCCAGAGAAAATCGAATCGAAGGAATCTGTTGAATTGTTACCAGAACAAAAAAAATTATATGCAGCTTATTTAGCAAAACTACGACACGATACACTAAAGCATTTAGCAGTGGATAAATTTACATTAGGCAAAAATCATATCAAAATTTTAGCTGGTTTAACGCGTTTAAGACAAATTTGTTGCCATCCAGCGTTATTTATAGATGGTTATGAAGGTAGTTCAGCTAAGTTTGAACAGCTATTTCAAATCATTGAGGCATCAAAAATAGCCGGTAGAAGAGTATTGATCTTCTCTCAATTTACGAAAATGTTAGATTTAATCGGTAGAGAACTCTCAATCATGGGAGAACAATTTTTTTATCTAGATGGACAAACTCCTTCAGAAGAACGTCTATCTATATGCAATCGATTTAACGCTGGTGAACATAACTTCTTTCTAATTTCATTAAAGGCAGGCGGAGTAGGACTCAATTTAACTGGAGCTGATACAGTTATTCTTTATGATAATTGGTGGAATCCAGCGGTTGAAAACCAGGCAACAGATCGAGCATACCGTTTCGGTCAAATGAATGATGTTCAAGTGATCAAGCTAGTCGCTAAAGGAACGATTGAAGATAAAATGAATGAGCTACAAGAGAAGAAAAAGCAATTAATAGGAGAAATTATTGAAACGAATGGAAAACCTTCATTTAATTTAACAGAAGAAGACATTCGTGAATTATTAATGTTTTAAAATAAATTGCCGCTCGAATGAGTGGCTTTTCCATTTCCCTCGAAAAAGCCCTTGGCCTAGTTTTATTTCATTCTTAAATGTTTGAAAACGAGTATATTAGTAATGAAGCTAATTATTTAATAATTTTATAGATTGAAATGAAATTATTTTTTAAGAGAGGGAGAGTTAGCATGAGCAATAATCGAAAATTTGTTAATGTCTCAGCAGGAGTTCCAGGACCAAAGGGAAAAGAACTCATTGAATTACGTAATGAGTTTATTCCAAATGGAGTTGGAAATAATACACCTGTTTTTGTAGAAAAAGCAAACGGTACGATCGTTGAGGATGTTGATGGAAATAAATTTTTAGATTTTGCTGGAGCGATTGGTACGTTAAATGTAGGACATACTCCAAAGAATGTTGTACAAGCGATTAAAAATCAATCCGAGCGATTAATCCACTCTTGCTTTCATGTAGGAATGTATAAGTCTTATATTGATTTAGCTAAAAAATTAACTGAAATAACGCCTGGGGATTTTTCTAAAAAAACAATTCTATTAAATAGCGGTGCTGAAGCAGTTGAAAATGCTGTTAAAATTGCGAGGAAGTATACTGGTCGTTCAGGAATTATTTCGTTTACTCGAGGATTTCATGGGCGAACTTTATTAGGAATGTCTTTAACAAGTAAAGTAAAACCATATAAATATAAAATGGGACCATTTGCTCCAGCTACATATAAAGCTAAATTCCCTTATTTATCAAATAGACCAAAAGAGTTATCTGAAGAAGAATATATTAATTTTTGTATCTCTCAATTTAAGGATTTTCTTTTAACAGATGTGTCTCCAGAAGAAGTGGCTGCAGTTATTATGGAGCCCGTACAAGGAGAAGGGGGATTTATTGTACCTCCAAAGAAATTTGTAAAAGAAGTCTATATGATTTGTAAGTCACATGGAATTTTGTTTATAGCGGATGAAATTCAAACAGGATTTGGGCGAACAGGTGAATTATTTGCATCAACGATTTTTGAAATTGAACCAGATTTAATCACAATGTCAAAATCAATCGCAGCGGGTGTACCAATTAGTGCGGTGACAGGTCGTACTGAAATAATGGATGCTGCATCACCAGGTGAACTAGGTGGAACTTATGGCGGAAGTCCTTTAGGTTGTGTAGCAGCGCTCGAAGTGATTAGAAAAATTGAAAATGAAAAATTATGGATTCGAGCTAGAGTAATTGGAGAAAAAATTAAATCATGTTTTGAACAATTAAAAAATAATTTTCCAATTATTTATGATATTCGAGGATTAGGAGCAATGGTGGGTATCGAATTTATAGATCCTACTTCTGGTCAACCAGCAAAAGAGTTTGTTGCAGCATTAACAAAAAAATGTTGTGAAAATGGGATCATTATTCTTAGCGCAGGTGTTCATAGTAATATTCTTCGTTTCTTAACGCCTTTAATTATTTCTGACGAGGAATTAGATGAAGGACTGGATATTATAAAACAATCAATACATCAAGTTGCTAGCCAGCTTGTAACTGAGGTGAAATAGAATGAAAAAACAATTTTATATAGATGGAAGTTGGGTTGAAGGGGAAAAACATGAAAATCTTGTTGCCCCTCATTCTGGTGAAGTTTTAGCCGAAATACCAATCGCGACTATAGAGAATTTGGAAGAAGCGATTAAAGCGGCTAACAACGCGAAAACCCAAATGGAAAAGCTCAGCTCATATGAAAGAAGTGTCATTTTAGAGCAATTAGTTGAACAGTTTAAAGAAAATCGTTCAAAACTTGCTGAGCTTTTAGCATTAGAGGCATCCAAACCTTTAAAGGCAGCTTTAGGTGAAATCGATCGAACGATTGCAACTTATAAAATAGCTGCTGAAGAAGCAAAAAGAATCTACGGGGAAACAATCCCGTTAGATGCAGTAGCAGGTGGCGAAGGTCGAGTCACTTATACAGTCAGAGAGCCAGTTGGAGTAATTGGTGCAATTACCCCGTTTAATTTCCCATTTAATTTAGTCGCACATAAAGTTGGTCCAGCAATTGCTGCAGGAAATACAGTTGTTTTAAAACCTGCTAGTCAGACTCCACTTTCTGCGATCGCATTAGCTGAAATGATCGATAAAACGAATTTACCTAAAGGTGCGTTTAACCTAATTACCGGAAAGGGCTCCGAAATCGGTGATGCTTTAGTCAAACATCCTGACGTGAAAGCAATTACATTTACCGGCAGTCCTGAAGTCGGCATCTCATTAAAAAACAAAGCAGGATTAAAAAAAGTAACGTTAGAACTAGGTTCAAACTCAGCGTTGATTATCGATGAGGAAGTCCAGTTAACTGATGAATTAATCAATCGTTGTGTATGGGGAGCCTTTATTTATAACGGTCAAGTTTGTATTTCATTACAAAGAATTTTTGTACATCATACACTTTATAATGAATTCATTTTAAAGATGAAAAATGCTACTGAATTATTAAATATAGGTTCGCCATTAGACCTTCAAACAGATATTAGTGCTCTGATTTCTAAAAAAGATGTTGCTAGAATAGATGAATGGGTTAAGCAATCACTTAAAGATGGAGCGGATCTAGTAACTGGTGGCGATATAATTGAAGAACGTCTTTATAAACCTACTATTCTATCAAACGTAAA
This sequence comes from Bacillus sp. AFS029533, assembly GCF_002585125.1. NCBI lineage: Bacteria > Bacillati > Bacillota > Bacilli > Caryophanales > Bacillaceae > Bacillus > Bacillus sp. AFS029533. The sequence continues at coordinate 5,276 of NZ_NUQC01000001.1, read as the reverse complement.
GAATAGCAGTGATGTATCTTGTAAGGAAATTTTTGGTCCAGTTGTCGTCATCAATTCATATGAACAGTTTGATGAAGCAATAAATGAAGTAAACAATAGTCGATTTGGATTACAAGCTGGAGTCTATACAAACAACTTACAAAGAGCATTATATGCTACTAAAAAATTACATGTAGGTGGCGTGCTAGTAAACGATGTTCCTACATTTAGAGTAGATTTAATGCCTTACGGTGGCGTAAAAGAAAGCGGATATGGAAGAGAAGGCATAAAATATGCAATACAAGAGATGACTGAATTGAAACTAGTTTCTATTAAACTTTAAGAAATTGTATGCAAGAACTGATCATGTATTAATATGATCAGTCTTTTTTTTATCTAAAACTTCAGAATTATATGTTATATTTGTATGAGGCAAAGTAAATTGGTTTAAGTGAATTGTAAAAAGTGCCTTTAAAAATTTGGCACTTCTAAGAGATTCGAAGGGAGATTATGTATGGAAATTCGAAAATTAATAATTGAAGATTTACCTGAGTTTATTCGATTAAGAAGTGAAGGATTAACATTATCACCAGAAGCATTCGGAGAAAGTTTAACTGAATATGAGAAAAAATCAATCGAACAGCACACAAATAATTTCCCTAAGACTTTCGATAATTTTATTATAGGTGCTTTTGACAAAGGCTTACTTGTTGGAGTTGCTGGCTTCTTCCAAAAAAGATCTGAAAAAATGAAACATAAGGGAACAATTTGGGGAATGTATGTTACACCAGATTACCGTGGTAAAGGTGTAGGGAAAAAAGTTTTAAGTCAAGCAATACAGGATGCTATGGAAATTGAAGAAATTTTACAAATTGAATTGGCTGTTATTTCATCAAATCAATCTGCAAAAAAACTTTATGAATCTGTAGGCTTTGAAAGCTTTGGAACAGAAAAAAGAGCATTATTTGTTAATGGTGAATTTTACGATGAGGATCATATGGTTAAGATGATTAAATAAGAGGAAAGAGATGATCAAATGAATGTTTTGATCGTCTTTTTATTTTAAATGCTCTGTTTTAGTAGATTGTTGATACTTATTCAACTGAATGCTAGTTAGGTGAAGAAGGATTAATTTTATAATTTCGGTTGTGCTTAATGAAGGAAGTGCATTAAAAGGCGAAAAATATCTAATCGAATTTTAATAAAAAATGGTAAAATATAGTAAATAGCATAAGGTAATTAAATTAAAAATAACTAAAAAGGTAGGTGTAATCTATGGAAAGAACGCACGAATCAGAAACGACTGAAAGCAAAATTTACCTGGATGATCAGAAAGTATTTTCACCAATAGAAGATCTACAAAAAATAGAGGGTGTTATTCCTTTAAAAAGAAAAAGCTTCGAACTAGGGAAAAAACCAAAGCTAATAAGATATTTAGGATATTTCTTTATTACATTTATCGTATTAACAATGTTATTTGGATTAGTTGCAAGCTTCTTAGACTAATAGAATATTTAATCCGGAAAGAACTATATAACAAGCCAGGGAGAGAAAATTATGAAGAATCTAATCATTGGAGGAATTGGAGTTTTAACCAGTATTTTATTTTTTGGATTTACTCTTATTTCGGCATCAATCTATTCTTTGTACCTATCTCATCCGGCTGGAGATGGATGGGACTCAAATTTAGGAGTTTTCGGAACAGCGTTGTTTAATATTGGAACAATTCCATTGTTAATAAGTACAGTATTCTTTATCATTGGTATTCGTTATGTATATAAGGGAATCAAGGAGTAACAGATTAAAGGGAGGATTCATTTGGAAAACTTAATGTTATTTATCCCAATTATTGTATGGTTTTTAATCTTTGCTGGTATTGCCTTTGGAATTATCTTTTTTGCAAAAAAAATAGTAAGAAAATAAGAAAATGAGCAAGTAAAAATCACAAAATATTTTGGAGGTCTTCTTATATGTTTATAGGAATATTACTCATTTTATTTGGATTTTTACTAATATTGAATCCAGAAGCATTTTGGGTTGTTACAGAAAGCTGGAAATCCGATGGTGCAACAGAACCATCTTCTTTTTATAAGTGGAGTACACGGTTTGGAGGAATGATGTGTGTTTTAGTTGGTGCTGCTAGTATCATCGTGTCAACGTTTTAATATAAGAATTAATGATCACAATTAATGTGGTCTTTTTTTGTGTGAAAAAAGAATGTTGGGTTAATCCTTATGTAACTATATGGCAGTTTAGTTGCATAAGGAATGTTATAATTACTTGATATATCAATCGGATGGGGGAAGTTAAAATTGTTTGTAAAAATTGAATTTGAATACGAAAAGGATACAGTTTATTTTAGATGTCCTGCAAAAGTGGGAAGAAATATCCGTCAACTGCAACAAGATTTTTTTAGATGGTTAAATGATAGAAATAATGACCATCCTTTCTGGGTATCTTTTGGTGTTGATGAGGACGGAAATGAGGAATTTGGACTGAGTTATAATGAAGATGCGTTTATTTATTGGCTTAATAATGTAAGATTTAACAAAGGGAAGAAAGTTGCAGTTCTGATAAAGAACCCAAAATTTTTACCAAAGAAGACAATAAGTTTTTAAATTCTTATTGAACTAAAGCATGCATTAGTTTAAGATCACTAGTTGTTCGCAGCTCGTTTTTTTATGCAACAAAATGGCAGGATAGTTGCTTAAGGTTTGATATAATAAAAGGGTGTAAATCGTATTTTAAATTGTTTCTATTTATGGGAGGAAAGAATGGTAGCACAAAGTCATTATTTCACTTTTGGTGCAGAGATGGGAGATCCGTATGCAAGTGATGCTGTATCTCCAAAGCTTATTCAATTAAGAAAATTATTAGTTCAGCATTGTAATAAAATTTATTGTAAAGAAATTGACGAAATTGCACCAATTCTTCGAGTGGATGGTATGTATTCTGATTTTAATTTTGAAGGATATGAAAAACTACGATTAAGTAAAAAATTTAGATATATTACTATTGATGTTGGTATGCCCCAATCAAAATGGGAAAATAAAACAGATACTGAAATAAAAGAGTATTTAATTGTTAATCTTAAAAGTGCTTTAGAAGCTATGGTAAAATGTTTGAAAAAAGAAAAATATGGGTTAAATGAAACTGATTTATGGGAAGACTTTTGCAAGGTTGAGAAACAATTCTTATGCAACTAACGAATGCATTAGTTGAATAAGAACTTAGGAGCTGATCTTTCACTCAGCTCCTATTTTTTATTTGGCAGTTTATTCAATGAGCAGTAGGAATTTTAAGATAAAAACAGAATAAATCATTAAAAGTGGATTAAAAAGTAAGGGGTATTGTTTATGAAAGATTCTATTTATAAAATTCTTCATATAGTGTTGTTGATTGGAATTTGTATTTTGCTATTTCGCATTGGAACTGAGCTGGATAAAATTGCTGATACAATATGGCGAAGTAATTTTGAATAAAATATTTTTCTCTTGTTCAACTAACGCAATGCGATAGTTGAACAACTTAAAAGGCTGCTATGTAGCCTTTTTATTGTGCTAAAATAAAACTTAGTGTGAATAAGGTATAGGAAATGGTTTCTTTGAATATTGACCAAGAAATTATAAAGTTAAAAAGTAGTAGATTACTTAAAAGTGAACAAGAGGTTAATGATTTTGAAGAAGCCATTGAACGTATTGTTGCATATGGAGAAATAACTTTTATCAAATATTTGTGTTATGGTTTTCATGATAAAACTGAACGTGATGAGGTTACGTTTGGTTTAATCCATGCAATTGAATCATTCGATCAAAAATATCCCTTAGATGATACCTTAAGAGAATTAGCTAAATCTGTATATGTAATGATACCTGATGCTATGGAATGGGCGAAAACATTACATAAGCGAATATTAAATCATAGACCAACGCTTCAAGTATATATAGAAGTTGTAAAAAGTTTAGATACTAATTCAAAGAATATAATTGCAAATATCGTTTCTTCTATAAAGGATAAAAATCCAACAAGATTTGAAGAGAAAGGAGAAATGTTTTTAAGTTCAATAAATTAGGATTAGCTTATTCAACTACCATGGGAGTGCATTAAAAACTCCCATTCACTGTTGTGAATCCGAGGAATCATGTTTGGCTAACGCATGCATTAGTTGAATCAAACATTAAAATGACTGTTTGGTGAAAATAGTCTTTTTTAGTACTCAAAAATCAACATTATAGTTTAACAGGGCCTATTTCTAAGATATGCATAGTAAAATAGATATTATAGAATTTAAGGAGGAATAAATGAAGAAAATTACTTTTTTATTAATTATAATGTCTGTAGTTGGTCTATTATTAACCGGTTGTACTGAAAAAGAAAATTTAAAAGCATTTGATTCGGAGAGTGAAGCCATAGAATATGGTATAAAAAAATCACCAGAAATTGTAGAAATCCTTGGAGAATCAAAATATGTATACAATGAAAAAATTATTGTTTATTTATTCCGTACCAATAAAGGGGAAGGTTTAGGGACAGCGAGTTTAATTCAAAAGAAGAAAAAAGTAAGTTGGATTACTAACGGAAATGGCGCATTAGTAAAACAAACTAAAGGAAATACCACAATAGAAAAAGTTATTGAAAGTGCATCAGGAATTAAATATGATTTTTATGCAGGTGTAGCCAAGAATTCTAATATAAGTATCGAAACTCGTACAGATTATGATGTTAAGCCTCATATTGATAAAAAATCAAATATTTATTATTACCTTTCTCCATTACCAGTAAAAAAGGGAAAATGAATACAAAAACAAAATATCTAACGCGATTTTAATTATGTCCTAAGTGAGTTTTCTTCACTTGGGACTATTTTTCTCTCGTAGCATTGTGAAAACAACAATAAGGACATTCAAACTCTACTTCTTCATGTTTCTTTTTATCTATTTGTGTACGACAAAATGAGGGAAAATCGTCTTCTTGATAGGCTTGGTATTGATGATTTTAAGCTTTGTCATGAATGGTTTACCTAATCAGCCATGAAGCAAAAAATAATTATTAATAACGAATCCTTATTCAACTAAAGCATGCATAAGTTGAATAAAATTTAAACTAATTTAGGCATTTTGAAATCTACTAATATTTTTAATGAGTGAAGGAGCAGATAAGTTGAGTAATAATTTTCCATTACGAATTAGACCAATTCATGAAGAAGATTTATTTTCACTTTGGACATTGATGTATAAAGAGAGTTCACCAGAGTGGAAGAAATGGGATGCACCATATTTTGAACATAAAGCTGTCAC